>NZ_JAVCWM010000002.1:0-499940 GCF_030846495.1 Massilia scottii | reverse complement strand
GCTTCGCGCTGAAGAGCCCGGGCACTGAGCTGATGCGCTTCGCCCGATTCGCCGACGCCAAAGACCATCAAGGGCCGCTGACGCTCGATCTGCAACTGGATTGGGCGCGCGAGCATGTCGCACGAACGGGCACCGTTACGGCAGCGCGCAGGCTGGAAGTCGTCCGACCGTTCGCGACTTACTACCGCCAATTCGAACCCGCCACTGAGGTGCCGCCACCATTCATCTTGGGCCACGGCCATCGACGACTGGCTCCCCACACATCTACACCGACCAGGAGATTGGCTATCTGCTGGCCCTGTCTGAGCGCATGACGCCGTCAGGCGGGCTCCGTCCCTTGACTTATAAGACACTGTTCGGGCTCATCGCCGCGACTGGACTCAGAATCTCCGAGGCGCTGAATCTACAGGTCAAGGATATCGATTTGCCGATGGCGACGCTCACCGTGCGCCAGACGAAGTTCCACAAGTCGCGCTGCTTGGCCCTGCACGCCAGCGTCGTGCATGCCCTGTCCGACTACCTCCGTGCGCGGCAACGGTTCATCGGTTGCGCGGGTGAAACGCCCGTATTCGCGTCGCTGTCGGGCCGCGCGCTGTCGCCGAGCGGGGTCCACTACGTGTTCGCCGGGTTGCGGGATCAACTGGGCTGGCAAGCTCGGGGCGAACATGCCCGGCCGCGCATACATGATCTGAGGCATACGATGGTGGTCAGGCGTGTCCAACTCTGGCACGAAGGTGGCGCGTCGATCGAGCACGCGATGTTCTGGCTGTGTACCTACCTAGGCCACGCCAATATCTCCGATACCTATTGGTACCTGACAGGCACGCCGGAGTTGATGGAATCGGTGGGCACGCGGTTCGAGCGGTTCGTGCGCCAAGGAGCGGACCATGAGTAAGCCGATCTCACCCAGCTTTGCGTCACTGGTGCAAGAGTTCTTCACCGACTACATGACACGCCAGCGCTCACTCAGTCCGCAAACCATCGCCTCCTACAGAGACAGTTTCTTGTTGCTCCTGCGCTTTGCCGAACAGACCCTCGGCAAGCCAGCCACTGCTTTCGAGTTGTCGGACCTCCAGCCAAGGTTTATCGCAAGCTTTCTCGACCACCTGGAGCGTGAACGGGGAAACTCACCACGCAGCCGCAACATCCGCTTGGCGGCGCTTCGTTCGTTCCTGAAGTTTGCCGCCCGTCGCGACCTCGCCAGCCTGAGCGTCATCGAGCAGGCGCTGGCGGTACCGATGAAGCGTTTCGAGCGCAAGATGGTGGGCTTCCTGACGCGCGAGCAGATGCTGGCTGTGATCGACGTGCCAACCACGACCTGGCTGGGCCAACGTGATCATTTGCTGCTGACGCTGATGTTCAACACCGGCGCAAGGGTATCGGAGATCATCGGCGTGCGGGTGGTCGACGTGGTGCTGGGCACGACCTCGTGCGTCCGCCTGCATGGCAAGGGCCGCAAGCAGCGCTCGCTGCCGCTGTGGAAGGAAGCCGCTCGGGAGATACGTAATTGGTTGAGCCTGAACCCCCAACTTGAGGCAAACTCGGCGTTGCTGCCAAGTCGTGACGGCGGACCAATGACGAGGGCCAATGTCACGCAACGGCTTAAAATTGCCGTCGCGGCGGCCATGGCTTGCCACCCTGAACTCGGCAAGCTGTCTGTATCGCCTCACATGGTCCATCACTCGACTGCGATGGGCTTGCTGCAGGCGGGTACAAGTTCCACGGACATCGCATTGTGGCTTGGTCACGAGAGTCCATCAACCACCCACATGTACATCGAGGCCGACCTTGCGATGAAGGAGAGAACACTTGCTCGGCTAAAACCTCCTGAGGTCAGGCCAACTCGCTACCGCCCACCCAAGGGGTTGATGCAGTTCCTGCAGTCGCTGTGATCATGTGAAGTGGCCGAGAGGCCGGGCGGGGTTTCTACCGAGGGAGGAATCGCCCGACTTCGCAGGCGAGTTCGCATAAAACTGCCGTTTGCATTATTGCGGCCGACCACGAAGGGCCGGATCGCGTTCTCGCAACGGTTGTTGTCGATCGGCAGATCGCCACGCGCAATGTAGCGGGTCAGCTTTCCCCAGTATTTGTACAGGTACGCCATGGCCGCACCGAGCGCGGTACGCGCCGGCACCGCTGGCAAATGCGTTTCCAGCCACGCACGCAATTGGCCCAGCACATGCGCACTGTGCGTCTGGCGCGCCAGCAGGCGCTGCCCATCCGTGGCGTCGCGCTGCGCGCGCTCGATGCGATACAGCTGGCCGATCAGATCGACAGCCTCGTCCGCCTTGCCGCGCTTGCCCTTTGGCTGCACGCGCGCCGCCTCCACGAAGCCGCGCCGCGCGTGTGCCCAGCAAACCATGTGCTCGACGCCATTGGCACGCGCAATACGGTTGTAGCCCTCGTAGCCGTCGGTCATCAGATAGCCTTGATAGCCCTCCAGCAGGCGCGCCGGCACCTCCCCGCTGCGGCTGGGATCGTAGTCGTAAAGGACGACCGGGCGCCCCGGCGGCCCGCCCGTTTGCACCCACATGTAGCTGTTGGACGTGGCCGCCTTGTCCTTCTCCTTGAGCACCTGAACCACGGTCTCGTCCATGTGGATCAGATCGCCGTCCAGCAGGAGGTCGCGCAGTAGATTGTGCAGCGGCTGCAGTACGCGCGCGGCGCCGATCACCCAGCGCGCCAGTGTCTGGCGCGGCACCGCGATGCCATGACGGCCCAGCACATACTCGAAACGGGCCAGCGGCAGGCCGTCGACGAACTTGGCCACCAGCAGCATCGCCAGCAGCCTGAAGCTGGCATTGCTCTTGGGTAGCGGCTGTGGTGGCAACGGTGCCGTCACCGGCGCATGCGCACTGCCTGGGCAGCCATAGCGCTTGCGCACATGGCGCAACACGCGCACTTGCATCGGGACGACATCGAGCTGCTCGCTGACTTCTTCGCCGATCTCCACCATCGGAGTGCCGCACGGGCAGGTGCGTTCGTCGGCGGGCACATCGTGCACGACATCGACGCGCTCCAAACTGGGAGGTAAAGGCGCCCGCTTGCCGCGCGCCTGTTTGTGTGCAGGCTTCGTTCCAGGAACGCCCCCTGGAGGCACTGGTGCCAAGTCCTGCACTGCGTCGTCTTGGGCAAGCACTTCGGCCTCGTCGAACAGCCTTGCCTGCGATGAGGTTTGTTCGGAGCTTGCCCCGTACAGACGATGCCGCGCCAGCGCCGCTTGCTCGACCATGCGAATCAGATAGTCGTGCGCTGCGCGCATGGCTTGCAGGCGGATCGACTCGACCGCGCTGGCGTACATGCTGTGCTGCTCGTGCAGCAGCGCAGTCAGGCCGGCCACGTCGCCAGGCAGGATGGCCGGCAACCCGAGCGCGGGTAGCGCGATTTCCGGCAGCGTGATGGACGATTTGACGGCGGCAGAAGGCATGCAGCATGTTAACAGCTCGCATTACGAAACAGAAGTGAAATGCAAGGATTTATGCGGGGCATGACGCCACAGATCGAAGCCTTCAAGCAGCCACTCGAACTGCTGCGCGGTGAGCTCGTGGGCTGCTGCCTCGCCATCGCGCGGCCAGGCGAATTTCTCCGCTTCAAGGCGTTTGAGCCAAAGGCAAAAGCCATTGCGGTGCCAGTACAGCACCTTGATCTTGTTGCGCTGGCGATTGATGAAGACGTACAAGGCTTGGCCGAATGGATCGAGGCCGAGCTCCTGCTCAACAAGTACCGAGAGCCCATTGATCGACTTGCGGAAGTCGATCGGTACACGGCACAAATGAACCTGCGCGACTTGATATCCCGGATGCATCAGCGGCAGCCCTGCGTCGCTATTGCCACGGCGGCCAACCATTCTGGTGGCGGTAGCGCTGGCATCTCGAGGCGAACTCCCGCGAGCATCAGGATGCAGCCCGATTGAGGCGGGCCGTCGCCGGGTTGCGCGACACTGAGCGTCAGGAATTGACTCGCAGGCGGCGCCACCTTCATTGAGCTTGCTCGCAGTTTGCGGCACCAGTAACGCAACGCCGTCACGGACAGGCCGTGCTGGCGGGCGTGCTTGCTTGCCGCGATGCCGTCACGCTCGATTGTGGCGACGTGCCCCATCCAAAATGCTGCCCCAGACTTCATATCCGCTCCCAAAAAAATCGGTCCGGCTAGAATGCCTCGGCGCTGAGAAGGCCGCAAGATTGGGGTTCATGGATCGCTTACTGAACGTTTATTACTCCCTCCGACGCTGCAGGAATTGTTCGCCACTCAGCGCAAACGGCACCGCCCTCGCCCACCGGTTGGCCGACAGCGAAAACGTCAGCGCGCGCACCTGGTGGTACCACCCCGCCGGCACATACAGCATGTCCCCCGGATTGACGATGCACTCGATCATGGTCGCTTTTCGCGCCAGCGGGAATTTGTCGAAATCCGGCGCCTCGGGATCGACCGGCGAACCGAACAGGATGGCATTGGCCTCGCTCGGATACAGGAATTCGTCATGGTGCGGCGGCACCAGGAAAATCCGCTTGGTGCCCCAGATTTGCGCGAAAATATTATCGTCATAATCGCAATGCAGCGGCGTCACCGTTCCCGCCGGGCCGAGCCAGAAGCGCGGCGGGCCCATTTTGCTGAAATACGCAGGCCAGAAACACATATTGTTCAATTCACGCAGTTCCAGATTGCCCAGATACGGCGGCAAGCCCTCGGCAGCGGCGTCCGCCAGGTCGAGATACTCCAGCATGGACATATCCTGCATGGCCCGGTCGGGCGCGAACGCGGTATTGACATAGTCGCCCACCCGCGCCCGCACCGGCACATGGCTGAAGCGCTCGCGCAGCGTCTGCGGCGTAAGGTCGCACAGCGGCCAGCGCTTGACCACGCCCGTGATCAGGAATGGCAAGCCTTGTGCCGCACGCGCGCGAAAAGCCGCGGCATCGAGTCTGCCGACACGCGGCACTTCGGATATCGAAGGCAGATCGCGTCCCGCGCGCCTGATAGCGTGACGCATGTCGTCAATTGAGGTGACGCCCCGCACCAGCGCATCGCGTTCCTCGCGCGCCTGCTTTTTGGCGGCGGCGTCCCCGGACCACGCCGTTTCCGTCGCCAGCAGCGTAGGCGGCAACCGTGCCGCCAGGCGCGCCTGCGGTGGTTCCTGTTCAAGGACCACCTGTTTCTTCTCACTCGACATAAACCTTCACCATCTTCCCGTTACTCCGCTTGACCCGGCGACGAACCACTACCCTCGTTCGCGCCTCGGGGCGACAGCATAACGTATGCGATGGCGCTCTTCCAGTTTTCGTCGCGTGGAAGACCCGCTTCAGGTCATGGCAGGCATCTTCGCAAGCAGCTTGTCGAGCGTGACCGGATACTCGCGCACGCGCACGCCGGTGGCGTTGTACACCGCGTTCGCAATCGCCGCGGCCACCCCGCAAATCCCCAGCTCGCCCACGCCCTTCGCTTTCATCGGCGAGGACATCGGGTCGGTCTCGTCGAGGAATACCACCTCCTGATGCGGCACGTCGGCATGCACCGGCACTTCATATCCGGCCAGGTCGTGATTGACGAAAAACCCGGTGCGCGTGTCGACCACCAGTTCTTCCATCAGCGCCGCGCCCAGCCCCATCGTCATCGCGCCAATCACCTGGCTGCGCGCCGACTTGGGATTGAGGATGCGTCCCGCCGCGCACACGGCCAGCATGCGCCGCACGCGCGTTTCGCCGGTGGCGCTGTCGACCGCCACTTCCACAAAATGCGCGCCAAAGGTCGATTGCTGGAATTTCTTGTCCAGATCGCCATACTCCATGCTGTCTTCCGCCACCAGCTCACCACCCTGTGCGGCCTGCCCCAGCGGCACGCTCTTGCCACCGGCGCGCACGGCGCCGTCGGCAAACTCGGTCTCGGCCGGATTCATGCCGAGCTTCTGCGCCACCGCCTCGCGCAACTTCACGCACGCCGCGTACACACCGGCGGTCGAGCTGTTGGCGCCCCACTGCCCGCCCGAGCCGGCCGACACCGGAAAGCTGGAGTCGCCCAGCTTCACCACCACCTTGTCGATCGCCACGCCCATCATCTCCGCCGCGGTCTGGGCGATGATGGTGTAGCTGCCGGTGCCGATGTCGGTCATGTCGGTTTCCACCGTGACGATGCCCTCGCCGTCGAGGCGGATGCGGGCACCCGACTTCATCACCATGTTGTTACGGAAGGCGGCGGCCACGCCCATGCCGATCAGCCAGCGCCCTTCGCGCGTTTTGCCCGGCTCGGCATTGCGCGCCTTCCAGCCGAAACGCTCGGCGCCGGTGCGCAGGCAGTCGATCAGCCGCCGCTGCGAAAACGGCCGGCTCGGCTTTTCCGGATCGACCTTGGTGTCGTTCAGGATGCGGAAGGTGATCGGGTCGATCTTGAGCTTTTCGGCCATCTCGTCCATGGCGATTTCCAGCGCCATCATGCCCGGCGCCTCGCCCGGTGCACGCATCGCATTGCCCTCGGGCAGATCGAGCACGGCCAGCCGCGTTTTGGTCATGCGGTGCGCGCCAGCGTACAGCAGGCGGGTCTGCTGCACCGCTTCTTCCGGTTTACCTCCCGGCAGGTCGCCGGACCAGGTTTCGTGGCCGATCGCGCTGATCTTGCCGTCGCGCGTGGCGCCAATGCGGATGCGCTGGATCGTGGCCGGACGGTGCGTGGTGTTGTTGATCATCAGCGGTCGGCTGAGCGCGACCTTGACGGGCCGCCTGGCCGCGCGCGCGCCCAGGGCGGCCAGCAGCGCTTCCGAGCGCAGGAACAGCTTGCCCCCGAAGCCGCCGCCGATGTACGGCGAAATCAGGCGCACCTTGTCCTTCGGGATGCCGAGCGTCTTGGCCAGGTCGCCCTTGGTCCAGTCGATCATCTGGTTCGAGGTCCACAGGGTCAGCTTGTCGCCTTCCCACGAGGCGATCGATGCGTGCGGCTCCATCATGGCGTGCGAATGGTCCGGCGTGCGGTAGGTGGCATCCAACGTCACCGGCGCGCCTGCAAAGGCGCCGTCGAAGTCGCCGACCCTGGTGTCCGGCTTATCCGACTTGGGCACGGTGGCGGAAGCTTTGGCCTTATCGAGGTCGTACGCGCCCTTCTCCTTTGCGTACTCCACCTTGACCAGGCTGGCGGCGGCGCGCGCCTGCTCGAACGTCTCCGCCACCACCAACGCGATAGCCTGGTGGTAGTGCTGGATTTCCGGTCCGCCGAGCAGCTTGGCGGTATTCATCTTGCCCTTGCCGAGCGTGCCCGCGTTCTCGGCGCCGATCACGGCGATCACGCCGGGCGCGCGCCGCGCGTCGCCCAGGTTGATCGACGTGATGCGGCCCTTGGCGATGCCGGCGCCGACCACATAGCCGTAGGCGGCGTTGGGCGCGGCCTCGTGCTGCTCGTAGGCGTACGGCGCGCTGCCGGTGGTCTTGGCCGGGCCGTCGATGCGGTCGAGGGGGCGGCCGACGACCTTGAGCTGGTCGATGGGATTGGTGGTGGCGGGTGTGGTGAACTTCATGGGTCAGCCTTTCTTCGCATCGGCCAACACCGCATGAAGCGTGCGCTGGACCAGCGTGATCTTGAACGCATTGTCGTGCGTCGTCTTTGCGCCAGCCAGCAGCTGGTCGACCACGGCCCTGGCGCCGCCCGCCATCTTGTGCTCGGCCGCTTCGATGCGCCACGGCTTGTGCGCGACGCCGCCCAGCGCCACCCGGCCGCCGCCGCCCGGCAGGATCACGGCCGCGACCGACACCAGCGCGAAGGCATACGAGGAACGGTCGCGCACCTTGCGGTACACATGCGTGCCGCCGAGCGGCTTGGGCAAGGTGACGCTGGTGATCAGTTCACCCGGTTCGAGCACGGTTTCAATGTGCGGCGTGCTGCCCGGCAGCCGGTGGAAGTCGGCAATCGGGATGGTGCGCGCGGCGCCGTTGGCACGGACCGTCTCGACTTGCGCGTCGAGCAGGCGCATGGCCACGGCCATGTCGCTCGGGTGCGTGGCGATGCAGGCGTCGCTGGCGCCGACGATGGCGTGCTGGCGGCTGAAACCGCCGATGGCCGAACAGCCGCTGCCCGGCTGGCGCTTGTTGCACGGCTGGTTGGTGTCGTAAAAGTACGGGCAGCGGGTGCGCTGGAGCAGGTTGCCGGCGGTGGTTGCCTTGTTACGCAACTGCATGGACGCGCCCGACAGCAAGGCGCGCGACAGCACGGCGTAGTCGCGCCGCACCCGTTCATCGGACGCCAGGTCGGTGTTGCGCACCAGGGCGCCGATGCGAAGGCCGCCTTCCGGGGTCGCTTCGATCTTGTCGAGGCCCAGGCCATTGACGTCGATCAGGTGGCCCGGTGTTTCGATCTCCAGCTTCATCAGATCGAGCAGGTTGGTGCCCCCGGCGATGAACTTGGCGCCGGGCGCGCGCATGGCGGCGGCCGCGGCGTCGGCGCTGCTGGTGGCGCGCTGGTAGGTAAAGACCTTCATGCCTTGCTCCCCGCGACGTCGGTGATCGCATCGAGGATGTTCGAGTAGGCGCCGCAGCGGCAGATATTGCCGCTCATGCGCTCGCGAATTTCGTCGGGCGTCGCTTGTGGGCGTGCCATCAGGTCGGCGCTGGCGTGGCTCGGGATGCCCTGCCTGATTTCATCGAGGACCGACACGGCCGAGCAGATCTGGCCCGGGGTACAGTAACCGCACTGGTAGCCATCATGCTTGATGAAGGCCGCTTGCATCGGATGCAGCTTGTCCTTGTTGCCCAGGCCTTCGATGGTGGTGACCTTGGCGCCTTCGTGCATCACCGCCAGGGTCAGGCAGGAGTTGATGCGGCGGCCATCGACGATGACGGTACAGGCGCCGCACTGGCCATGGTCGCAGCCCTTCTTGGTGCCGGTCAGGTGCAGGTTCTCGCGCAGCACATCGAGCAGGGTGGTACGGGTGTCGACGTCGAGCGTGTGGCTTTTGCCGTTGACCTGGAAGGCGACCTTGGTGGTCACCGGCGGCGCACTGGGCGCGCCTGGGGCCGCACCGGCCGCTCCGGGCACGCTGGCCGCCGTGGCGGTGATGGCGCCCGCGATTAACAGTTCCCGCCTCGATAGTTTGATATCGCTGAACTCGTCCATGTGGTGGCATCCTCTTCGCTGATTGTGTGACTGCCCGGACGGGCACCCCCTGCCCGACGGGGGCGCCGCAAAGGCGATGAATGATCTGTGCAGCACATAGTGTCGTCCTGGTTGACGCGCGTGGGCGTGGCACAGCCGGAAAAACGTGCAATTTATCAAGCGTGCCCCGGAATGAATGACCAGTCTGTTAGATCGCGAACGCTCGGGCGATGGACGCCAGCGATCGTTCCGTGTAGAGCGGTCCCTGGTGGACCTCCACTATCCTGCGCTATGCTGATCAGCAGGCGGTTAAGGCATGTCGGAGTTGCGCTCTGGTGGCACCCAGCGCGCCGGGCTACGGCGATGATGCCGACGTCGAGGGAGCGGTTCAGCGATGAGCAGGACGGGAGTAGTGGCTACGCCGAATCGGGACCGTTTTTCCCGGTCGCGCAGTATTGTGTGAAGTTCATCATGGCGATCGGGGCGCGCCGTCTTACATGTAGCGGTCGAGCAAGGAAGGCATGGGTAGGAAAAAAGCGATCCCGACGGTGCTATTAATTGCGGTCCGCATCCCTGCCTGGACGCCTGGCTTCGACGGTCTTGACTGGCGCCGCTTCTGATTTCTGCGGCTGATTAGGTGAGGCGCCAAACCCACTTGTCTCGCCTTTATTCAAGCGGTCAACAACCTGCTTCCGTACCTGCTGCAACGCCTCCTGTTGCCCCTTTGCATCATCGGGAATCTTCGCCTCGAAATAGTCGGCGGCGCTGCGCACGGTGCGGAACGCCTCCTTCAGTTCGGGATGTTTTTTCAATACCTCGACCTCGTCGGCCCTGGCCGACCTTTCGAACTCCACGGCACGTGTCGGCCGCACGGCATCGCGCAAGAGCGTCGGCAGGTCGGGGTTGCCCTCGATCCGATCCAGGGTGCTGACGACCTTGCGCATCGTATCCTCGTCCTTGATGTGCGGCTTCGCCAGTTCGTTGACACTGCGGTCGCGCGCGATATACAGGACATCGCGGCCGCCGTCACCCTTGTTGAAGCGCGACCAGTCGAGGTCGTAGCCGGCTTCGTTCGCGAGCTGCTTCGTGAAGGTGCGCAGCGTGCGGCTGTTGCCGTCGCTGAAAGGGTGGACATAGTCAAGCTCCGCGTAGAGGCGGCCAATGGTGGCGGTAAATTCCTCCGTTTTCAATCCCCGCAACTTATCCGGCACCGCTCCCTCAAGCACCTTATTGAGCCGCTCGTGGTCGTTCGTATCCATGCTCGAGTAGGCAACATAAAATGAACCCGCGACAGTAGCCAAGCCGCGATTTTTCACCCAGTCCTTGCCCTCAGGGGCAGGCGGGCGGAATTCGCCGGGCTTTACGTCATCAAAACCGGCTTTAGGCAAATCCTGAAATATTCGACGATTAATTTCTTTCAAATGCCCAACATCGAATTCGCCGCGTACCGGGTTCAGCTCAAGTTCGGTAACACGTCTTGTAGTAAAGCTGGTTTCAAGCTTCTCGCGATCGTTGTCTGTCACGCTCATTTGTTTAATTGGTCAACACTGGGCGCTGCGCCGAGGTATTCGGCAAGATCGATTTCACCCGTGATGAAGCGTTGAGCGCGCTCTTCGTCTTCCTTCGAGTGCTTGAAACCCTCCAACCCGACTGACGCCATGGCGAAGGTCACCGCGTCTTGCCGGCGCTTGCGCTCGCTGGCAGAAGTGACTTCCTTCACTGCTACCGTATCGCGTTCGCGCACTCGGCTCACGTAGTCACGCATGAACTCGCGCACGATCTGGTCGGCTGGCCGGCCTTCCGTTTTAGCGGCTTCGGCAAAGCTGTCGGACAATTCCGGCTCAACCAGGATCGTAAATTGAACTTCTTTCATTGTTGGTTCCTTAAAATATCCCTGCAATTGCTTCCGTTGACGCTCTCAATTTAATGGTCGTACGATGCCCAGTCAACGCAGCTACATGCCGGCTGCGTGAACTCAAGACGTGCCGGATCTGATTGCCAAGGCCCTCGAATGCCACCAGAATCCCACGGCCAACCCACACAGCGCCAGCGCGATGGCGTAAGGAACCGTAAGTAGGGGAATCGCAAAGGTGAGTTCAAGCGCCAGCATGGTGGCGGCGATGAGTGCAACGGTGATCGGCCAGTTCAGGACCATCATCAACGCGGCAATATCGGCTGTTTCGGCATGCCACGTCACGCACATGCTGTACCACGATTGCAGAAGCCCTGTGTTCTTCGACAAAATTTGCGCCGGGGACAGCAAGCACGCACGCAGTCCCGGAACCGAATTCCGGGCCGGTCGCCGGCCGATGGCGCCGAGCCGTCAGGGCGGCCCGGCGCCCTGACGGCCCGCCGATTATCGCTCTCTATTTCTTGTTGGCTGCCGCGTACAGCGGCGCCACGCGCGGCTGCATGGCCGTCAGCGAGGCGATCCGGGTCTCGTTCGACGGGTGGGTCGACAAGAACTCGGCCTTGCCGGCACCGCTCGACGCTGCCGCCATCTTTTCCCATACCACTACCGCCGCCCGCGGGTCATATCCGGCCCGAGCGCCCAGTTCCAGACCGATCGTGTCGGCTTCCGATTCGTGCTCGCGCGAGTTGGGCAGCGAGAACAGGAAGTACGAGGCTTTGTTGGCCAGGTCGACAGTCAGCGCCTTGTCCGGTGCCAGCACCTTGGCGAGCGTGGTGACCGTGCCGGTCGCCTTGGCTTCCGACATGCGTTCGCGGCCATGCTCGCGCAGCGCGTGGGCGATTTCGTGGCCCATCACCATGGCGATCTCGTCATCGGTGAGCTTGAGCTTGCGAACCAGGCCCGTGTAGAAGGTAATCTTGCCGCCGGGCGCGCAGGTGGCGTTGAGCACCGGGGCGTCAATCAGCGCCAGCTCCCACTTCCAGTCTTTGGTATCGGCGCGGAACACCGGCACCTGCGCCTGCAGCCGCTTGGCGATGCGCTCCAGACGGTCATATTCGGCGCCACTGTTGACCAGCTTGCCTGCTGCCCTGGCTTTCTGGTTCTGGTTGCTGAATCCCGACAATGCCATCGCATCCACTTCCGCCGCCGGCACGATCATGAATTGCGAGCGTGTGACACCAACCGTCCCGGGCATGGTACTGCTGGCACACCCCGCCAGGGCGGCGACGACGCCGATCAGGCCAAGCCTGGCTTGCATGCTTTTCGTCATATTGTTACTCCGATTCATATTAAAAGAGTTTCCCAGAATAATGATTTATTGTAAGCATGATGTGACTTGGGATAACATTCATGCTTGGTGAGCCATCATACCTCTTGCATACGGCGTTCGCTGCAACAATGTTGACTAATCATCACAAAACCGTCACGTCAACACAGAATCTTCCTGTGGGCACGCTTGCTTACCGGCGCTTACAATTGATAACACCCCATTAACAAGTAATACAAATTTCAATATAGAAATTGAGCGCTGGTCGTGGAATACTCGATCGAGCAAATGATCGGCCGCTTGCCGCGAATGGCATCAAATAAAGCCACCATGCGTGTGAATAATAAGTAGGTAACCGCGGCTGAGAAACCAGACCCGATCCGAGCTGCATGCCAAACATGCGGCTCCCTGACATAAAACAAGGAAACCACGATGACCTACCCCATTTTAGACTACCTCCAGCCCCTGACAGCGCAGGAGATCGCCATGGCGCAGGCGCTGACCTTCATGGGCGACCTCGTGAAAGACGGCTCCCACAGCTGGGACCTGGTGGCGCGGGCGAAGACCAACCTGCCCGACGCGGCGTTGTACGACCTGTTTTCGTTCCAGGCGATCGAGGGTGTGACCTACGATATTTTCAGCCACAGTTACTTCGATCCTTTCCTGATCAAGGTCTACGACAATCTCGGCCGCGCGATCGCCGTCGACACGGAGCTGCCAAGCGATTACGGAATGGACTACCTGCCCAAGTTTGTCGCGCCCTACTCGGGCATCATGTACGTCGAAGCCGGCTGGAACCAGGGCGCCGCGGACATCAATAAAGAGGCGTCGCTCAACATCTACGCCGATCTGGACACGGCCCCAAAACCGACCAACACCCTCACCGGCACCGCCAACCCGGACCGTTTTGAAGCGACGCCAAGCAATGACATTGTCGACGGCCGCGGCGGCATCGATACCATGGCGTATTCCGGAAAGCGCGCCGACTACAGCATCGTCAAGAACGGCACCGCGTTCACCATCTCCTCGCCGGTCACGAAAGAAGGCACCGACAGCCTGCGCAGCATCGAGAACCTGGTCTTTTCCGACGGCGCCTACGACATGGGGTACGGCGACCTGACCCAGGCGCTGTACATCGCCTATTTCGGCCGGGCAGCCGACCTGGGCGGCCTCAAGAGTTTCCAGACCCAGCTGGCCAGTCTGGCGGCACCGGCGAGCGCGACCGAACTGAGCGCCCGTTATGCCAAGGACGCATCGGTGAAATACCTGATCGATTCCTTCGGCGCGAGCGCGGAATCGAAGGCGCTGTATTCGGGAGATACCAGGACGTTCGTCAAGGCCGTCTTCAACAACGTCCTGAACCGCGATCCGCAGCAAACCGGCCTCGAATTCTGGACCAAGGCCATCGACTCCGGTTCGCTCACGCGCGCCAATGCCTCGCTGTCGATCCTGGCCGGCGCCCAGACCAACACCTCGGCCCAGGGCCTGAACGACGCGCTGCTGGTCACTAACAAGATCAGCGTGGCATCGAATTTCACGTTCGGGCTGGAAACCGATGGCAAGGCCGCCTCGTACAACGGCGCCGGCCCGGCAGCCGTGGCGCGCGACCTGCTCAAGTCGGTGACGTCCTCGACCGATGCGAACACTTTCCAGAGCACCGTCAAGCTGGCGGTGGCCGGTCTGCCGGCGGTGCCGCGCAGCGCCCCGGAGCACGCGCAAGACTTGCCGCTGCCCCAGTTCGACGGCCCCGCCATCGCCCTGACCGGCCTGGACAGCCATGTGGCGGCCCCGGCTTTTTCGGCCTGATCGACACAACGCGTGCGGGATGTGCCGGAACCGCACGGCGCGTACCGCACGGCGCATCCAGCCCGCCCTTTTGCCCACCCGCCCCCGCTCCGCCGCGCTTGTCGCGCGACCCGATGGCACGCCGCACATAAGGTTTCCAACTATAACTTATAGTTGCGTTTAACTCAATAAATCGCGTATACTGTGATGCTTAAACGTAACTACGGACGGCGCCCCAGCCACCACCTGCGCCTCCGATCCCATCCCATCCAGTCATTGCCCGCTCACGCGCACTGAAAGTCGGCCCACGCCAGTCCGACGCCTTGCTACTAGCGCCACGCAAGGCCTGGATGCCATACGGCAAGCATCACCGAGGTGAACCCTGCCGACAACGCCATGATAAAGACCATGAACTACATCACGATTGATTACTTGCCGGATCTGACCGCGCAGCAAATGCTCGCAGCGCGCACGCTAACCCTGACGCCGATGAGTGATAAGATCTCCTCAGGCTGGGACGTATCCGCCCTCTTCACCAATCACGAGGGTGCAGAGATCCAGAACGATCTGTTCTCGTTTACCGGCGTGGCCAACGCCGAGTACGACGTGTTCAGCCATAGCACCCGCGAACCGTCCATGATCAGGCTGTACGACCATGCCGGCAATGTCATCGCTATCGATCGCGAGAAGAACGTGAGTACCAACGGCGACGATTTCCTCAACCATTTCATGGCCCCGTATTCTGGAACCTACTACGTTGCCGCCGGCTGGACCCAAGTCAAGCCCGATCCTTTTCTCAGCCTGAGCATTTACGCCAACCTCGATCCCGTGCAGGCACCGGTGAACACCCTGCGCGCGGCGCGCGGCGACGACAATTGGTGGTCCACATTCGGCAACGACATCGGCGACGGCGGCGACGGCTTCGATACCTTCCATGTCGGCGGGGTCCGTGGCGACTTCCATATCGTCAGTGCCGGCGACGTGCTGACCGTCACCTCGCGCTTCGGCACCGAAGGCGTCGATACCCTCAAGAACGTCGAAAAGATCGCTTTTTGGGACGGCGCTGTCGACATGACCTACATCGGACTGACCCAGGCGCTGTATGTGGGGTACTTCGGCCGCCCCGCCGACGTGGGCGGATTGAAAAGTTTCCAGAGCCAGCTCGCGGCCCTGGGCGCGCCCGAGGGCGTGCGCGAGTTCAGCGCACGCTACGCCACCGATGCGGCGGTGAAAAACCTGATCGACTCGTTCGGCACCAGCGCCGAATCGAACGCGCTGTATGCCGGTGACAACAAGACCTTCGTCAAGGCGATTTTCAGCAACGTGCTCAATCGCGCTCCGAGCCTGACCGGTCTCGAGTTCTGGAGCGCGGCCATCGATTCCGGCGAGCTCACGCGGGCCAATGCCTCGCTGTCGATCATGGCCGGGGCGCTGGCCAACACCAGCATCCAGGGCCAGAACGACGCCAGGCTGGTGCAAGCGAAGATCAACGTGGCATCGAATTTCACCTTTGCCCTCGAATCGGACAGCTTCCACGCGGCCTACGATGGCGCAGGCGCGGCGGCCATCGCCCGTAATCTGCTCGGCACCGTCAGCGCGGCAACCGATGCCAACGCCTTCCAGCCCTCGCTCTACCAGGCCATTCTCAAACTGCCCCAGCTGCCGCCGGCGGCTCTCGCGCATCCCGGCGAGCAACCCTGGGCAACGCAGCCCGAGGCGCCGCCGGTCATGCTCGTCGGCATAGACAGTAGCCTGGACGGGGCCGTCCCGCCAGCCTGAACCACCACCCTGGCGCCATGGCAGCCAGGCCGCCCCTCCATCAATCAATCAATCAAACGAAAATCCCATGACGTACAAGACGATCGACAGCCTGCCCGACCTGAACGCGACGCAAATGAGGCTGGCCCAGAACCTGGCCTTCGTCCCCGTGAGCATGCCGAGCCCGATCGCCGACTGGGACCTCCAAACCTATTTCATGGATTTCGCGGCGCGCACGCCCGGCGACGATGTGTTTGCCTTCAGCGCGACGGCCGGTAGCGTCTACGACATCCACAGCCGCAGCGCGCGCGACCCGTCCATGATCAAGGTCTACGACCGCTTCGGCAACGCCATTGC
Source organism: Massilia scottii (assembly GCF_030846495.1). Taxonomy (NCBI): domain Bacteria; kingdom Pseudomonadati; phylum Pseudomonadota; class Betaproteobacteria; order Burkholderiales; family Oxalobacteraceae; genus Massilia; species Massilia scottii. The sequence continues at coordinate 483,792 of NZ_JAVCWM010000002.1, read as the reverse complement.
CGCTGAGTACGATCTGGAGGTCCATGGCGACCACTCGGCCTACCTGGACAACTTCATCGCCCCCTATTCCGGCATCTATTATGTGTCTGCCGGCTGGGTCCAGAGCGCCGAGTCGCCCAACGTCACCCTGTTCATTACGGCCGACGAGAATCCGGTGGCGGACGTGCCGAACGTGATCAAGGGCACGCCCGGCAACGACTCCAGCATCGTCCTCACCTATCTGAACGACCATGTCGATGGCGGCGCCGGCACGGACACCGTGCGTGCCATCGCGCCCTTGAGCGCATTCAGCATGGTCCTGGACGACGGCATCATCACCCTGACCGAGCGCAGCGGCTACAAGAGCGTCGATGTCCTGCGCAACATCGAAGTGCTTCAATTTTCCGACACCAGGATCGACATGGCCTATGTCGGCCTGAGCCAGGCGCTGTATGTCAGCTATTTCGGGCGCGCCGCCGACGTCGCCGGTTTGAAGAGTTTCCAGGCCCAGCTCACGGCCCTGGGCGCACCCGCCGGCGTGGGCGAGTTCAGCGCGCGCTATGCCACCGATGCGGCCGTGAAAAGCCTGATCGACTCCTTCGGCACCAGCAGCGAATCGCATGCGCTCTATAACGGCGACAACAAGGCTTTCGTGAACGCCGTTTTCCTCAACCTCCTGAACCGGGTGCCGGGCCAGGCCGGCCTCGATTTCTGGAGCGGCGCCATCGATGCCGGCGCGCTCACCCGGGCCAATGCCTCGCTCTCGATCATGGCCGGGGCGCTGGCCAACAGCAGCATCCAGGGACGCGAAGATGCCGCCCTGGTGCGCGCCAAGATCGACGTGGCGTCGAATTTCACGTTTGCGCTGGAAACGGACAAGGCCAGCGCCGCCTACAACGGCGCCGAGGCGGCGTTGATCGCCCGTACCCTGCTCAGGTCGCTGAGCGCGGACACCGACATCCTCGACTTCCAGGCGTCGGTGAAAGAAGCCATCGGCAAACTGCCACCGGTTCCGCGCAGCGCGCTGGAGCACCTCGCCGACCTGACGCCGGCCGATAGCGACGCTCCACCAGTGTTGCTCACCGGAATCGACAGCGCGCACCACGCCACCCTGCCAGGCTGAGCGGCGACGGCATCACCGGCACGCGCCAGGTCCATCCGGCGCGTGCTCTCCTCGCGCACCTCTGCGCTCCTGTTTCCTTTTTGCCATCTTTTCTCTTGTAACTCGTCAATGACCGCGCCCGGTACGTTACAATCGCGGGCGCAGCAGTCGTACGCCCAGGCAGTAAAGAAGCTCCCGGGTGGCATCTTAAAAACATAAAGACTTTAAGTGAGACAATTGAATGAGCCTTTTCCGAACAAAAAATCTGGACGATATGGTCGCGCAAAGCCGCGCGGTTGGCGGGCTGAAGAAGGTGCTTGGCCCGCTTGACCTGGTGATGATGGGTATTGGCGCCATCGTCGGCACCGGTATTTTCGTCCTCACCGGCACCGGGGCGGTCACCGCCGGCCCGGCCCTGACACTATCCTTCGTGATCGCCGCGATGGCATGCGGCTTCGCCGCGCTGTGCTACGCCGAATTCGCTTCCACCATTCCCGTGGCCGGCTCGATCTATACCTACAGCTACGCCACCATGGGCGAGCTGGTAGCGTGGATGATCGGCTGGGATTTGCTGCTCGAATACGGCTTGGCCACCTCGGCCGTCTCGGTCGGCTGGTCCGGCTATTTCCAGTCGCTTCTCGGCGGCTTCGGCATCAAGCTGCCGGTCGCGCTCACGGCCGCGCCCGGATCGGTTCCCGGGGTCGACACCCTGTTCAACCTGCCGGCCCTGATCATCATGCTGCTCCTGACGGCCATGCTGTCGTTCGGCGTGCGCGAATCGGCCCGCATCAATAGCGTGATGGTGGTGATCAAGATCGGCGTGGTGCTGCTGTTCATCGTCGTCGGCGCGCGCTATGTCGAGCCGGCCAACTGGCAGCCGTTCATGCCGTTCGGCATGCAAGGCACGATGAGCGCCGCGGCGCTGGTATTCTTTGCCTTCATCGGTTTCGATGCGGTGACCTCGGCGGCGGAAGAAGTCAAGCGTCCCGAGCGCGACCTGCCGATCGGCATTATCGGCTCGCTGGTAGTGTGCACCATCCTGTACGTGATCGTCTCGGCCATCATGACCGGCATCGTGCCTTACCAGCAGTTTGCCGGCGTCGACCACCCGGTATCGCTGGCCCTGCAATACGCCAAACAGAACTGGGTAGCCGGTTTCGTCGACCTCGGTGCGATCCTGGGCATGACCACCGTGATCCTGGTGATGACCTACGGCCAGACCCGCGTCATCTTCGCCATGTCGCGCGACGGCTTGCTGCCGAAACGCCTGTCGAGCGTGCATCCGAAGTACGGCACGCCTTTCTTCGCCACCTGGATCGTCGGCATCGTGTTCGGCCTGATCGCCGCCGTGGTACCGCTGGGCGTCCTCGCCGAGCTGATCAACATCGGCACGCTGGCGGCCTTCTGCCTGGTGTCGGTGGCCGTGATCGTGCTGCGCAAGACCCGTCCGGACCTGCCGCGCGCCTTCCGCTGCCCCGGCGTGCCGATCGTGCCCGGACTGGCCATCATCTTCTGCCTGGCCCTGATGACCTTCCTGAGCAAGACCACCTGGATTGCCTTCGGCATCTGGCTGGCGATCGGGATGGTGGTGTACTTTGCGTATTCGCGCCGCCACTCGCTGCTGAACACGCCAAAGTAAGGTCCCTTATCGGACGACGCGCTTCATCGGCGCAACGAAAAAGCCCCTGATAAATTCAGGGGCTTTTTTCGTTTACGGCAAATGGCTGATACGATACTGCCGGGCAAGGCGGGATTACTTGCTGGACAACAGCTTCTGCGGTGGAAGCAACTTGCAGATCGCGCTCGGCAAGGGCACCGATTTTTCGGCCGGGAAGTTGACCCACACGACTTTGGCGCCGCCCTCGGCATGCAGCTCGCCGGGATTGCCGTCGGCACCGACCATCCGGATCTGGTGGAACATCTCGAAGCTGGAGCGACCCGGCGGTCCCACGAAAGTGCGGATCTCGATCTCGCCCGGATACTTGAGCTGCTTGAGGAACGAGCAGTGGGCGTTGACGATGACCGGCCCTTCGCCGGCCGGATCGGGGGTGCAGGCAACCAGGTCGAACCACGAAATGCGGGCCTGTTCGATATAGCGGAAGTACACCGTGTTGTTAACGTGGCCCATCGCGTCCATGTCGCCCCACCGGATCGGCATGCGCATGGTGTGAACGAGGGTCGGCGGCAGGGTTGGGGCAAGTGTATTTGTCATGGCGCGATCTTACCATCGGCGCCGGCAAGGCGCGCAACACGGCTGACGCCGGCGCAACGGTTAAATGAACATGACAGGAACATGTATGGAAAAAGAATCAGTCTCGCTGTACCAGACCAAGGGCTCGACCGACAAGGAATACCACTGCCACCTCGACCCGGTCGACGGCGGCTGGGTGGTGTACGGCCGCAACGGGCGGCGCGGCAGCGCGCTGACCCACCAGGCCAAGACCGCCACGCCCTTGCCCTACGCCGAAGCGAAGGGCATCTACGACACCCTCGTCAGAACCAAGCTCAAGGGAGGCTACAGCCCGGACGACGCCGGCGTGCCCTACCAGGGCACCGATCTGGAATCGGACTTCACCGGCGTGCTGCCGCAGCTGCTCAACCCCATCGCCGACGAGCACGCCGCCAGGCTGCTGCGGGACGACGACTGGGTGATGCAGGAAAAAGACGATGGCCACCGGCGCATGGTGTCGGTCAAGGCGCCGGGCGAGCTGGTCGGCAGCAAGCGCAACGGTTTCCCGGCGCCGCTGCCGCTGGGCGTGGTGGCCGACCTGTCGGCCCTGCCCGCCGGCACCATCCTCGATGGCGAAGCGCTGCCGGGCCCGCGCCTGAGCATTTTCGACATCCTCGAACTGGGCGGACGCAAATTGCACGAGCTCGGCTTCGGGGAACGCCACGCGCTGCTCACGCAGGCCGTCAAGCCCGGCGCCAACGTGTCGGTGTCACCGGTCTACAGCGGCACGGCGGCCAAGACCGAGGCCTTCGAGCGCATCCGGCAAAAGCGCGGGGAAGGCGTGGTCTTTCGCAAGAAAAACGCCACCTACGCGCACGGACGGCCGGCCTCGGGCGGCGACGCGCTCAAGCACGTATTCTACGAAACCGGCACCTTCCTGGTCGACCAGGTGGCCAAGGGCAAGCGCAGCGTGCACGTGGTGGTGTTCGACGCCGCTGGCGCCAAGGTCGACATGGGCAAGGTCACCATTTCCTCGAATGTCGATATTCCCCCGGTCGGCGCCCTGGTCGACGTGCGCTACCTGTACGCCCACCCCGAGGGCAAGCTGCATATCTCGACCTATAAAGGCATCCGCGACGACCTGGACATCTCGGCCTGCAGCGCCGCGCGGCTCAAATACAAGGCTGACGACGCTCTGGAAGAAGGCGAAGGCGAGGACGAAGAGAGCGACGCCGCGGACGCCTGAGGCGCTTAACCGTGCGCGCCGGCCAGCTTGAACACGCTGGCCGTTTGCGCCAGGCTGTCGGCCTGCTGCTCCACGGCAGCGGCGGCCGCCTCCTTCCGCAGCATTTTTCCGCCACAGAAGACAATAGCTTCCAGCCAATACAAAGACAAGATATCGTGACATAAATGACATCATTGCGTATTTACGCATTTCACGGCATTTCCCGTCCTGCGCTATAATGCCGTCATTAACGCGTAATTCCGAGCTTTTCTTCTAAAGTCGCGTTCAGAACCCACATTTCCCCTATTTCCCTGTAGAATTGTTTATTGTTAGAAGTCACTTACCAAAAGGTGGCTGGCCAGCGTGTCAGCATCACCGCAACCGCTCCGATCCGGTCCCGGCCATGCGCCGCGTCCATCACTTGCGACATTCCCGCGTTACGCCCGGCGTAGCCTGAGAAAAGCGACTATCCCGCGCCCTGCTTCTCGCTCGCCCCGGCACACCAACGCCCGGGCGTCGATGCCGTGCGTAGCTCAACCCTGATACTTAATATCCGAATACGGAACACCGCTATGTCATTCAAAAATAAAATCATCTTTGCCGCCCTCGTGGTCTTGTCCCCTGCCACTTTTGCCCAGAACCAGTTGGCGGGCGCCGGCTCGTCGGCCGCGGAAATCCTGTACACCTCGATGGCCGCAGCGTACAGCAAGTACGCCCAAGTGGGCGTCAGCTACCAGTCCAGCAGTTCCACGGACGGCTTGCAGCAAGTCAAGAGCCGCAAGGTGGACTTCGGCGCCACCGACGTTTTCCTGTCCGCGGACGAGCGCAAGTCGAGCAAACTGCTGTGTTTTCCGACTGCCGTCTCCGGCATTGTGCCGATCATCAATGTGCCTGGCGTTGCCAGCGGACAGCTCAAATTGACCGGCGAGCTCCTGGCCGACATCTTCAGCCGGAAAATCACCAAATGGAACGATCCCAAGGTGCAAGCCCTCAATCCCGGACTGGCCCTGCCTGCCCTGCCGATCATGGTCGTGACGCGCCAGGACAGTTCGGGCACCACGTTCAACTTCACCGATTACCTCAGCAAAAGCAGTCCTGACTGGAAAGCGGCCTACGGCAGTAACTACAGCGTTGCGTGGGTAGCGGGAACGACGCCCGTCAAAGGCAGCGCATCCGTGGTGGCCGCGCTCAGGCAGACCGCAGGCGCGATCGGCTACGTGGACTACCAGTATGTCTCGAAGAACAAACTGAACTTCGCCATGCTGAAAAACCGCGACGGCAAGTTCGTCGCCCCAACCGGTGCCGGCTTTTCCTCGGCGATGAACAATAGCGGATGGGCGACCAAGGGCGCCTACGAAGAAATGCTGACCGATAAGCCGGGTGCCGGCAGCTGGCCGATCACGGCCAGTACCTTTGCCATCGTCCCGCTGGTCAGCAGCAAGCCCGACAACACCGTGGCCGCCATCAAATTTTTCACCTGGGGCTTCGTTCACGGCGATGATGCCGTCGGCAACACGGCCTTCGTGCGCCTGCCCGATAACGTCCAGGGCCGCATCTTCGGCGAGCTGACCACCATCACCGACACCGCGGGCGCGCCGCTCAAGTGGTCGCTGGCCGACATGCTCAAGATGCGTTGAGCGCCTCTCCCGGCGGTGGCCCGGCGTTCAGCGGCTCAATTGCCGCGCCAAGTCGAGAAACCGAACGTGCTGATCAGCAAGGGGATGTGATAGTGCCCCACCGTGCCGTCCGCCACGAACACCACCGGCACTTCGGGGAAGAGGCCGGCGGTCTTCCTGGCGGAAAACCAGGCGCCGGTTTAGAAAGTCACCCGATAAATCCCTTTATCGAAGCGTTCCCCCTCGGGCAATAGCGCGGGCATGCGTCCGTCGGCATTGCTGAGGCCATTGTCCAAGGCGATCCATTGCTGGCCGGAGGTCACCTCGACCTGGGCGGACGGCAGCCCATCTCGCAGATGAAGCGCGTGCACACTGAGCGGATTGACGGCGGCCAGCCCGACAAGGCCAGTGCGGCTGCGATCAACTTCAATTTCATGGCAATACCCCTCCCGTAGTGAATGGACTGACAGCTTGGGCATGAGTGCATGATGACGCGCGCGGCGCACGCCTCGTCCATCGCCGCGCCACCGGCGATCCTTGGGTCGGCAGCAAAGACCCCATGCTCAGTGGGGCGGATTGGGAAAACGGAAAAGATCGGGCGCTAAGGCGATTGGCCGCTCGTGCCGCCCCGCAATCTATCCGTTCTCCCAGTTGCAATCACCCTGAGTCCAGGCTTCCAGATTATTCCCTGCGCCTGGCGCTTGCCCGGCTCTCTGAATCCGCCTTCGGTTTTGCGCTGCTGGCGCCAAACATAGTCCCCGGTCAGGTTGATACGCTCCCGGTCCAGCGGCGACAAGAATTGCAGCATCCCGTCGTCGGGCAACTTGCCTTTCTCACGCAATGGCTTTGTCGCCCGCTCCGGGTAGACCGTATTCCATAGTACGATTGCGGCCGTCACCAAATTCAGGCCGCTGGCACGGTACCTCTGCTGCTCGAATGACCTGTCGCGGATCTCGCCCAGCCGGTGAATGAAAACCGCCCTGGCCAGCGCATTGCGCGCCTCCCCCTTGTTCAAACCCGCGTGCACGCGCCGGCGCAGCTCGACGTTCTGGAGCCAGTCCAGGATAAAAAGCGTGCGCTCGATCCGCCCCGGCTCGCGCAGCGCGATTGCCAGGCCGTTCTGACGCGGGTACCTCCTCGAATTGGCACCGCTGTATCAAGTCGCGCGCTTCAATTCGATGCTGCCAACCACCGCGTCAGGTTTCATTTTGCTCGCAACTGGGGCGTTGCGGGTGACAAGTACGCAGGCTCAATCCGGTGAAGTGACAGAAGAAAATCACATCCACGGTGGCGGGGATCTTGCTGCTGGTTGTGACGTGCGTCGCCGCGGCAGGGTTTAGTGTGATGCGTGGCGGGCTAGAGCAGGCTGTACTTGACAATACGGGACCGGTTATCAAGCGAACGATCGAGATTCACGTACTGAGAAAGGACGGAAGCGCGTTCTCGGCCGGGTTGTCGGTGACCGGGTACAAGGATGGCGAGAACGATGTCTCGAACGCTTTTGTGCGCGACATCACGGAACGTAAAGCCGCAGGGCAACGCCTCGCAGAGAGCGAGCAGTTTCTGCGAACCGTCACCAACAACATACCGGCCTTCGTAGCGCATCCCCCCCTTCCAGGCCATATTGTCCGGGGAAGTGACATTCTCCGACCTGGTTCGCCAAAGTCGATTGTCTGTTGCTCAGAGTTAATAGATGAAAGACAGAAAGTTGTGAATCGGGTCATGGGGAAATGATGAGATGCACCGTTTTCGCGGCATCTTGCTCATTGCACATCATTGCACCACGATCCTCAGGGCGGCCTGTTGCCTGGCGAGCCGGGAGGGCCGAGATCGCAACACCTCGCTTTATCCAGCCTGCCATGCCTTCAGGAGGAGCGCCGGTTCCCGTTCCTCGCAATCTGGCGTGGTGGTGCCGGCTGTAGAGCCTGCTGAACGGCAACGGCGCGATCCGGAAAGCGCGCCGCCAGACCAGCGCGAATACGTGCCAGATCCTCCAAGGCGAGCGCTGGCGTAGCCTCGATGGCAAGGACTAAGACAGGGCCTTGTGACTGCGCATCACGTGCCCTCCCTACACCATCGCCTACCGCGATGGTTGAAATAGTGGGATATGCGGCCAGCAGTTCTTTAACAAGCTGTGCTTGCAAGGCGCGCTGTTGGGTCGTCTTCGCCAACTCGATGCGCATGGCACTGAGTGCTTCGTCCCTGACAGCTTCAGGTCCTGCTCGATCCGCCTGTAATTCCCGACGCAACTGTTCCCGAAGCGCTGCGACATCAAGTTTCTCCCCCACGTTGCGTAGCTGCAGCGTGGCCTGGACAAATCCCTTGCTTTGCAAACGGCGCTGCAGACGCGCTTGTTCAGCTGGCGGGACCGGATCACCACCGACGACGATAGAAAGACGGCGTTGAGCCAGCGAAGTCTCTTTCGACAATACCAGTACACCTTCCTGGCGTTCAAGTGTGGCAATAACCTCCTTGCTGGCCGCCAGGAACAACTGGTCCTGTACCAGCCGGTAAGCCAGAAAGGCACTCGGCACGGTGAGCATCAGCATGCAAAGCCCAATTGCAACGTGCACGCGGACTCGCCGGCCGGGATCGGCTTCCTTGTGCTCTGGCAGGCGTAGCAATTTGACGAACAGATAGGTGGCCAGCGCAATAAAGAAGGCATTGATCACGAACAGGTAGGCCGCGCCGGCCGCGAAATTCCAATGACCATTCGCAAGGCCGTACCCGACTGTGCATAACGGCGGCATCAGCGCGGTAGCAATGGCGGCGCCAGGAATAATCGTCGAGATATCCTTGCGGGTGTGGGCGATGATGCCGGCACATCCACCAAAAAAAGCGATCAACACATCCCATAGCGTTGGCGAGGTACGCGCCAGCAGCTCGGTATGGGCCTCCGACAACGGACTGAGGTAGAAGTATGCGGTGGAAGTCACGACACTAAGCAGAACGAACACCGCCAACCCGCGCCCGGCATCTCTGATCAGGCGGGAATCGCTGGTGCCCGCCCCATACCCAATCGCCAGCAGCGGCCCCATCAACGGTGAAATAAGCATCGCGCCGATCACCACGGCCGTCGAATTCACATTCAGCCCAACCGAGGCGATCAGGATCGCGAAGAAAAGCACCCACAGATTGGTGCCGCCGATTCGCGCACCGCCGCGAATGCTGCGATCAATGACCTCACTCTCATCCTGATCGTGCCGCAAGTCGAACCATTCTCTTAAAATCGCCAGCATATCCTGCTCCCAGTTGCTACGGAAACGGGGCAGTATATCAGCGACTGTTGCAGCTTTGAAATATTACACTGAATAACATTCTCGAGCGTGAAGCGCTCGATTGGCTGGCGGAGGGGCCAACTTGAAGCGATGTGCGAGATCAGTCAACGCCAGTCCCCATCAGATTCCAAATGCCTTCAGGCTAGCATCGGCGAGGACATCGAGCGCACTTCTGGGGCCCCTGTCCAAGCGCGAGTGGCGCGGCACCTCCTCGTACAGGTAACAAACATCGACTCCACGAAAGTGATCGTGAAATAGCGATTGCCTGCCGCGCAGGTAGGGAAGGAATGGTTCGGCGCGCACCGTGGAGTAGAGGGCGTGCACGCTAAATCCAAGCGTCGCATCCTGACTGATCGAGCGGCCTGTGATGGCCGCTTCGAGTCGAACTCCTCTGCATCCCTTGACAATCAAAGTCGCCGGCCCCTCAAAGACCAGGTACCGCAGCTGCAAACTGAGCCATGCATGCAGCGTCCCAAGCCGCCAGTGGCTGCGTATGCGCGGACGCTGGTCAGGGTGAAACAGGATCCCCGCCAGCGCGCGCGGCTGCAAAACGAAGGATGCACCGGCAGGTAGCTCCAGCAGCGCCAATTCAACCAGGGCATCTCGCGTTGACGATACCACCACCTCCGCATGGTCCACGGCGCGAAGGCGCTTGAGCATCCACAGCTGGGCTGCCATGCTGGTCATGATGTGGCGCCAGTCGAACAGCACTGTGGTGCGCACTGCAACACCGGCTGGCTGGCTCTGGCAGTAGTCCGGACGGATACGCATCTCGGTACGAGGCGCGAGCACCACCGTCAGCGACACGGCCGACCTCAGGGCCGCGCAGGGAATGGCCTGGGCGACTGGACCGAGCACGATGGGCGGCCGGCGTGCCGCCAGCGGCGCCAGAACGAAGTAGAACAGCGTGCGCACGCAGAGCGGTACCAGCCACCAACCGATCAGTACGCCGAGCGCGAGCGGCAGTACTGGCAATGCAGCCTGGTAGCCGCGCCACAGCAGGCTGCGCGCGGCAAGCGATTCGGCCCGCAGCAATGGCGCTCGCAGGGCGGCGACGGCTTGGTCGAGTCGCTGTTCATCGAAATGAAACGTGGTCAGGCCGGCAGGCAGGGTCAGGCGATCAAGAAGGGATTGCTGCGCGCGAAAATCGCGGAAGGCTTGCTCATTGGCCAGCAGCAGGCGGTCGATGTCGATGCGCAGCTGGCGCACTTGGCGATATCCAGCCGTCCCCGGTATGCCAGCCAGCCAGCCAGATTGCGTCTGGATACTGGTCAGTTCCTGTCGCGCACGGCCAAGCTGCGCATACACTTGGATATGGGCCAGTCGTAGTTGCTCCCGTTTGGTCGTGGCGGCCTGTCGGTTGTCCAGGACCAATGCATGCGCCCGCGCCGAGAGCAGATAATGTCTTGCCTGACGCAGAAGTTCGAGTTCGACTGCCCGTATTGCCTGCTGCCGCAGTTGCGCCAACATGGAAGCGTGGCCTCCAAGCACGGCCAATGGCATAGAACCTTGCTCCTGGGTAAGTTGAGCAGCCGCGATTTGGCGGTCGATCTCGCGCAGCTGTGCGTCGATCTGTTGAATTGTTGCGCCAGAAAATTGCTTGAGCTGCCGTGTCATCGCATCCGCCCTGACGGCGCGCAACTCTTGCACATCGTGGTGGGCGGCGCGCAGGGCTGGCAATTCGGCGACCAAGGCCTGCAGCTGCCGCCACTCGTTCCCAATCCATTTGCCGGAGGCAAGAATCAGGACGATGATGGCGAAGAGAATAAGATTGCGCCGTAGAAAATGCAACCCGACGAAAATGATATGTCCCACGAGGTAAGCTCCCATGCGCAAAAACTGATTCTGCTGACCGGCGGGCCTGTTCAGAATGCACCTGCTTCCTTTGCACCAGGGTAACTATTCAGCCGCGTAGCGGCTGAATAGTTACTATGCCGGAATGGAACCGATATGGCGGGGTTGCCGCCATGCCGCTCGTGCACGCAATCTTTACAGCCAGCTCTCATATTGTCGCTGAAATGCTTTCTGCGAGCGTGAATATTCTTCGTGCCGCAATTTTCACGTTGGATAGTTCCCCAGTGTCAGTTGATCGGTTATTGGACAATGAAGGCCGCAGCGGCGCGTGTCACTCCTCGATTAACTACGAGAACACCGCCAGCTCGGCTTCGGTAAACCCCGCCCGGCGCCGCGCCTCGATGTTGAAGGGCCCCTTGAGTACCGGCGCTTCGTAGCGCAGCGCCAGTTCGGCGTACGCCGTCTGCGGATCGAGCCCGCGCTGATCGCACAGATAGCGGTACCAGCGGTTGCCGATCTCCACATGACCCACCTCGTCGCGCAAGATGATGTCGAGGATCGCTGCCGCCGCCATGTCGCCCGCCTGCGCGATCTTGGCGCGCAACGGCGGAATCGCATCGAGTCCGCGCGCTTCCAGCGTGCGCGGCACCAGCGCCATGCGCGCCACCACGTCGCCCTTGGTTTTCTCGACCATCTCCCACAAGCTGTCGTGCGCCGGAAAGTCGCCGTACTGGTAACCGAGCACCTGCAGGTGCTCGGCCAGCATCGAGAAGTGATAAGCCTCTTCCTTTGCCACCCGCAGCCAGTCGGTGTAGTACGCCGCCGGCAGGTCCGGGAAGCGCCAGAGCGCATCGAGCGCTAGGTTCATCGCGTTAAATTCGATGTGGGCCAGCGAATGAACCAGCATCGCGCGCCCTTCCACCGTCACCATCGAACGCCGCCCCACCAGGCGTGGCGGCACCAGCAGCGGGCGCTCCGGGCGCCCCGGAATCGGACGTGTCACCTCGAACACGGCGCCATTGTCCACCACCCAGCCGGCGGCCAGATGCGCCTGCGCCAGCGCGGCAATGAGCGCGGTCTTGGTGCCGGGATCGGGTTCAAGTAAGCACTGCAGCGCGTGTGCGCGTAGTTCCAGCGGTTGCGCCATCGTATGACCCTGTGCGTATAAATCCGGGCAGTATACCAAGCCCGCCGGCGCGGATCAGAGCCAGGCCCACTTAATTGCTAATGATTCTCATTTAGCATAAAATGTTGGGCTTTTGTCGATATCGGCCGCCGCCTCGGACAGCAGCAGCAATTCGGCGTGCGCATCAACGCGGCCGCTGGTGCGCTGGGCAGCTTCCTCGACAACGTCGGCGACGGCAGCCGGCGCTTTGCCTCCGCCGCGCTGGACTGGCGCGTCGACAGCCGCCTGCTGCTCAAGGCGGACCTGGAATACGACCGCCGCAAGATAACCGAAGAAGTGGGCGTGGCGCTGCCCGCCGCCGTCAATGGCGTGATCGCCCTGCCGCGCGCGGTGGACCCGGCGCGTCTGGTCGGCCCCGACATCGCCAAATTCGACGCCACCAGCAAAAGCGTCGCCCTGCGTGCCGACTACGCGCTGGCCGAGGGCTGGGCGCTCACGCTCGAAGGCGGCCGCTCGCAGGTGGCGCGCGAACGCAACCTGGCGATCTTCCGCTTCACGAACGCCGCCGCCGTGGCGACGGGCGCCGGCCGCATCGCCGGCAATTCGCAACACAGCGTGGTCGATTCCGATATCGTGCGCGCGGAGCTGTTCGGCACCGCCAGCACGGACGCCATCAAGCACGAGATGACGGTTGGCGTGAGCCGCACCAACAAGACCCAGGACCCGATCTACCAGAGCAACTACGCGGTCGCCGCGCAGAACCTGTACCACCCCACCGCCATCGGCAACATCACCTGGTCCGCGCGCCCGGCCAACCCGACCACCGCCGCCCTCGAAACGCGCGACGACGGCCTGTACGCCATCGACCGCATGGAACTGTCAAGCCAGTGGCAGCTCATCGCCGGTGCGCGCAAGGTGCGCTACCGCAGCGCGCAGGGCGTGAACGACTACGCGGCCAGCAAGACCACGCCGATGGCGGCCGTGATCTACAAGCCCTTGGCCGAGCTGTCGTTCTACGCCTCCGCCGCACAAGGCCTGGAGGAAGGCGAGCCTGGTCCGGCCGGCACCGTCAACCAGGGCGAACGCATGGCGCCCGGCGTGAGCAAGCAAAAGGAGCTGGGCATGCGCTGGCGCAGCGCCGGCGGCACCCTGCTGTCGGCCGCGCTGTTCGACATCGACCGGCCCGGCTACTACACCAACGCCGCCAACGTGTTCGTGGCCGACGGCGAACAGCATTACCGCGGCGTGGAGCTGGCGACCCAGGGCCAGCTGACGCGCCAGCTGGCGTGGCAAACGTCGGCCCAGTTCCTGCAGCCGGAATTCGCCGGCATCAACGCCAGCTACAACGGCAAGCTGCCGGAAAACGCCTCGAAGCAGACCGCCAGCGCCTTTCTCTCGTATGCCTTCGACGAGGCCGTGCCCGGCCTGTCGCTTAACAGCGGCATGTATTACACGGGCCGCCGTCCGGTCAATGACCTGAACCAGGCCTGGCTTGGCGGCACCACCTTGTGGACCGCCGGCGCGCGCTACGTCAACCGGACCATGGGCAAACGCACCACCTGGCAGGCCAACGTCGAAAACCTCGGCGACAAGCAGTACTGGGCCGGCGCCGGCGGACGGCTGGCCGCCGGTGCACCGCGCACCATCAAGCTGAGCGTGAAGGTCGACCTGTAAAGACAGCGGCAAACAGAGCGCAGGCGACCGGGGCGACCCTCGGCGCGCTGATGAAATCCGCCAACGCGCTGACGATAATTTCCATCCGGCGTTACGGGAATGGCCAATTTCAAACGAGTCTGCTAATCTCGATCCTGATCGAATGATCAGCGATGCGTCAAGGGCCTGCAAGAGCTTGCCGACGCTCACTTGCCAACCGGACGACCCCAGCCCCGAACTGCGCGCGGCCCTGGTCCGACGGCGCCGGGTACGCGAGGTACCCGGAACCGCGCACTGCCTCTGGCGTGCCAGGAACAATCACTGGAGAGTCACATGAAGATGAGCGAATTGGCTGCGAGGCGCGCTCGCGTGCATTGCCTGCGCACGCTGGCGGCAGCCGCGCTGGCCCTGTGCGGCGCGGCGCACGCGCAGGATACCCGCACCGTGCGTGAACCGGTGCTGCCGCCCGCGTGCGCGGTGCTGCTGGCCGAACCCGCCCTGCCCGGCCGCGACGACGCGCCACGGATCCAGGCCGCCATCGACAAATGCAAGCCGGGCCACGCGCTGCATCTGGCGGCGCAGGGCGACAGGCGCGCCTTTACCGCCGGCCCGCTGACGCTCGGGAGCGGCGTGACGCTGGTGATTGACGCCGGCGCCACGCTGTTCGCCAGTACCGATCCGTCACTGTTCGACCGTGGCCGCAACACCTGCGGCACCATCGACGCAGCCGGCACCGGCTGCCGCCCGTTCATCACGGGTGATGGCATCAGCGGCGCCGGCATCATGGGCGACGGCAGCATCGACGGCCAGGGTGGCCAGCGCATCGACGGCAAGCCCGAGACGTGGTGGCAGATTGCGCGCCGCGCGCAAAAGGAAAAACTGCGCCAGAACGTGCCGCGCCTGATCCAGCTGGAGCGCTCGCAGGGATTCACGATGTACCGCATCACCCTGCGCAATGCGGCCAACTTCCATGTGGCGATGAACCGGGTCGACGGCTTTACCGCGTGGGGCATCCGTATCGACACGCCGCACGACGCGCGCAATACCGATGGCATCGATCCCGGCTCCTCGCGCAACGTCACCATCGCGCACAGCCATATCCGCACCGGCGACGACAACGTGGCGATCAAGGCGGGCCACAACGGGCCGTCCGAGAACATCTCGATCCTGCACAACCGCTTCTACAGCGGCCACGGCATGTCGATCGGCAGCGAGACCAATGGCGGCGTGCGCAACGTGCTGGTCGAGGACCTCGACATGGACGGCACCACGTCCGGCCTCCGCATCAAGAGCAACGACCGGCGCGGCGGCGTCGTCAAGGGCATCGTCTACCGCAATGTATGCCTGCGCAACGTGCAGTGGCCGCTGTATATCGATACCAACTACGTGCCCGCGCCGCCGGGCGACCTGATCCCCGACTACCAGGAGGTGCGCATGGAGCATGTGCACAGCCTCACGCCGGGGCGCAATGTCATCCTGCAGGGCTACGACGAAAAACGCCCCTTGCGGCTCACGCTCGACGACGTGGTGGTGGACGGCAGCCCGCTGATGAAGATCGACTTCGCGCGCCTGGCCGGCCAGGTCAACCCTCCCGGCGCCAAGGGGATCGACTGCAGCAAGCGCCTGCTGCCCTTCCCGGACGAGACGGCCCGCGTCGCAAAACGAAGTGACGAACTGCTGTTGCCAAAATAGGTAAGATCGACTCCATGCACACACTCATTATTCTCCCCATGAACAGCATCGTGCGCGCACGCGCCGCCGCCCTGGCGGCTTGCGTGTTCTGGCTTGCGCCGGCGACGAAGGCTGCGGCCACGGAACTGCGCTATAACTTCACCAGCGAGCGCCAGCCGGGCGCCATCCTGGCCGACGCCTATCACGCCAGGTTCGCCGGCAAGCCGCGCTACATGACCGCGTACAACGGCAAGACAGTGGTGCCGGGCGCGCCAGGCTACGATCCGAACCTCGACACGGGCGCGCAAGGAGCGATGTACTACCCGCTGCTGCGCTGGGAGCAGCTGGAAGACACCAGGGACGTGCCCGCGATGGTTGCGGACAAACTCAAGGATGCCTATGAACTTGGCTTGATCCGGTCCGAGGAGGGCATAGCGCGCGGGCGCATGGTCAACGGGCGGCTGCTGGCGCCAGCGGCGCTGGTCAGCCGCGCCAAGGCGGCCAAGGCCCTGTACTTCATGTGGGTGCTGGCGCAGCCGCCGAAGGCGGAGAACGACCTCGCTTAGCTGGAGAACTTGTAAAACAGCTGGGTCACGGCCGCGCGGTAGGCTTTTTCTTTCAACATTGCGACCTGGGCCTGGTCGACCGTGGCACGCGAACCGCGCGAGCTGAAGTCGACATCTTTAAACGGCTCGGGCGAAAACATTTCCCACTGCCCCGTGCGGACATCGACCAGCGCCACTTTCAGGCGAATGCGCATGTGCTGGTTCTCGTCCGGAACGAGTGCGCCCAGGATGGGTACCCACGACACCACCTTGGTGGACATGTTTTCGCGGCCCGATTCCAGGATGCCCCAGTACACCATCAGTTTTTCGCTGCCGCTGCGCGCGGCGGCCAGGCGCAGATGGCCGGCGTAATTGGTCTTGCCCTGCCCTTCCTCGGGTACCCCGCTAAAAACGATCGGCCGGTAGTACTGCGAAAATGCTGTGACCATCGCTTCGTCGGGAATCAATGCACCCGACTGCACCAGCATGACCGGGCTGTTTTTAGCGAGCGTCATTCTCTCACGCTTGTCCAGTGCCTCGCGGATCGCTTCTTCGGTGACCACCGCGGTCGGTTGAATACCGAGTACGTTAAATTCCGTCAGTTCGCCGCGGTACTGCACACCCGCCGGCCGCCCGTAACCGTTCGACTTGTCCGGATAGCCGGAATCCGAAATGGAACGGGTCGCGCAGCCGGACATGAGCAGCAACGCGCACAAACCGGCAACCGAGCCACGCACGAAGGAACCTTGAGGAAAACGCATTTTTATCTTTCTATTATGATAGTGAGCACTGATGATACGGCAATTGGCCTGCCGGGCCCGGCAAAAAAGCCGCTCCGCCCGGACTAGTTTGTTACCAGACGTTTCAAGGCGACCGTGACCCGTACCGCTGCTTCGGGGACGGCCTGCGCTTACGTGTTACCGCATCGTGTCATTTACATGTCAACCGATACGCCATGGCAAGCGCTATGGGTGTACGCGCCGGAGAACCGCCCTGGTGAAGGCGGTTTTGCTCCTGGCCCGGAATTTGCAAAGATGGAGTCGGGGAGCAACCACCCGCGAGAGCGCAACTGGCGCACAGACCGGCATCCCCGATGGCAGCCCTGGCTGCGCGACTCCATGCCTGATAAACCGAAAGGAAATTGTATGCCTGTACGCCCGCACTCCACCGCCCCAGAAGGTGTTTTTATCGTCATGCAGCAGCGCGGTCGCGACCGCGTGCTGTTTGAAGTCAACGCCGGGAAGATGGTCTCGATCCGCGTCGCGCCGCCCGGCACCGCCGGACCGGAAAACATGGCGACCGAGCAGGATATGGAGCACAGTCGCCTGCTGATGGACACCAAAGGAAGCTGCTGATCCCCGTCCGGGCACCGTCCTGTTCGCGCTGTCCAGATCTTCCTCCCCGTTTATCGCCGCCTTGCACTGGCTATCAGTGCAAGGCGCAGCGCTTTCCCTCCTCGACACCGACAACGCTGCCGCCCGATGGCGCCAAACCGCCTGCCATGTCACGCCCAAAAAGTTTCGATAAAGCGGCGTGCACTCCTACACAGCCTCAATAATTCCTCTTACCTCGCCGTCGCTTCCGCCTGCTTAACATGGATCTCGGTTAAGCACATCACTTAGCCGCTCATGGCCGCGATACCGTGGGGTCCGATGTACCGGCCCCGGTGCACGATCGCCTGCAGAAACCTTGTTGAGGCGGCGTCGAGGCGACGCCAGACCGCCGGCGGGTCTGGATCCATCCACATTGAGGAGTTCACATGTTTGCACATAACAAGCGCTTGCAATACACCGTCCGGGTCAGCGAACCGAATCCGGGGCTGGCCAATCTGATGCTGGAACAGTTCGGCGGTCCGCAGGGCGAACTGGCGGCGGCCTGCCGCTATTTCACCCAAGCCCTGGCCGAGGATGACCCGGGACGAAAGGACATGCTGTTCGACATCGCCACCGAAGAGCTGAGCCATCTGGAAGTGATCGGCAATATCGTCGTCATGCTCAACAAGGGAGCAAAGGGCCAGCTGGCCGAAGGCGTCGACAAGGAAGGCGATCTGTACCGCAAGATTACCGGTGCCGGCAACGACAGTCATTTAACCCAGGTCTTATACGGCGGCGGCGCGCCGCTGATCAATTCGGCGGGCGTTCCGTTCACGGCGGCCTATATCGACACCATCGGCGAGCCGACCGCCGATTTGCGCTCGAACATCGCGGCCGAATCGCGCGCAAAAATCGTCTATGAACGGCTCATCAATCTCACGGAAGACCCTGGCGTCAAGGAAGCCCTCGGCTTCCTGATGACGCGCGAAATCGCCCATCAAAAATCGTTCGAGAAAGCCCTGTACGCGATCGAACCGAATTTCCCTCCGGGGAAAAAGGCAGGCGATCCCCGATTCGACAGCGTGTATTTCAATATGTCGCAAGGCGACGGCGAAGTGCGCGGCTCCTGGAACCGGGGCGAGGACTGGAACTATGTTTCCGACCGCGAGAAACAGGTGGCGGTCGATGGCGGTGACGGCAGTGCCGGCGTGGTTCTGCCGGAAAGCGATATCGCCCTGCTCAAGAACATGGCCCGGCGCACCGTGTCCGACCCGAACGCCGAACCGGTGACCGGCGCCGAACTCGGGGCGCGCGGCAGCGCCCCTGTTTAAGCACGACATGCCCACGTGATCGACCCTTATTGACGATCTGAGCGAGAGTGCACATGGATGTATCTGCTGGCAGAACGCACTTCGGTGCACGCCTCGGCCGGGTCTTCGGGCGCCGATGGGCCATCGGCGCCGTCCTCCTCCTGGGAGCCAGTGCGGTGGCGCTCGCGGCGCTGCTGCACCCGGCCTGGCAACCCGGTGCCGCCTTGCGCGGCGCAGTCGTAGGCGGCGGGGCGGCGGCGCTGGCGACGGCCATCGGCGCGCTGCCGGTCCTGTGCGCACGCGAATTCGGCAAGCGAACGTATGACGCCATGCTCGGTTTCGGCTCCGGCGTGATGCTGGCCGCGACCGCGTTTTCGCTGATCGTGCCTGCGCTGGCGGCAGCGCGTGCCAACGGCGGCAGCGCCATGTCGTCGAGCATCGTCGTCGGCGCGGGCATCGCGCTCGGTGCCGTGCTGATCCTGATGCTGGAAAAGGTGGTGGGCCACAATTCGCAGACCCTGCTCGACGAGCGCCGGGTCAGCGCATCGGTCAAGCACGCGTGGATGTTCGTGGCGGCCGTCGCGCTGCATAATATTCCCGAAGGACTGGCTATCGGCGTCGCCTTTGCCGGGCCGGATGCCGGCGATGCGCGTACCCTGGCCACCGCCATTTCCATCCAGGATGTTCCGGAAGGCCTGGTCGTGGCACTGGCCCTGCGCACGGCCGGCTACACCCGCATGACGGCGGTGTTGTTCGCTGCCGCCAGCGGGCTGGTCGAGCCGCTGGCCGCCGCATTCGGCGCCGCGATGTTCAGCGTGGCGACCGGCATGTTGCCAGGCGGCCTGGCGCTCGCTGCTGGCGCGATGCTGTTTGTGATCGTCAATAACGTCATTCCCGAGTCGCACAGCCATGGCAACGGCAAGGTGTCCAGTATCGCGCTGGTAGCCGGCTTTATCCTGATGACCATCCTCGATACGGCGCTGACCTAGCTGCCTCGTTTGACGCCTGCCGCAGGCGCGGCACGCTTGCACCCGTCTGCCCCACATCGCCAAAATGCAGTACCCTTGTTAACGAAAAATTTGTCCAGGTTATTTTCACCGCATTAAGTGAATGGGAAACACCCGGACAAGGCGTTTGACAAACCATGCGGGGGATGAGATGGCACTGGCGACGGATAGAAACACTGGCGCGCGGGCATTGTCCGCGGTATCGATGGCGCTGGAAGGAATCAGGGCTGATCTATTGGACCGTTGGGAAACGCTGGTGCGCGGCCATGTTCGCGGCGCCCGCGCACTGCGCAGACCCATCCTGATCAATACCCTGCCCTCCTTTTACAGCAACCTGATACAGGCACTGACGCCCGCCTACCCGCGCGACGACGCGACCAGCCACACCACCGCCGCCGCGGCGCACGGTGGAGAACGCGCGCGCATGACCAATTTCGGCGCGGAACAGCTCATTCATGAATACCAGCTGTTCCGCGAGGCGCTCGGCGAGGTCAGCGGCGCGCACGGACTCGCGCTCAGTCCGGCCGACTGGACCGTCATCGACCGCTCCATCAACACGGCCATCCGCGAAGCCGTGCGCGAGTTCACGTCGATCCATGAGGACCTGCGCCACAAGATGGCGGCTGCCCTGTCGCACGACATGCGCACGCCATTGGCCGTGATCGCCAACGGCGCGCAGCTCATCGGAGTGGCCGACGACCTGGCGCAGGCGAAACGCCTCGGCGAAAAAATCGCCGTCAACGCTTCCCGCCTTGAAACCATGGTCGGCGAGGTGCTCGACGCCCTCACCACGCACTGCGGCGAA
Organism: Massilia scottii; assembly: GCF_030846495.1. NCBI lineage: Bacteria > Pseudomonadati > Pseudomonadota > Betaproteobacteria > Burkholderiales > Oxalobacteraceae > Massilia > Massilia scottii. The sequence continues at coordinate 463,198 of NZ_JAVCWM010000002.1, read as the reverse complement.
CGGCTTCCGCTGCATCTGAGCCGCTTCGACATGCGCGAACTGATCCTGCTCGTGCAGCGCGAGTTCGCCGACCGCTACCCCGCCCCGCTGGAGGTGGCCGCCATCAGCCTGGAGGGCTGGTGGTGCCGCGATACCATGCGCCGGGCGCTGGAAAACCTGGTGGCCAATGCGATCAAATATGGCGACGGCGGCCCGATTCGCATCGAACTGAGCGAGTCACACGGGAACATTCTGCTGACCGTCCACAACACCGGCAATCCGCTCAGCGAGGAGCAACGCGGCCGCATCTTCGATTATCTGCGGCGTGAACGGCAGGTGCAGGCACAAGCAGGCTGGGGCATCGGATTGCCATTTGTGAAGCGCGCCGCGGAGAGCCATGGCGGCAGCGTGGCCGTCGACAGCTCGGCGCAGACCGGCACCACTTTCCTGATCGACGTGCCGGTCGACTGCCGCCCCTACGTCGATGGCGCTGGCCACGCGGGTAGCTGGGAAGCCCCGGCAGCCCCCCCGGCGGCAGCGGCGGCGGACGTTACCGGGCTGCACCGTTTGCTTGAATGAACGGGACCGGATCGTCCCAAGCCGCCGTCAGGCTTGCCCGCAAGCGAAGCCACGCTGCTTGAGCTTGCCCGCGATCGCGATGCGGGCGCTGGCAATCCGGCTGCGCACCGTCCCCACCGGGCACAGCATGGTGGCGGCAATCTGCCCGTAGCTCATCCCCGCCAGCTCGTGCAGGAGGATGGCGGTCTTGTGCTCGGGAACCATGGCGTCGAGCGCCGCGTCCATGGCCGCGGCCATTTGCTTGCCGGCCAGGGCCTTTTCCGGGTCGGCGCTCTCGCACACCTCCCACTCCGCGCTGCGCCAGTCGTCCAGCACGCCGGATTCGTCGGGCAAAAGGCGCTTGCGGCGCGCCAGGAACCCGAGGGCGCAGTGATAGGCGATACGGAACATCCAGGTGTAAAAACGGGACTGCGCGCGAAACGTGCCCAGCGAGCCGTACACCAGGATCAGGGTGTCCTGCACCACATCGTCGGCATCGGCCGGGTCGCGCACGATGTTGAGGGCCAGCAGGAACAGGCGTCGCCGGTACGGCGCCACCAGCGCATCGAATGCATGCGGCTCGCCCCGTCCCACCGCCTCGATCAGCGCCTGCTCGCTGCGGCGCGCGGTCACAAGGCGCCCCCGGCGCCAAGCCGGGCTCGCCATGGCCGGCCAGTTACAAGTTCTCTCATAGGAAATTTGTCCGAAAAGGAATGCTCCGGGCCGCCATCCGGGTGCGGATGGCGGCCACCACTATCTACTCAGCGGCCGCGCTGCGGCTGCCGCCGGCATCGGCCGCCCGCACGGCTTCCGCGGCCTTCTTGCCGGCGATGAAAGCGTGGTCGGAGTTGTAGTACTCCCACTCGCTGTAGCGCCCGGAGAGCACGATGTCGTGCCGCGCCAGCCACTCCTTGACCGTCGCGACGTTGGCGGCGCGCGCATGGTCGTAGACCACGTAGGCGTACGGCATGTCGACCTGGTTCGAGACGATCACTTCATCGCTGGCATCGATAATGCCGACCGCGATGCAATCCTCGATGCAACGTTGAATCAGGGCGTCGCCGTCGAGCGGCAGCGGTTTCCACGGCGAGTACGAAATCTCGCAGGTCAGGCCGAAGCCGCCGGGCGGATTGCAGTGCGGGCTGGCGTTGCCCTGCACGAAGATGCGATGGAAAATCGTCTCTTCCGGATAGTAAATCCAGTGCTTGTCCGTGATATTGGCGCGGTTGATGCCCAGGTTGACGCAGCGGATCGAGATGTGGTTGAGCCCCTTGGCCGCCATGCGCACCTCTTCCGGCGCTTCCTGCCCGATCATCCGGACCAGTTCCGGCAGCGGCATGGTGCTGATCAGGTGCTCGTAGCGGATGCGGCGGCCGTCGGCCAGCGCCACGGTTTTCTCGCCCGGCAACACCTGCGTCACTTCGGCATTGTGCTCGACCTTGCCTTCGATGAAGGGCAGGAAGCCGCTGACCAGCGCCTGGAAGCCGCCCTTGAGCGGATAACCGAAGCGCGCGTTCGGCCCCATCGGCTTGCCGACCGGTTCGAGCGCGCCTTCGATGATCTCGGCCAGGTCCGGCAGCGGCACGCGCCCGCCGAGCCAGGACGTTTCCATTTCCGTCAGCGGCACCGTCCACAGTTTCTTGTTGTACGGAATGGCAAAATGCCTAGCAATGCCGGCGCCCCACACCTTGTAGATGAACTCCTCGAAGTTGCCCGGCTTGGCTGGCGCCGCCGCGACCGCCGTGCCGTCCTGCGTGCCCGCAGGCAGTTCGACCCCGCCATCGGCGCAGCAATCCTCGACCGGCCTGGCCAGGTCGCATGCGGACGCCTTCTCCTTCTCCGCGCCGTAGCGCGCTTCGATGGCGCCGACGATGCATTCGGTGATCACCCTGGGCGGCAAGCCATACAGCGCGCCCTGGAAGGGATAGCGCGTGTACACGTCCTTGCTGTAGACCCAGGCTTCGCGGTTCTGCCAGTGCAGGTTATCGCCCAGCAGCTTGTCGTACAGCTTGAGCACATACGGGTCGTTCGAGAACATGATGTGGCCCGCGTAATCGAACGTGAAGCCGCGGTCCTCGATCGAGCGGCACCAGCCGCCCGGGGTCGGATTCTTGTCGAGCAGGATCGCGTCCTTGCCCAGGTGGTAGGCCGCGGACAGCCCGGTCGGCCCGCCGCCGGCGATCACGCAGTTGTACTTTTGCGTGGTGGCCGTTGCGCGCAGCGGATTGACGTTGGCCGCATTGGTGCCAGCCGGGGCGCCATCGTGCCGTTCCTGGGCCGGCCGCACGGTCAGCAGCGCGCGCATCTGGTTGGCGGTGGCGGCCCACGAGGTGCGCCGGACCACGGCGCGCATGTCGTCGACCATTTTCGCGCGCCGTTCCGGGCTCATGGCCAGCGCGTCTTCGCATGCGGCGATGAATTCGAGCGGCGAACGGGCAATGCTGACAATGCTGCCGTACGGCTTGACCACGTCGGTGATTGCGGTGCTCACGATCGGCAACTCGGCCGCCATGTATTCCAGCACCTTGGTCGGGCTGATGAACTTGGTCGACTCGTTCAGCGCGAACGGCAGCAGGCACACGTCCCACGCCGCCAGGTAAGGCGGCAGTTCCTCGTACGACGCCTGTCCCATGTAGTGGATATTGCTGTTCTTCGGCAGCGAGGCCGGATCGATCTTGACCACGGGGCCGACCATGACGAGCTGCCATTCCGGATGCGCATCGGCCACGGCTTTGAGCAGGTCGATATCGAAGCGTTCATCGATCACGCCAAAAAATCCCAGGCGCGGCGTGGCCAGCCCGGTTTGCGACGGATGAACGCGCGCGCGGTCCAGCGCCTGCGAGAAATGCGCCACGTCCACGCTGCTCGGGAAGCAGTGCGTGTTCGGATTGCGGTCGCGCTTGGCTTCATACAGGCTCGGCCCGCCGGTGAAGACGACGTCGGCCAGGTTCAGCAGCGCCGTTTCACGTTGCAGCAACTGCTTCGGCGCGTTCCTGAACGCCGACAGCTCGTCCATGCAGTCGTACACCACCACGCGCGGGTGCACCGATTGCAGCAGCGGCAGCGCCATCGGCGTGTAGCACCAGGCGATCGGGTCTTCGCCGGCGCTCACCAGTTCGGCCAGCAGCGGCTGCAGCAGCGGGATCTGGTCGTCGTGAAAGCCCTGCGCCGCCACCGGCGTGTGCGGCTGGTACAGCGTCAGGTTCGGCGCCACCTGGCGGCTCTTGAGAAAACTGTCCCCCTCGTGGAAGACCGGCTCCTCGACCACCAGCACCTTGAAATGCTCGGCCAGGCGCGAGAGCAGGTGTTGCGGGCGTTGATACACGAAGTCCCAGCGCAAATGGCAGAACACGATGATGGTTTCAAGGGCGCTTCCCTTGGGGGCGTGGGCGGGAGCCCCGTTTTGTAGTTGGTCGTTCATGCTTACTCTCCTGGTTGAATATTGCGCGTTGCCGCATTGATTTGTTCGATTGGCACCTTGGGGGTGCGGTCCGCGCACAGCAGCCCGTTCGTCTCCTGGAACGTGTCGGCGAACTGGGTGTAGCAAAATCCGCTGAACAGCAAGGTGGTGTTGACCACTTCCAGCAGGCGCCGGTAGTGGTCGATGAAGCCGGCTTCCGAGTCGGCGCGCGAGTAGCCCCAGGTATGCTGCGCGGTTGCGCTCTTGTCGAAGGCGATGCCGCCGAACTCGGTGAGCACGATCGGCTGGCCGCGGTGCGGAAAGCCGTCCAGCGTCAAAATGCGTCCGGCCGGGCGGCGCTGGTCGAACAGGGTGCGCGCCGGTTCGGTCGTCTCGTAGCGCGAGCGCAGTTTCTCCGGATCGGCGTCGTAGTCGTGGATGCCCAGGATATCGGTGGCCGAGGCTTCCCAGCCATCGTTGCCGATCACCGGGCGCGTGCCGTCCAGGGTGCGGGTCAGGTGGTACAGCGCCTCGACGGCGTTGCGGTGGGCCTGGGTCGAGGTCAGGTTCGGCACGCCCCAGGACTCGTTGAACGGCACCCAGACGATCACGCACGGGTGGCTGTAATCGCGCTCGATGGCCTCGGTCCACTCGTGCACGATGCGGGTGATCGCCTTGGAACTGAAGCGGTAGGCCGACGGCATTTCTTCCCACACCAGCAGGCCAAGCCGGTCGGCCCAGTACAGGTAGCGCGGGTCTTCGATCTTCTGGTGCTTGCGCACGCCGTTAAAGCCCATCGCCTTGGCCAGTTCGACGTCGCGCCGGAGGGCATCGTCGGACGGCGCGGTCATCAGGGTCTCGGGCCAGTAGCCCTGGTCGAGCACCATGCGCAAGGGATACGGGCGGCCATTGAGCATGAAGCGGTCGCGCGTGATCGCCACCGAGCGCAGCGCCGTGTAGGAACGCACGGTGTCCAAGACCTTGCCGTCGTGGTGCAGGGTCAGTTCGGCCGTCAGCAGGGTCGGACGCTCGGGGCTCCACAGCAGTTCGTTGCGCGAATCGTCGATGCCGGGATCGGACAGGGCGATCTTGCGGTTCGCTTCATGGCCGATCAATTTATAGTGGTCGTCGGCCAGCAGGTTCTCGCCGTGCCACAGCTTCACCTCGACGAACAGGTCGTCCAGGATGTCCCCGCAGGCAAAAATCTCGCAGCCGATTTCGTAGCCGTCGAAGATCGGGGTCCAGCGCAGCTTCTGGATGTAGGTGCTGGCCACCCGTTCCACCCACACGGTCTGCCAGATGCCGGTGGTGCGCGGATACCAGATCGAGTGCGGATCGACCAGCCAGTCCTGCTTGCCGCGCGGCTTGGCCAGGTCGTGCGGATCGTCGATCGCGTGCACCACCACCGTTTGCGGACCCTGCTCCATCAGCGAGCCGCTGATGTCGGCCGAAAACGGCGTGTGCCCGCCTTCATGCTCGACCACCAGGTGGCCGTTGACCCAGACCCGCGCGGCGTAGTCGACGGCGCCGAAGTGCAGGATCACGCGGCCTTCGCCGGGCGCCATGTCGAAGTCGCGCCGGTACCAGCAAGAACGGTGAAAGCCGGTGTGGCCGATCCCGCTGGCCGCCGCCTCGGGCGCGAACGGCACCGTGATCGACATGTCCCAGCCGATCGGGTCGGACGGCAGGTGGAACTGAAGGTCGTCGTCGAAAGCGAATTGCCATTGGCCGTTGAGCGATAACCAGTTATCGCGTTCAAGCTGGGGACGTGGGTACAGAAAATCGCTCAAAGCTGCGCTCCTTGATGTGATGCGGCCGGCATCAGGACCCGCCCTGCCCGGCCGCTTGCGTTGTTGTAGTGGGTGAGAACCGCTTCCCCGGCCGCCGCCGCCGTGCCGGCGTCGCACAGCGCCACGCAGGCGCCGCCGAAGCCGGCCCCGGTCAGGCGCGCGCCATGCACCTGCGGCTGCGCGCGCATCAGGTCGCACAAGATGTCCAGTTCGACCGTGGACACTTCGTAGTCGTCGCGCAGGCTGGCGTGCGATGCGTTCATCAGCTGGCCGAATTCGGACGCGCCGACACCCTGGACCGCGCGCGCGACGCGGGCGTTTTCGGTGAACACATGGCGCGCGCGCCGGCGGAACGGTTCGTCCACGCGGGCCAGCTGGTCAAGGCTGGCCAGGTCGCGCAGCGATGGCACGCCGGCCGCCAGCGCCGCCGTGCCGCACTCGGCGCGCCGCTCGTTGTATTTGGTGGCCGCGAGCGTGCGCGCGACGCCGCTGTCGATGACCAGCACTTCCGCATCCGCAGGCAGCGGCAGCACTTCGCGCACCAGCGAGCGGGTGTCGAGAAACAGCATGTGCGCTTCGTCGCACAGGCTGGCCGCCATCTGGTCCATGATCCCGCACTGCACGCCGGCGTAGGCCACTTCCGCCTTTTGCGCCAGTTGCGCAATCTCGACATCGGTCAGCGCCAGGTCGAGAAAGGTGCGCAAGGCGCGCAGGGTGGCCACTTCCAGCGCCGCGCTCGACGACAGCCCCGCGCCCATCGGCACGCTGGAGCGCACATGCACGCGCAGCGGCGGCACCTCGTGGCCGCGCTGCTCCAGCAGGCGGATGCAGCCTTCGATATAACGCCCGTAGCCCGACGCCAGGCGCGCCTGCCTGGCCAGCACCACCTCCTTGCCGGTTTGCGCCGAGTAGAAGTGAAAGGCGTCGTCCCTGCTCGGCGCCAGCGCGACATGGGTGCGCATGGGCGTGGCGACCGGCAGCACGAAGCCGTCGTTGTAATCGGTGTGCTCGCCGAGCAGGTTCACGCGGCCCGGCGCGGACTCCTCGACCGGCGCCGCATCGTCAAAAAACGTCTCGAAAGTCATCATGGCCATGTCATTCATCCAGTGTGATTGGCACCATCTGCAGCTCTTTTGCCTTTTCCTCGGGCAGCACGTCCATCGCGAACATGCCGGCGCCCAGTTCCGTCCCGGCCAGGAACTTGAGGCGCTCGCGGGTGCGGTACGGCGGGTAGAACTCGGCGTGCAGCTGGGTTTCCGGATGCGCCTTGCCGTCGAGCGGGGCCTGGTACCACGTCATCAGGTAGGGAAAAGGCCGCTGCCACAGCCCTTCGTACTTGAGCAGCACCGCCTTGACGGCGAGCGCCAGGGACCGGCGCTGCTCGTCGCCAAGCGCGGCGAAGTTTTCGACCGGATCGAGCGGCATGACCCACACCTCGTAGGGGTAGCGCGCACACGGCGGCACGAAGGCGAGCGCATGCTCGTTGCGGTAGACGATGCGCAGGGCGTCCTCGATTTCGGTGCGCGCCATCCGGCACAGCAGGCTTTGTCCGTGCTCGGCGAAGTACGCCTGCTCGCGTTCGAGCATGCGCTGCGGGATGGGCGGCACGAAGGGGTAGGAATAGATCTGGCCGTGCGGGTGGTGCAGGGTCACGCCCACCTCCGCGCCGCGGTTCTCGAACGGCAGCACGTAGCGGATCGTGCCGCTGCGCGCGGCGCGCGTGGTGCGGTCGGCCCAGACCTGCAGCAGCAGGCCGATGCGCGACACGCTCAGGCTGTGCAGGGGCGCGCCGGGGTCCTGGGTGAACACCACCACTTCGCAGCGTCCGTTGGCCGGCGCGCTGGCCACGTGCAAGGCCGGCGGATCGTGCGAATCCGGGGCCAGCGAGGGGAAGCGGTTGTCGAAAACGGCGATCTCGTAATCGCCCCGGGGCAGCTCGGTGGGATTGGCCGGATCGGCATTGACGGCCAGCGGGTTATATTCCGGCGGCGGCAGAAAGGGGCGATTCTGGCGGAATGCGGCATAAGCGACCCATTCACCACGCAGGGGATGCCAGCGTAAATGCGGATTGGCCTGGATCGACTCCGTCGATGGACTCGGCGCCGGGTCGTGCGCGGTAATTGGCGCACTGCTGTATAAGGTCAGCGAGCGCCCGTCAGGTTTTGTCAATTCGATGAAATGCATAGGCAGCCGCATTAACTTGCGCCTCTGATAAAGGTGTTTTAAAAATGTAAGGAAATGTTAGCATGCGTCTCTTCCGTATTATTTTTAACACAACGAAACATTTCCGATTGGAATCGCAGATAAGTAACTTACAGTTATCTTTACGCCTGTCAGATTGAGGTTTGCAAGAGTGAAATCGGAATGAACGTTCTGCGACCTCATTTCACAATAAGCAGCAAAATGTGAGATTTGTCTTACACTAAAACGAGGATTCTTCTGGCAAGCACGATTCGCACCAGGGGTCCGGTAGATGTGCCGATGTCACATTTTTTCCCTTGACCGGGCGCCCAGGCGGATCGAAAAAATCTTGCAACCTAACCAAGAATGACTATTTTGAACGAAAACGCTTATTTACTTTCGCATAGCATTTTTTCAATATCTTAAATGAAATAGCGAATGTGGAATAACTCTGCGCTTGAGCTGTCATGGTTTGCGGTGAACTGGTTTTTTAATGCCGTGGCGGGCGTCGCAACACGATGCTCCATGGAAATACAAAGTCGTCTTTTTGAAATGTCCGTGAATCTCTCCCGGAGATAGCATGCTGGATGCACCAGCAATCGGGATCTCCATATTTCCGCATCGTCACACTGCTTATCCGTTGGAGAATAATCGACTGAATGTGGAGGCACTGTGGGGGGATAGTGAAGTTCGGAGCCAGCAAAATCGCCCGGTCTCCGGGTCGCCATCGCGGTGCTGGCGTATCTTATCGGCGTGCTGTCCCGCCGTTGCCACCAGATGGCCGCAACGGCCGGGCATGACCTTATAACGATTTCTCAGGAGAATCCTATGACCACGACAAACAATGCACAACGCAGACTGCTGCTACAGGCCGCCAGCTCGGGCTCGGTAGCGCCAGTGCAGCCGCGCTTGCGCCGGCGGCAAGCGGCAAGCCCGGCGATTTCGATTTCCTGTCGGGCGAATGGACCATCCGGCACAAGCAATTGAAGGAGAAGAACTGGGAGTCGTTCGAGGGCGAAGCGACTGTGATCGGCATGCTGGGCGACCTGGCCAGCGTCGAAGAATTGCGCATTCCGGCGCGAAACTTCAGCGGCATGGGATTGCGCATTCTCGATGTCGAGAAAAAGCTGTGGGCCGACCACTGGTGCAACAAAAAGAAGGGGGTGCTCAATCCGGCCTCGTGGGGCAGTTTTATCGACGGCGTCGGCACCTGGGACAGCACCGATATCGACGACGGCAAAACGGTCATCACGCGCGGCGTGTGGGACCGGATCACGCCCAGTTCATGCCGCTGGTACCAGGCCGTCTCGCGCGACGGCGGCGCCACCTGGGAAGAGAACTGGATCATGGATTGGCAGCGGGCCCCGACTCGGCTGCCGTGAGCGCCGACATGATCCGACTGAATTTGCTATGCTCGCCTGACCAGGGCGACGCATTGCTGTGCTGCCCGCCGTCGACACGAGATTGGATGACGCTGGCCATGCAAACGGTTATTGACGATGTGGACGATGCCGCACGCGTACGCGCGCTCGAAGCGCTGGCCCTGCTCGACACGCCGGCCGAAGAACGTTTCGACCGGCTTACCCGCCTGGCCAGCGCGGCGTTCGACACGCCGATGGCGCTGGTATCGCTGGTCGACCTGGAGCGGCAGTGGTTCAAGTCGCGGGTTGGTCTGGCAGTGGCCGAAACGCCGCGCTCGATGGCTTTCTGCAGCCATGCGGTGGCCGGGCGCGAATTGCTGGTGGTGCCGGACACCTTGCGCGACGCCAGGTTTTGCACCAATCCCCTCGTCACCCAAGCACCCAAGATCCGGTTCTACGCCGGCCAGCCGATTTTTTCCCTGGACGGCCATGCCGTCGGCACCCTGTGCGTGCTCGACACGGCAGCGCGCGCGTTCGGCGCCGCCGAAGCGGTCTTGCTGCGCGACCTCGCCAGTCTGGCGGAAGATGAGCTGAACAAAAACACCCTCGTAAGTGCGCGCCAGGCCGCCGAACAGGCGCTGCAGCAATTCAATGCCGAACTGGAAGCGCGCATCGGCGAGCGCACCGCCTCCCTGCAGGAAAGCAACCGGGCACTGACGCGGGAAGTGGCACAGCGCAAGGCCATCGAAGACACCCTGCGCCGGAGCGAAGCGCGCAACCGCACCATCATCGAATCGTCGCTGAGCGCCTTCGTCAGCATCGACACGCGCGGCTGCATCGTCGACTGGAATGCGGCGGCCGAACACACCTTCGGCTGGACCCGGGCCGATGTGATCGGACTGGACCTGGCCACCATCATCATTCCGCAACGCTTTCGCGCGGCCCACCATGAAGGCATGGCGCGCTACCTGAGCTCGGGCGTGGGCCGCGTCCTGAACCAGCGCATCGAACTTCCCGCCTGCAAGAAAAGCGGCGAGGAAATCACCGTTGAAATGACCATCAGTGCGTTTCCGACCACCGAAGGCGTGCTGTTCGGGGCGTTCTTGCACGATATCTCGGCCCGCCTCAACGCCCAGGGCGCCTTGCAACAGCAGCAGAAACAACTCGACGCCGTGCTCGACACCATCGATGTCGGCGTCGTGGCCTGCACGGCGGACGGTTCGATATCAGCGAGCGCAAGGCCAGCGAAATCCGCCAGCGCGACAGCGAGGAACGCCTGCGCACCATTACCGACAACCTGCCCGTCCTGATTTCCTACATCGACCGCGATACCCGCTTCCAGTTCGCCAACGCCATGCACAAGGAGTGGTACGGGGCGTGTCCCGCGGAGTTGATCGGCAAGACCGTCGAGGAAGTGTTCGGACGCGAATTTTGCGCGCCGCGCGAAGCGTATTTCTATCGCTGCCTCGAAGGTGAGACGGTGCAGCTCGACATCGCCATTGCCAACGAAACGACAAACCGCCTGGTCAACATCCTGTTCATCCCGCACAAGCGCGGCGACGTCGTCCAGGGCGCGTATGTGCTCTCGACCGATGTGACGGCAACACGGCAGCAGGAGCACCAGCTCACGGAACTGGCCAATACCGATGCGCTGACCGGCCTGCACAACCGCCGCCATTACGAAGCGCTGCTGGCCGCCGCCATCGAGCGCGCCGGCCGCAGCAAGCGGCCAATGGCGCTGGTGTATCTGGACATCGACCACTTCAAGACCATCAACGATACCCTGGGGCACGGCGGCGGCGACGAGGTGCTCAAGGAATTCAGCCGCCGCTTGACCGGTGCTGTGAGGAAAACCGACACCGTCTGCCGCCTCGCCGGCGACGAATTCACCATCATCCTGGAAAACGTGGATTCGGTCGCCGAATGCGAGACGGTCGGGCAAAAACTGGTGGCGGCGATGGCGCTTGCGTTCGATATCCTCGGCCATCCGTGGAACGTATCGGCCAGCATCGGCATCGCCTGGTGCCCGCATCAGGCCGCCACAGCCCACGTGCTGGCCACGCATGCGGATGCGGCCCTGTATGGCGCCAAGCATGCGGGCAAAAACCAGTATCGCGTGGCCGGCGTGCCCTGACGATGGCAGGCCGGCGTTGTTTATCTGCTCTTCTCAAGGCGGCATCATGACCGTTTTCGCGGATTTTCTGGCGCAGATCGCCGATCCACAGCATCGTGAACGTACCCAAGCCGTTCTCGATCGGGTAGCTGAACAGTTTCCGCATCTGGACCGGAAAATCGCGTGGAACCAGCCGATGTTCACCGATCACGGCACCTTCATCATCGGCTTCAGCCTCGCCAAGCGGCATCTGGCGGTCGCCCCGGAAGCGGCTGCGATCGATCATTTTTCCAAAGAGATCGCCGCGGCTGGCTATGGGCACACCAGCCAGTTGATCCGCATTCCCTGGAAGGACGAGGTCGATTTTTCCCTGCTCGAGAAAATCATCGATTTCAATATCGTGGACAAAGCGCGGTGCGACACGTTTTGGCGCAAGCGGGCAAAGCCGGCTTCTTCCTAGCCGGAGCCGGATGCGCGGCATGCAGGGCCGCCGCAGTTTGTCCGCCCATCCCGGCACGCTGTAAAATTGACATATTGCAATTAACCTGACCCCTCATGACCATTCCAGCCGCATTTCCCCCGCTCCGGCTTTCACGCCGGCTTGCCGCACTGATTACCGTCCTGGCGACCGTGTGCGCGCACGCGCATGCGCAGCAAGACGGCGGACAGGACGTTGCGTCACCCGCGCCTGCCCCGCCTGCGCAAAGCGCCAAACCAACACAGGCCGTGGCGGATTTCAACACCTGCGCCAAGCCGGTATATCCCAGGGCTTCCCTGCGCGCCGAGCAGGTAGGCACCGTCATGCTGGCGTTCCTGATCGGCAGTGATGGCGCGGTCAAGGATGCCAAAGTAGTCAAGTCGAGCGGATTTCCCTTGCTCGACATGGCTGCGCAGGACGGCGTCCGGCGCTGCAAATTCAAGCCGAGCCGGGTCGACGGACAAGCTGTGGAAGCATGGATGAAAATGCAGTACGTCTGGTCTCTCGGTGGGCCGGACCCAGCCCACGCTGCGGCCGCGCTGGCCGCAGCCCGCGCCGGTGCGGAACGCGGCGAGCCCGCATCGCAGCACCGGCTGGGGTCGATCTATATGGATGGCGCGGGCATCGCGCGCAATCGCGCCGAAGCCGCCGCATGGTGGCGCAAGGCGGCGGAGCAAGGCTATGTCCCGGCCTACCTCAGCCTGGGGATGGCGTCGCAAACCGGATACGGCGCAGAGCCAGACCCGGCGCAAGCCATGACCTGGTTCCGCAAGGCCGCCGATCATGGCATGCCCGCAGCGCAGCACATGCTCGGATTCATGCTGGTGGGCGGCGCCGGCGTGCCAGGCGACAAGGAAGCGGCGCGCGAGATGTTTCGCAAGGCGGCTGCGCAAGGCTGGGCGCCTTCCCAAGCCTACTACGGCATGATGCTGCTGGAAGACAAGGTTCCGGATTCGCTGGAGCAAGGCCTCGCACTGCTGCGCAAGGCGGCGGCGCAAGGCGATAACACGGGGCAGTTTTTCCTCGCGCGCTGCCATGAAACGGGACACGGCGTGCCGCTCGATCTGGCCAAGGCGGCGGCGCTTTACGAAACGGCGGCATTCGGCGGCAACACGCCATTGCCCTGATGTACGAACGCGGCCAGGGCGTCACAGCCGATCCTGTCAAGGCGGACCAGTGGCGCAAGGCCGCGGAAATGCCTGTCCCGCGCCCACGCTGACTGCGTGACGGATGCCCCGGCCCTGGCGAATCCGTGGCGCGGGCCGCTTTGTTTCTCAGCAACATCGACCGGGGTTGTCTTGCCGCGAAGAACACTGAACGGCAACAAGCCGGCGCAGCAGTCCATCGCCACGATGTCCGAACGTGGCCAGGGCGTGGCGGCCGACCCGGTCAAGGCGGCCAAATGGCGCCAGATCGCGGACAAACCGGTCCCGGCTCCGCGCTGACCCCGGACACGCCAGTCGGGCACGCGATTGCCGCCGACGTCCACGCGCAGGCTTGCCGGCGAAGGCCGCGTGGATGATGCCAACCGCTGGTGCCAGGCCGGCCGCTAGCGCGCGGCGCTGAGCGCGCCGATCAGGGCACGCGCGGCGGCCGACGGGCGCCGGTGTCCGGCATAAATCGCGGAAAACGCGCGGGTGCGCCCGCGCAGTTGCGGCAGCAGCTCGACCAGTTCGCCACGCCCGATGCGTTCGCGCACGATGAAGTCGTAGCTCTGGCACACCCCGAGGCCATGGGCGGCCAGCGAGACCACGCCGAGCACATCGTCCGAGACGGTGACGCGCGGCGCCGGCGACCAGTCCACGTCGCCACTGGCATCGCGCAGCAGCCAGGGCGACACGCGCCCGGTACTGGGCATGACGAAACAGATGCAGGCATGCTGCCGCAGTTCCTCGAACGACGCTGGCGTTCCCGCGCGCTTGAGGTAGTCCGGCGACGCCACCAGGCACAACGACGCGTCTTCCAGCTTGCGCGCCACCATGCCGCTGTCCGGCAAGTCGCCAAGGCGCACCGCCAGGTCGAACCCTTCGGCCACCAGGTCGACGTTGCGGTTGGCGATGTTGAGTTCCACCCGCACCTGCGGATACTGGCGCGAAAACGCGTCGAGCAAACGGGGCAGCCGGTAATGCGCATACGTCGTCGGCACGCTCAGCCGGACCCGCCCCGCCACATCGTCGGCCTGCCCCAGGATGGCGCGCTCGGCGTCGTCGATCAGCGCGAATGCGGCCAGGGACTGTTCCAGGTACAGCTGGCCGGCATCGGTCATGCTCAGGCTGCGCGTGGTACGCCTGAGCAGCTGACTTCCCAGGTGCTGCTCCAGCCGGCCCAGCGCGCGGCTGACGACCGACGCCGTGGTTGCCAGCGCCACGGCGGCCGCTGTGAGCGAACCGTGCTCCGCCACCGCCAGAAAGATCTCCACATCGCCCAGGTGTCCGTAGCGCCGCGCCATTTTTGCCTTTAAAGAATTAATCATTGTGACGGCAGGTAGTTTATCTCCTTTGAAGGCTTGAATATAGTCTTACCTACGCCAACTACCGATGGAAACTGACCATGAATCGACTAAAACCCCTCATCGCCGCCCTGCTGCTCACCCTGGCAGGCGCCAGCCAGGCCGCCAACGTGCTGGTTGTGCTGTCCGACTCGGACCGCCTCGACTTAAAAGATGGCAAGACCTACCCGACCGGCTTTTACCTCAACGAGCTGGCCCAGCCGCTCAAGCTGTTGCTCGACGCCGGCCACGAGGTGACGTTCGCCACGCCCACGGGCAAGGCGCCCACGGTCGACGCCACCTCGCTCGATCCCATGTATTTTCAAGGCGATCCAGCCCAGTTGAAGCAGCACCAGGATTTGATCGCAAAGCTCGACATCACCTCAAGCCAGCGCTCCCCGGTCATCAGCCTGGCGCGGGTCGAGCAGATTGGCTATGCGCGCTACGACGCGGTATATGTTCCAGGCGGCCACGCGCCGATGCAGGATCTGATCCGCAGCGCCGCGCTCGGGCGCCTGCTGACCCATTTCCACCAGGCCGGCAAAACCACGGCGCTGGTCTGCCACGGCCCGGCGGCGCTGCTGTCGGCACTGAACAAGCCCGAAAGCGCGATCGTCCGCATGGAACAAGGCAGCAAGGCCACGCCGCCCGGCTGGATCTACGCGGGCTATCGCATGACCGTGATCAGCAATCAGGAGGAAGCGCTGGCGAAGGCGGCATTGAAAGGCGGGACCATGAAACTGCTGCCCCAGAGCGCGCTGGAGCAGGCCGGCGCGCGCTACAGCAGCAATGCGGCGCCATGGACCAGCCATGTGGTCACCGACCGTGAACTGATCACCGGCCAGAATCCGGCATCGGCCTTGCAAGTCGGCCAAGCCCTGGTCGAGCGCCTGAAGTAGCGCGGGAAGGCCGGGCGCCGAGCGCCGCGCGGATGGCCTCGACCTTGTCGAGCACCGCCGCGCGCGTTTCGTGCGCGCGCGAGACCACCTGCACGTCGATCGACAGCAAGCGCGCCAGTGCCGGCGGCAGCGCGCGGTAAGCCACGCCGATGCGCGAGGTGGCCTGCATCGACTGCGGGCACAGGGCCACGCCCTCGCCCGCCGCCACCGAGGCCAGCAGCATCGTGAAATCTTTCGGTTCGAGGCGGCGCGGGGCCGCGTAGCCGACATGCCTGAAGCTGCGCTCGCACTTGTCGTAGAAGGCGGGATTGTCGGTGCGCGAAAACCAGAACAGGGGCGTGGCGCCAAGTTCGGCCAGGTCCACCTCGGTCTTCGCGGCGGCCGGGTGGGACGCCGGCAGGACCACGATCATCGGTTCGCTGCCGACCGTCTCGACCGCCAGGTCGTCGGTAGGCGTAACGATGTCGCCAACGATTGCCAGATCGAGCTCGCCGCCGCGCACGCGCTCGACGAGGCGCTTCGACCAGGCGCGCTCCAGCGCCCGCCCGCCGGTGAAGGCCGGATCGGTGACAAGCGCGTTCAGCCCGGGAATCAGGGAATGATTGATCACGCTGGTCAGGCCCATGCGCACCATGGCCGCATCGTCATCGTGAACGCCGGCCCTGGCGCCGGCGACGGCCAGGTCCAGCGCCAGCAGGATCTTGTACGCCTCGTCCTTGAAAACTTCGCCGGCCGTGGTCAGGCTCACCTGGTGGGTGTCGCGCACGATCAGCTGCACCCGCAGCATGTCTTCCAGGCCCTTGATCTGGCGCGACAGCGGCGGCTGCGACATGTTCAGCAGCTCCGCGGCACGCCGGAAATTGAGCTCCTGCGCCACCGCCAGGAAGCACTGCAAGGTTCTGGTGCTCGGTAAGTGCTTCGACAGCATGAGCATGACAACGCCTCTGGAACCGGTTCTTCGTTGCCTATTATCCCATCCTTCCGCTGCGGCCGTTCAGCTCGGCGTCATCGCCGCCTCCTGCGTTGCGCGGCGGCGCGGCAGGGCCGCGCCGATCCGATGCGAGGCCAGGCGCAGCACATCGCTGGGATTGAACACGGACGGACCGGATTGCGCGGCAAGGTCCGCCAGCAGGCCGCGCCCCAGCTGGATAAGCCGGCGGTAGCCATCGCCCAGCCAGGGTTCCCACATCGATCCGAGCGGCCGCTCCAGGATGTTCCCCAGTCCGTACAGCGGCCCGAAGCCGAAGCTGACCGGATTGACCGTGCCGTCGGGCTCGAGCACAAGCACGCCGAGCAGGTCGGCCGGCCGCGCGCCCGCGTCGCTGGCGCGGGCGGTGCGGGCGTAGATCGTGCAGGGCCGCGCCATGACGCAGTTGCGGTGCACCAGGTCGGTGTGAACGCCCATCTTCCCCGCGTACGCCGCCGCCAGCAGCGTGCCGGCGAGGTACAGCAGGTTGGCGTCATCGGGCCCCAGCACCGCGTCGGCCATCGTGGTGCGCGCGCGCCCCGCCGCCGAGATCGGATGCAGCTGGAGCGCCGCGGCACCCCGCCCGCACGCCAGCGCGGCCAGTTCATCGACGTCGTCAAGGTTCTCGCCGCTCACGCCGCAGATGATGTGAAAGCCGATGCCGGCATCGGCCAGCAGGCCGAGGGAGCGCAACACGCCGGCGAAGGCGCGCGGCCGCCGGCGCAAGGCATCGTGCGCGGTGCCCAGGCCGTCGACGCTGACCGCCACCGTGCCGACCTGGCGCAGGATATCCAGGTTGCCCCGGTGCGGCACCAGCAGGCCGTTGGTGACGAGGGCCGTCCGCATGCCGCAGTCCGACGCCAGCGCCACCACATCGGCGAGCCATGGGTAGAGCAGCGGTTCGCCGCCCGAAATCGCCAGTTGGGTGTAGCCCCACGCCGCCGCCTGCCGGATCGCCCCGGCCGCCTGCTCGAAGCTGAGCAGGCCGGCGGCGTGCGGCGCACTGTCGGAATAGCAGTGCGCGCACGCCAGGTTGCACCTGCGCAGAGGATGCAGGTGAAAGATGGCGCTGGCGGTCGGGCCGGCGGCAGGCGTGGCGGCGGCGGCGGTCATTTCAGGCCGACCCTGACATGCACCCGCCACAGATCGCGCATCGGTATGCCGTAGGGGAAAATCTCGATACGGCGCAGCTCGGGATGCTTCTGGATCTGCAGTATCGCCGCCCCCAGCCCGGCCATGGGCACCGAGGTTTTCAGGACCAGGGCGTCGGGCTTGAGTATGCCGTCCGGGAAGATGTCGTCGAATTTGAACCCCATGCCATGCAGCTCGGCCACCGAATCGGTCAGGTCGGCAATCTGCTCCTTGGTGTAGTGGTAACGCAGGCGCGCCGTCAGCGCGGTGTTCAGGTCGTTTGGCTTAGACATGTGCGGGCTCCATGATGGTTTTGGTGATAAGGACCGACAGATCGGACAGCAGTTTCAGCACGGCATCATATTTTTCAATGGTGAAAACCAGCAATTGCAGCGCGTCGGTCAAGGCTTTGGTACGCGACACCGTGTCGGCCGACGGCGGCCGGATCTGTATTCTTTCTTGCAGGATGTCGATGATGGCGTTGTTGACCGTGTTGCGGCGCTCGCGCAACTTGGCCAGCACCATGTACACCTTCGGCCGGTCCTTCAGGCTGGCTGTTTCGTATTCGATGGTAACGTCGGCGATGGCGCGCTGCAAAATGGTTTCGATGCTTTGCAGCCAGGGAATTGCTGAGTCGGACATGATGCTCTCCTCGTTGGTGGATTGGATACAGTGGTGGCGGCTACGGCGTGGCCGGGGTCGTTGGCAGCTCCTTGGCTGCGGTAGCGGCGAGCTCGGTTGCCGCAGCCTGGTTTTTCTTTGCTTCCTCGCGCACTTCTTCAAAAAACGATGCCGCCAGCGCGGCGCGCTCGGCAAACGGCAATTCCTTGCCCAGTGCGCCGAACGCCTTGCCGGTCGCGCCGAGAGCCTCGCCGACCGGAGGCAGCGGCGTCACCAGCTGGCTGATCAGTTCCTCGACGTGGGCCACGCCCGCTTCCTTCGCCGACACGGCAACGCTCAGCAATGCCACTCTGCCGCGCAACTGCCTGAGCGCCGCCAGCCGTTTGGTCTGGCCGCTGAACTCATACAGCTGATCGTCTCCCGGCAAGTCGAGCAGGCGCGCGTTGTAGGTCTTGATGTTGTCGCCGAGCTGCTCCTTGCGCATGTCGTCGACGGCGGCCTGGCGCCTGGCGTACAGCGCCAGCTCGTGCTTGAGCTGGGTGCTCAGGGAAAGGCCGTGCTGCGCTTCTTCCAGCGCCACCGGTGAGGTGGCGCAACCCGCGAGAAGCAGCGCGGCCGTCATGCACGGTAAATAGCGGATCATCATTTGTTCACTCCTTGTCCGATCCAGAGCAGGGACAGCGCCTGGACCAGGTCTTTGTAATCGGACGCTTTCTGGCCCGACGCCGCGTACGCCACCGCCTGTCCCGCGGTGGCATCGATGAGCACCGCCCATTGGCCGGCGTTAGCCTGGGCGAAGGCGAGCTGCCGTTCGCGCTTGAGGTCGCGGCGCAGTTCGTCCAGCCGCCATGTCCGGGCACGCTGGTCGCCGATCGCATACGCATAGCGGCCGGCGGCTTCGTACAGCGCTGCCCGGCTGTCGGCGTCGTCGCAGGGAGGATTGACCTTGACCGCCGGGAAGGCGATGGCGTCGAGGAAGCTCATGCTCCCGTAGCAGGGTTTGAGTGTGTCGAGTCGTGAACGGGCCACCAGCAGCTCGACTGCCTCGGCCACCCTGGACGCCTGGGCGGCCCGCACCAGCTCGATATCCTTGCGCACAAGGTCCGCCTGGACCGTGGCATGGTCGGCGCGGTTTTTCTCCAGGTCGCGCCGGATAAGCAGACTCATCGGAACCAGCGGTTTTTGCAGATCGGCGAGCACCTGGACATCGTCGGCCACGCGCGTGACCAGCACCGCCGCCAGTTCGGCGCGGGTGGCGTCCTTGCCGGGATCGGCAGTGGTTCCCAGCCTGCGCAGGATGGCGTCGATGCGCTTGACGCGGTCGTTGGCAAGCGCCTCGTTGCCGAGCACGTTATTAAGCGTCGCCATCTGGGCCAGCGCGGCGCGCACCTTTTTGCCGAGTTCGGTCAAGCGCACGGAAGGAGCGGTGCCGGGCTGGCTGGCGCGCACCGCCGCGGTATACTCCTCCAGCGAGGCGAGATACTGCGCCATCGAAGTGTCGGCCTCGGCACTGAGATCAGCATGCTTTTTCTCGAGATCGACGGTGTTTTTGGCGCTGTCGAGCAGCGAGCCAGCGGGTAGCTTGGCGATCAGCGCGTCCTGCTGGCCTGCGAGCGTTATTTCGCTTGCGCACAGCTTGCGCAGTTCTCCAAGATACTCCGCGGCATACTTGCTCAGCTCGCCGCTGCCGGCAACATTGACCGCGCGGCAGGATGGCGCGTCGGCACCTTCCGCCTTGAGCAATTTGCGGTATGCGGTTTGCCTGGCCCGGTTCGCCTGCAATTGAAGTGCCAGGCTCTTCCATCTTTTTACCGCGCCCAGGAACCCGCCGGCGTCCGGCGTGGCAGCGAGCCCATTGAGCTCGCCGTCCAGTATCGAATAGAACGTTCTTTCGTCGGCGCGGCCCTTGCCGACCCGAGCGTCGAGCAGCAACACCAGCGCGCTGTCGACCTCGGCGCTGCGGGCGCCGGCGATCGCATCGATATCCGCCTTGAGCAGCTTCTTGCGCTGCTCGTGCATGGCCGTGAAATAGCTGTTCAGGTCCACCTTGGCCCACGCCGCCTTCAAGTCCTTTCCTTGCTGGTCGCGTTTCTCGCTGTACAGGTGCATGCCGGCGCAGCCCGATAACGCCAGGCACAGCGGCACGCAACCCAATCGAAGAAAAGTATTCATGTTGATTCCCTTGTCCGGATCCGATGAAAGAGAGTCCGGTTGGCTTCGCAGTCCGCCGCCCGGTGCCTGGAGCCAAGTATAGGAAGTTGCACCTGCGAGCGAAATTGTCCGAATGGCCAGTCCGAGGGCCCATTCCGGAAGCACAATGTGCTAGCCTTACAGGGTCAACTGGCCATGTGGCCAGGGTGCCGGACACAGCAATAGTCCAGGCGATTTCTTCAAAGGAGCCAGTCGTGCGCTTGCTGCTTGTCGATGACCACAAGATGTTCACGGAAAGCCTGACAATGGCGCTGGACCGCCTGCAGAAGGGCAACACCCTGTTTGTCGCGCAAAGCCGTGAGGAGGCGCTGGAGTACGCCAGCGCCGGCCAGCGCTTCGAGGTGATCTTGCTCGACCTGCACATGCCCGGCAACGACGGCATGGACAACCTGGCCATCCTGCGCAAGACCTACGATACGGCCTGCATCGTGATCGTCTCCGGCGAGACCGATCCCCGCATCGTGTTCCAGACCATCGATCATGGCGCAGCCGGCTATGTGTGCAAGGCGTCCGACCTGCAAACCCTGCTTGAGGCGCTGGACACCGTGCTGCACGGCGGCGTTGCGCTGCCGAGCAAACTGCCGCGCCCGCAAATTCAGGGCGCGCAGCCGGCACCGCGCCCGCCGCCCCCGCACAATCCGGTGCTCGATGCGCTCTCGCCGCGCCAGAGGCAAGCCCTGTTCAGCGCCATCCGGGGTCAAAGCAACAAGGTAATTGCCCGCGAAATGCAGGTGACCACGAGCACGGTCAAACATCACCTGGCCATTGCGTTCAAGGTGCTTGGCGTGCTCAACCGCACGGCGGCGGTGTACGAGGCGAACCGCCTGCAACTGTTTCCCGACATGCAGTCGTGCCAAGCGAGCGCCCGCCCGCCGGAGCACAGCCGCAGCGCCTGCTAAGGCGGGGCACGGTCGAAACTGCAGTCGATGTTCCAGCGGCCGGCGCGCTGTTCGGCCGTCACGAGCGCGAAACCATCGCCTTTTGCATAGGTCACCTCCACCACTGTGCAGCCGAACTGCCCGGGAAACGCTCCGGCCGGATCGGCGAAGCTGAAGGTCTCACCGCTGTCGGCCAGGTCCTCCGGTATCGAATTGGCGAACGGATAAGGCGCGTACAGGGCTGAACTGTGAAACGATCGCACGGTGACCGCCGGCTTCGTGCCCGGCGGCTGGATCAGCAAGGTCGCATTGCAGGAAAGGTGTTCGTCGCCGGACAGGAACACCACGTTGCCGATGCCATGGCCGCCGATGTGGGCCAGCAGCCGCTGCATCGACGCCGGGTAGCCGTCCCAGGCGTCGGAGCGCAGGCAGTGCGCGCCCGGGCCGCCGTGGACCGCGCGCAGCCGGCGCGGCACCAGGATCGATGGCGATGCAATGAATTTCGGCCGGTCCGCATCGGCCTCGTGCTGGGCCAGCAGCCAGCCGAGCAGCAGTGTGAACTGGCGCTCGCTCATGATGGACGCGCTGCCGGCCGTGCTCGCGGAACGCGCCGTGCGCTCGGTGCGGGTGTCGGCGATGAAGAAGGCGAAGCCATGCAGGGGCGTCCCCGTCTCCAGGCTGTGCGGGGCTTGCGCCGTCCCCAGCGACGGCACCAGCGCGTTCGTGCGCTGAAACTGCAGGTAGCCCGAGCGGCCCGCCGTCAGGTTGGGGTCGACCCGCCGCGCATGGGCCAGCGGTTCCCAGTTATCCATGATCTCGTGATCGTCCAGCATCATGAAGGTGGGCAGGCGCCGCATGACCGACTTGACGTGCTTGTTCGCAAACAGCTTCTCATAGGGCCGGACATAGCGGTCGTCCAGCGCGCTCGGATCGAACAGGCCGGCCGTGGCGTCGCTGTAGATCTGGTCGCCCAGCAGGAGCAGGAAGGCGGGCGCCGTGCCGTCATCGTCGTCGAGCCGTCCGGCCAGGCGCTGGAAGGAAGCGAACGCCGGCCCCTGGTCGAGCAGACCGGCCGGATACTGGCAGCTGCCCATGGCAAAGCACACGCGCGATGGATCCCTGCCGGCGGCCCCGGTGCCGAAACTGACCAGGCCCGGCGCCAGCTTCCCCACCTTGCTGGCCGCCAGTTCGCGTTCGATGTTGCGGGTGATGTCGTCGAAAATCTTGTCGACGAAATCGAGCAGTGCGGCGAGGATCGCCGCCAGCGCGAGCGGGTTGCCCGGCAGGATGGGCGGCGCGGCCATGGCGCGCCGGTCTCGCAGCAGGCCCATCAGTTCCCTGCCGCGCAAGGAAGGATGATGGAACTGCGGCGACGCATCGCTATCGAAGAAGGTGGGTTTTTCGTCATAGAAAAGCAGCATCAGCAAGCCGTCCGGGCCGCCCGGTGCGGCGGCCGTCGGCGGCACCGGCGCGAACTGCATCCAGCCATGCTCGTCGCCGGCGCCGGCATACAGCTGCAAGCCGCGCAACAGCGCCTCCCTGGGAGCCTCGCCCGGCGTTCCGGACCATATGCGATAGTGTTCGCCATCCGTCGTGACCGGAATGAAGGCGACCAGCACCGCCCGCGTGTACGCCGGGTCCGATCCAGCCCCGACCTGGAAGCCGTTCGGCGTGTCGAGGCTGGTGCGCACCGGCCCGCTCCAGGGCGTGCGCAGCGACCAGCGGTCGGGACCGGGCGCATCGCTCATCTTGTAATCCGCCAGCGAGGTCGTTTCCGGCCCCAGGAATGCGTCCACGGCCGCGAACACCTTGTGCGCGTCGCGCCCGATAAAGCAGTCCTGGTGGCCGAATCCCTCCATCGGCCGGGTGACGTAGGCGAAAAAGGTGTCCTTGAACATGGCGTCCATGCGGCCCAGGGTGGCCGGGTCGGACAAGCCGTTGTCCATGCCATGCACACTCATGGTATCGAATTTCCAGCGCTTCTTGATGTCTTCGCGTGACACATAGACGTTGCGCCCGGCGCGGTTGGTGATGGTTTTCAGGCGCGCGAAATGCATGGCCTGCGACACCGTCTCGATACTCAGCGGGCCGAAAAAGTCGTCGATATGATCTAGCACCGGCCGGTCCACATTGCACAGGCTGAAGTCGCGTCCGTACAGCGCATCCATCCGGTGGCGCGTGCGCACGAAATCGGCCTTGCCCCATGGCCACCACGGATTTTCCAGGTGGAATTCTTCCATCGGGTACGGCGTCGTGGCCAGCAGGCGGTCGATGAGTTCGTCCATGAGGCCCGGTTCGCCCTCGACCCGGAACGCGAAACCGCGCAGCGGCAACAGCTGGCGCAGGAAACCGAGCAGATAGGCCCGGAAAATATTGGCCTGGCTGAACACCACCAGCGGCCCCACCTGCGACAGCACCAGGCCCCGGATGCTGTTGCTCATCGCCAGCCGCTCCGCCGCGAAGCGCTCGCCTGCGCGCGGCTCGGCCAGGATGGCCATGCTGATCATGGCCGCGCCCATGCAGTGGGCGACCACGTCGACATAGCCGGCGGCGCTGGCGCGGCAGATATGCGCGATCGCGGCCGGAATGTCGGCATGCGCCGCATCCTCGAACGTCCAGGGATGGCGCGCGTGCGGCATGCCGCTGCTGGTGCGCAGGTCGACGATCCAGACGTCGCGCTTGCGCTTCCACAGGTAGCTGGCCAGGTTCGGCTTGACCACGGGATGGGCGAAGGTGGTACCACTGGCGCTGTAGCCGTGGATCATGACCACGGGTGGATAATCCATATGGACTTCGTCGCACCGGTAGCGCGTCAGGCGCACATGCACCGGCGTGCCGTCCGCGAGCTGGTCGACTTCAATCTCGGTGATTTCCGGACGCGGCAATCCATCGATGATGCCCGGCAGGCGCGCCGGCACGCGCATCGGCGTCGCATCGGGCTTGCGCAGGCTCCACATGTGGATGCTGAGCAGCAGGCGCAGCAGGTAGGCACCGAGCGACACCACATCGGCCAGCGCGGCCGGCTGGTCCTGCTGCCCCAGGATGCGAAACAGCGCCACGTTTTCGCGCACCAGGAAATTGGTGTCGAGCTCCAGTTCGGGCCGGGTGCCTGCTCTCAGGCAGGGAAAGGAGTCGACCTCCATGCGCATGAGCTGGTTCCACGGGTTCGAGGCACGGGCGTAGGTGAAGCGCTTGGTGCCGAGAATGCACTGACCGCTGAACTTGTTCGCGTCCAGGCGCAAATCGGCCACGTCGCTTGCGCCGATATCGATGGCGTACTCGAACAGGCGCACTTCCCCGGCGTGCGACGCGAGGGCCATGGCGTTGTCGTAGCGCGTGCGCAAGTCGCCCAGCAACTGGCGCGCCGTCTCGCGCGTGAACGACAGGCTGCCCTGCGACCAGCGCTCGGCGCCCCACTGCCAGGTGTCGCGCAAGCCCCGGTTGAGCAGCCAGGGCAGCACACTGTTCGAGCGGCGCTGCGCCGGCGTGGATGCTTCGCGGTGGAAGAAATGCAGCGTTCCCGCCACGGCGGCCTTGAGCAATGGACGCGGCGGCGTTTCGCCCGGCACTTCCCGCCGCAGCTTCCAGTCGTCCCACTGGGTGGCGTCGAACAGTTCGAGCATGCTCGCCGCGGGATCGATCTGCAATGCGCGCTTGATCGGCACCGCCTGGCCAGCCGTCGGCAGCACCAGGCTGGCCAGGTCGATGGCGGAAAAATGCAGGCTCAGCTCGATCATGCAGTGCAGTTTGACGCCGTGGCGGTCGACCAGCGTTGCCGGGCCGGACATGCGCTCGATGAACTGGGCCGTGGTCGGGCGTGGTGTCTCCGGTGCCTGTTCGGCCCGGAAGCGCGGCCGGGTCACCGGCAACGGCGCGGCGGCCGGCGGCGTATCCCACTCCCATTTCTGTTTCAGCTTGTCGATCGCGCGCAGCGCCAGCGCCGTGATGGTCAGCGCCGGATTGACGCCGAGCGCGTCGGGGAGGATGGCGCCGTCGAGTACCATCAGGCCTTCGTGCACGGTGTCGTCATCGCCGGTCAGCGCGCGGAACACCTCGCCGCAATCGTTGACCACGCCCTTATCCACACTCGGGCCGATAGCGCAGCCGCCCAGCGGATGCACTGTCAACAAGGGCCCGCGCCGGTTCGAGAGCAGGAATTCCATCGATTCGGGCAGCATTTTCCACAGCGGGTTCGGGAGGATGGTCCCGTTCGGGCCGGGCCCGGGATTGCCGCTATTCGCCACACCACCGAGTGCCCGCACCTGGTGCTGGAACAGGCCATGGTCGCGCAGCCCCGGCCAGCGTACCCGAATCGCGCCGTCGCCGCTGTCGTCATCCTTGCCGCCGACCAGTTCGAGCCATCCGCCGGCGCCATCGTCCCCCATCACGGCCAGCAGCGCACTGCGCCCCAGCCGGTCGCGGTCGACCGCGCACGGGTCGCGCTCGCCGGGCAGGCCGGTGTGAACGCTGGCGTCGAGCCGGCCGAGTTCATGCAGGGTGTTGGCGGTGGTGGCCATTTCCTCGAACAGGCGGCGCAACGGTCCCGGCACCGCCATGTCCTCGATCAGCAGGTCCGAGGGCGTGCCGGGCAGGTCGACCATGCCGGTGATGGTCGGCCCAACCTGGCGCTCGCGCGGGGGTGTGGCTTCGTCCGCCACGCCGTTGACAGGATCGGGGCCATCGTACGCGACCGCGATCATGTCGCCGTTGCTGGAAAACTTTTGGCCGATCTTCGATGAGAACCTGAGCTCGTCGCTCTGGGAGCGCAGCAGGATTTCGGTGGAGCCGAAGGTGCCGGCCGCCAGGATCAGCTTGCGCGCACGAATCTTGTACGGCAAGTCGCGCCGCGCGCGCAGTTTGGCGTCGGTGTAGTTGACGTGGACGCACCAGGCGCCCAGCCTGGCGTCGCGCTCGATGCGCAGCACCGTGGCCCCGGTGTACAGCTTCGCACCCTGTTTCCATGCCTTGTACAGCAGGTTGGTGTCGAGCGACTCCTTGGCGTTCAGGTTGCAGCCGGTGGCGCAGTCGCCGCACATGGCGCAGGCGGACAAGCCCACGCCGCCGGCGCTGGCGCGCTCGCGCATGGCGACCGTGATGGGGGCCGGGCTGAACACGCCATCGCCCGGTTGCAGCCGGCCGGCCATCTTGCGCAGGGCCTCGTATTTGGCCGGAGGCGGCCCGGCGTGCTTCTCGATCGTATTCGCCTCGCCGCCGACCTGCGCGCCGAGCGCATCGAGCGCCCTGACGAAGTACGGTTCCAGGTCGCCCACCAGCGCGGCCAATTTCTTGAGCGGGGCCCCACGCGGGCGCACCATGACGCCCGCGTTGATCAGCGATCCGCCACCCAGGCCATTGGCGACCAGCGCGCTGACATCGCCGCCCACGCGCACATCGAACAAGCCCTCGCGCTCGCCGGTCGGCGCGGCCCCGTTCGGCATGCTGACACGCACGTGGCCGGCCAGCTCGCTCATACGGCCGGGGAAGGATCCCGGCAGGTATTCCTTGCCGCGTTCGAGCACCCAGACCGTTACCGGCTTGCCATCCTTGACGCTGCCGGCCAGCCCGGCCGCGGCCACCGCGCCGCCGTAGCCGCTGCCGACGATCAGCACGTCGACGTCGATCGCCGGCTCGCCCTCCTCTTTCAGCGTGGAAAACAGATGTTCGACGCCTTGCGAGAGCCATGCCGGCGCCCGTTTACCGCTGTTCGTCTGATCCATGGCAAGCGCTCGCTTGAAGTGCGCTCGTGTCGCTCAGAGCTTGCCTGAGGACATCTGCAGCGACGGGTTTGTGTAGCAATGGGAGGCCGGCGCTGTTGGCTTCGCGCAGGCGGTCGGGCGCGGTGTCGCCGCTGATCAGGATAGCGGGCAGCGCCGGGTACAGCTGGCGCAGCGCCGCCACGGTGGCCAGGCCGTTGTCGCCGTCGCGCAGGCGAAAGTCGACCAGCAGCAGATCCGGACAGTGTTGCGCAACCGCCGCAAGGGCTTCGGCGGTGCTGCCGGCCAGCGTCACTTGCGCGCCCAGTCCGTGCAGCAGCGCTTGCATGCCGGCGCGGACCGAGGCATCGTCGTCGACCACCAGGACGTGCCGGCCGGGAATCGGCGCGGCGGGCGCAGCTGCGGGGCGCGCGCCGGCGGCTTGCTGGCCGGACTGCTCGCATACCAGGTAAAAGCTGGTGCCAGCGCCGGGGAATGACACCATTTCGAGGCGCATCCGCAGCAGGTCCGCCAGGCGGCGCACGATCGACAGGCCGAGGCCAAGGCCCTTGCTCTGGTCGCGCTCGGAGTTGCCGATCTGATAAAACTCCTCGAACACGCGATCGTGCTCGGCGAGGGGAATGCCGCTGCCGCTGTCCACCACCGCCATGACCACCTGGCCGCCCTGCCCGCTCAGGCTCAGGCTGACCGAGCCCTGCGTGGTGTACTTGATCGCGTTGTCGACCAGGTTGCACACCAGCCGGCCCAGCAGCACCTCGTCGGTCACGATCAGGGGTGCGCAGTCGCACTCGAGCGTCAGCTGCAAGCCCCGCGCCTGCGCCGCGGGCAGATATTCGTCGTACACGCAAGCAAGAAAAGGCGCCAGCTCCAGTTCCGCCGGGCGGACCTGGACGATACCGGCGTCGAGCCTGGAGACGTCGAGCAAGGCATCGAGCTGGCCCGACAAGGTTTGGATCGCCTGCCCCATGTGACGCGCGATGTCGCGGCTGTCGTCATCGAGCGGCTGCATGGCGAGTGCGCCGGCGAACAGGGATAGCGCGTGCACCGGCTGGCGCAGGTCGTGGCTGGCCGAGGCCAGGAAGCGGGTCTTGGCGCGGTTGGCCGCTTCGGCCGCGCTCAGGGCAAGGTTGAGCTGCGCGTTCAGGCTGGCCTGCTGCAGGCGGATCTCGAACGATTCGCGAAACAGGCGGAACGAGTCGCTGGCCAGGGCAATCAGCACCGCACCGAACAGCGTCAGGATGAGCGCGGTGGCGCCGCCGACCCAGCCGCCATGGCCCATCAGCGCCCACTGGGCCACCAGCGGCGCCATCACCGGCAGCAGGAACGCGAGAAACACCGGGCGATAGCCGGCGGTGGTGGCAACCGAGCCGGCGCACAGTCCCACCAGCAGCAGGGACTGGATGGCGCGCTGGAATTCGGGCAGCGCCGTGAAAAACAGCAGCGACAGCGCGTGCGTGCAGCCGTTCAGGGCGCTCAGCGCGATACAGATCTGAAGACGGCGCGCGTCGCTCAGGTCGGCCAGCGCCGGCAGGCGGCCCAGGATGAGCCAGCGGGCCACCAGCACCAGCGCCACCAGCAGCAGCCAGGCGCCGAGGTACACGCTGGGGACGCGTCCCCACGCCAGCGCGGCGATCATGACGGCGCCGAGGAAGACCGGGATGGGCACGCGCCGGCCCTGGCGCGCGAGCAGGCGGAGAAGCTCGGCTTCGAGGCTGTGTGCGGTTGCAACCCTGACTTCTGAAGTCATCCAAGCCACCCTTTGGCGAACGCATCACAGACGCAGCGGCGCCCCCGGCGGCGCGAATTTCATGACATTACAGCAAGCCGTTTGAAAAGCCAACTGGCCAATTGGCCAACCGGCCGGCGCTAGTTCGTCGGCAGCATGCCTTTAAGGATCGAACTGGCCTGCTTCGCCAGCGGGCCGGCAGTGCTATCGAGCTGCGCCGCCGCCTTTGCCGTATCCTGCAGGCGCCGGTAATACAAGGTTGCCATGCCGAAGGCACCGGAGCTGCAGTTTACCTGCGGGTCGTAGCGCCATCCTCCGGTCTGTGCCTGCAGCACGCAGCGCCTGGTTGCCGGGACGCGTAACCACAACAAGGCCCTCAAGTCATCCTTGGCCAGTTGGGCGAAGTTGCGGTGTCCCAGCCAATCCGCTTGCGCCTTGGACGCATCGACCACGTCCAGATACGGGTGTGACTTTACACCGCCATCGCGGTCGCCAGCGCGGCGTAAATTATCGCTATTGAACAGTCCTGCGCGAATCAACTCCGACAGACTGAGAGGAATGTCGCTCCCTGCCGTGTATAGCGTCATTCTGCTCGCCTGGCTAAAGGTCTTGCCGACCATCGTTTCGAACTCATTGCTTTCCACGTCGGGCGAGGCAAAGATCACACTATCGAAGCGCCGCTTGTCACCGCTGGAGGGCAAGAGCTGCAACGCGTCGAGCAGCAACCGGTTGCCCATCGAGTGAGCGATTACGTAGACGCTCTTTGCACCAACCGAGCTGGACACGTCGGCCAGCAATTCTTTAAGGGCATCCTTATTGATCAGCGCATTCGATTCATCCATGTCTGCGACGTACTTGAGTACATTCTTCTTGGAGGGCCAGGCGTACGAGACGACGCTGCCGTCGATTTCCAGATCGACAGCCAGCATGCCCGCTGTTTCCATGCCATCCTGGAACGATTGATTGAAACCGTGGATGTAGACGAGCGATTCCTTGCGGGCAGAGGCGTTCATTTTCTCTGTGATGGCCTTGAGGAAGCCTGCCCTGCCGTCATAAAGGGAAATCTCCTTCAGAATCACATGGCGGTTCGGATCGGTGCTGAAGTCCAGCTTGAGGATGGATGCGTGCGGAATCGTGCCGCTTTCGCGCTGGCGCGGCACGCTGACGTAGGAAACGCCATAGCTGCTTGCGCCGGCGCGCTGCGTGCCGAAATACGCTTGGGGATCGTCGTTACCCGTTTTCTTGCGGGTAGTCTGGAAAAAGACTGGAACCAGTTGATAGGGCTTCGATTCAATCGCGGGCGGAGCGCTCGCCAAGACGCTGATACCCCGGATCGATGCTGGCGCCACCTTCTTCAGGTATTCCGCCTTCTTCTTCAATTGATCGGCGCGGGCAGGATTGCCTTTCGCTGCGTAGCTTTGGCCCAGATCGCGCATGACAAAACGGCTGGCCGGGTCATCGGCACCATAAACGATCTCGGAGACGCGCAGCGCGTCGGTCAGCAGAGTGACGGCACGGGCACGCTCCTGGTAGTGCAAGCACACGCGCGCAGCCAGGCGCAAGACGGGGATTACCCTGGCGCTGTCCCTTCCGTAGAGTTCACGTGCGTCTTCAACAACCGCTATCGATAGCGCCAGCGCGGCCTCTTTATGATCTTGCGTTTCATTGTTCAAGTAGCGCTCGAGGACGTCCTGTTTCAGCCCGAGCACCACGTCTCGCTCGTCCTGGTTTTTTGGCTCCGCCGTCAAGATGATGTGCATCAGGGTAGCGGTAGGCACCTCACCGTCTTTGATATTGTGCTTGATGAGGATATCCGACACTGTTGGTGCGGCCTGGGCCAGACACATGCCACTAAAAAACAGAGCGGCGGCAGCTTGCCGTACGTATGTATTCGCATTCCTGCTACGGGATGTGCTCATGCGATGTTCTCCTTAATGTAAAGAACGCTAACCTCAGCTTCAGCGGCCCGAACCGACCAGCGTAAATTGGGACCAATACGCAGGATGGGCCCACACATATCGATCGCCCTCGGCACATGCCATGGAATCGTTTGCGCAACGGACATCGGCTGCGGCCATCTGCAACGCCATGGCACTGGACTTCTTGCCGTCCCTGACATACTGAAGGAAGTGCACCGCGAAGTCTTCCGCGACGGCCGGATCAACCGGCAAATTGGTGGCCACCACTGAATCGGCGCCTGCGAAGAAAAATGCATTGACCAGTCCTGCATACGGCTGCGCATTGTCTATCGTGCGGCCACCCGCCGTCTCGCATGCAAGCAGCATGATCAGCCTGAGCGACAGTTTCATCGACATCACCTTCGTTGGATCGAGAAAATCGGCGAGGTCAGGCTGGCTTGTGGGCGCCAGCAAAATGGCCGGCTCCTGCGTTCCGTATTTTGCGCTCTCGCCGGCCGCCAGTGCGTGGGAGTTGATCAAGGCGATATCCGCACGCGACAGAATTCCACGATTGCCGGCCGCGAGCAAGCCTCCATAGCTGGCTTGGGCGCGCAGCAGAGGCGCCGGATCGCCGGGCTTGCGGACCCTGTTGAGCAAGCGGGCGGTGTCGGGCATCGGCGATAGACGAAGGTCGATCAGCATCTGCGCGGCCACCTCCGGGTCGCCGACGCCGAGTAAACTGGGCGTTTCCCGATTGCTTACGGCGGCGGTTTTAAGCAGCGAATGCACTGAGGGAAGCGAGACGAAGGCGAGCTTGTCTCCGAGCCACTGCAACCGGCGGTATGTCGAGAAGTCAACGGCCGACTGGGCCGGCGGTGTCGATGTGACCAGCGCGGAGAATGGAATCAGGGCCAGATCTTCACCTGCCACCAGATACACCGTGCGCACGCCAGCGAGCCAAGCCTCGATGGGTTTGAACAATTGCTTGTAGAGCTGCCAGGCGATGTCGGCGCGATAAGGGGGAGGCAAGCGTGTACTCTGCCGCGAGAGAAAATTGGTACTTGCCTGCAGTTCGGCCACGGCACTTTTCATCCCCTTGCGCGGGATGCTGGCCGACCGCACTCTGGCGGAATCTTCCCGCACGACGACCGATACCAGCCTGCCGTCGAACAGGGTCAACAGCATGGCCGCGTCGCCTGCTTTTAGCATCTTTTTTACTTCATCCAGCGTGGCAATACTTTGATTCCTGAGTTGCGCATAGGTTGCGAATTCTTCCGGATAATTCATCATGCTCGACAGCATTGGTTCCAGGCCGCCAGCCTGGTCCGCGGAGATCAGCTTTACCATTTCCGATAAGTTATAGTGCTTGGCCGACGCGTTGAACTGGTCGGTAAGTCGTGCCATGCCAATTTCCGCCCCCTGGATACTGTTGCGAACATCGCTGCTGGCAAAGACGGATCGGGCTGTCGCGGACGATATGCCGTTGTGCGCCTGCATGATGGACGCTGCCTGCAACAGCACGAAGTCCTCGTTGTTGATCACCTTGCCGTGCTGCTGAAACATCCCGCTGTCCGACAGCAAGGCGAAAATGGACGCATTCAGGGTTTGGCGCTCCTTGCTGCCTTTGTTGACGAAATCGTAGCCCAGGCGCTCGACGATTTCTGGACGCGCGAGCAAGCATTTGGCCGCCTTGGCAAGTCGCGCGTGCGCATTTTTATCGCCTGCGAATACCTTGCTGTAGTCAGGCCAGCTCGAGATAAAATCCGAAGGCAGGAAAGCTTGATGTTTCTCGTTCCTGCTGGATGTTTCTGCGAGCAGTTCGCGAGCCTCGTATTCCATGATCGAACGGACCGCCGCTATCGGCATCCGTTCGCCCATTCTCAGGCCGATCCTCATTTCGATCTTACTTAATAGATACTGGTTGGCGGACATGACCGGATTCGCGGCCTCGTTCGGCACGAAGCTTGCGGCTGAGTGGCAACTTGAAAGAACGTTCAAGGGCGCTGGCCCGGCATCAATTTGTGGCGGGCTGAATGCGGGGTTGCTCCGTATTTTCTTTGCGAGTTCGCGCGCCTCTTTCAGCCTGTTGGCGCCGTACAGCGCGCCAACCTTCATGAGATCGACGGGAACGAGGTCGCTATCAGCCTCGTTTTCTGCGGCGTGCGCGGCCATTAAATCGCGTATGCCGTTTATCGCTGTCACTAATGCGTCGTAATCATTCAGTGCGATGGAACTCAAATAGGCGCCGACGATTAACACTGATGCCCAGTCCTCTTCGGCGAATTCCTCATCCCTGGCCTCTGCCATCGCTGTTGCAATCCGGGGGAAGTTCTTGCCGTCAGCTCGCGCGATCCAGTAGCCTACGGCTTGGGCTTGCATCACGCCGGCCGCCATCCTCTCCATCTCGTCGAATTCCCAATTTCCTTCATCGCCATCGATCAAGCTGTCCATGTTGGGTATGTGGGATCTCAGTTCCACAAGCGCTTTTTTCCTCCTTTCTGTCTCTGTTCCGGCCACCGCACTCATGGACATGGTTGCCAGCCGCAGTCGCCGATGCTCACCGAGTGCTTTATCCAGCTGCCGCAGCGTAGCGCCATAGGCGGCGGTATCACCGAGCCGGTAATAGTTGAAGGCCGTCTGCGTTATGACAGTGAAGCATATAAAACTGAAATTTTCCGCGTCAGCGCAGTACTTTGCCAGGTACATGCTGCCGAGGCGATTGGCAAGCGCGTAGTTGTTGCCGTAGAACGCGTACAGGCGATAATAGTCGTACGCCGGCCCCTTGGCTTCAAGCAGGTAAGACATGATCTGCGTATCGAGCGACTCGTCGGAGATTCGCCCGCTTCGGTGCAATGTCCCCAGCATCTGGTACAACATTGCCCCGGTTTTGGCTGCCATATATCGATTGGCGAAGGCTTCGCCGGCTATCTGAGCACGTTCATTTTTCAGCTCATCGGCAATATCGTCCAGGGTCTCGCCGCTGATGGGCTGCCCCTCCTTGGCGGCTGGAGGCGCTTTGGTTGGAGCTGTCTTCGCCAAGGCCAGCAGATCGTCGAGAATTTTCATGCCCTGCGAAACCAATTCGGGCGCAACGAAAAACTCCATTCCCATGTTCAGCTCAGCGGAACGAAGCCGGGCGCGCATGCCAGGTTCGTTGATGACTGCCGCGTACACTTCCGGTTCGTATTCGATCAGCCCACCGAGCGCATAGCCGGCGTTTTGAATGTCCCGTTCCGTGAGGGCAGGAATTTTTGAAAATTTCTCGAGCCTGGTCCGCAGGCGCCCGATGGCATTGCGCCGATCGCTATCGGGCGCGTAGCCTGGAATACCCTCCGTATGAAGCTTCCCGGCTGCCGCCTCGATGTTCGCCGCAACGTCCATGGCAAGCGCACGAAACTCGGCGTACTTGTCCGGCTCTGTGGAAGCGCGCGCTGTAAAGGCAAACATGAGCAAAAGAAACGGGAGTGCAATACGCCACATTTTTTCTCCAATTCAGGAGTCGCGTTCATCCTGACGCCAGTCTTGATACCCAAGAAACTATCGAACTGCAACGATTTCAACAATAGACCGCGATGCTGTGTGCGGTTGCGGTCATGGATTCTGAAGCGATCCAAGCCACCCTTTAGCGAACGCATCGCATTTGCAGCCGCGTCCCCAGCGACGCGGAGCTTAGACATTACAGCAGGCCATTCGAGAAGCCAACTGGCCAATAGGCCAAGCCGTTCGGCCAGCCCAGCGGCGTTGCGCTCGCCTTCCGAGCATATGTGAAATGCGTCGTTCTGTTAACGACAAGCACAACCGGCAAGCTGGCCACGCGCTCGGCGCCACGCCGCTGGGGCCTGAAAAGTCGGTGAATCTGGCGCTCGGCGCGGTTGCGCGGCTGGGGCCGGTCAGCCTGACGGTCGATGCCTACCGGATCAAGATTCGCGACCGCATCGTGCTCAGTGAAAACCTGACGCAAGCCAACGTGCGCCAGTTCCTCAGCGCGCGCGGCTACGCCGGCGTGGGCGGCGGGCGCTTCTTCATCAACGGCGTGGACTCGACCACCAGCGGGGTGGATGTGGTGGCCAATTGGCCGCTGCGCAGCACCGCCGGCCGGATCGTCTCGCTCAACGCCGACAATGCCCTGCGCACCAACGTCGCCATGTCGGGCTTGCAGACGTCGGAAACCATCGTGGGCATCGATTTCCGTGCGGTCGACGGCCAACTGTACGGCGTTGGCAGCAGCGGACGCATTTACACGATCGCCCCGTCGACCGGCGCGGCGGCCGTCAGGTCGACCATCGTGGCCGACCCGGGCGACACCAGCGCGCCCTTCACTGCCCTGCGCGGCGCCGACTTCGCAGTCGACTTCAACCCGGCGGCCGACCGCTTGCGCGTGGTCGGCGACACCGGCCAGAACCTGCGCATCAACGTCGACAGCGGCGCCGCCACCAGCGATGGCGACATCAACGGCGGCCCGGCCACGGCGAAGATCACTTCGGCCGCCTACACCAACGGGTTTGCCGGCACCGCCAGCACCACGCTGTTCGTCATCGACGCCGCCAGCGCCATGCTCTACACCCAGGCCCCGCCCAACAATGACACCCTGAGCGCACCTGTTGCGCTGGGCGTGCCGGCAACCGCCGTCGGCGGCTTCGACATCGACGCCCGCACCAACCGCGGCCTGGCCGCGCTGACCGTGGGCGGCAAGACGGGGCTGTACACGATCAACCTGGGCGCCAGCGCGAATGCCGCGACGCTGCTCGCCGCGCTCGACCTGACCGACAGCGTCAAGGGCCTGGCACTGCGTACGCCGAAGGTGCCGGTCGTGTTCGGCCTGACCGATGGCGCGCGCCTGGTGTCGTTCAAGGCCGCCACCCCGGCCAAGTTCGACACCGACGTCGCCATCACGGGCCTGAACAGCGGTGAAAAGCTGCTCGGATTCGATATCCGTCCAAAAGACGGCCTGCTGTATGGTATCTCGTCGGCCGGCCGCATCATGACGATCGACACCACCAGCGGCGTCGCCACCGCCAGGGCCACGCTCGCCGCCGACGTCGCCGATCTCACGCTACCCTTCAGCATCATCTCGGGCAGCGAGTTTGCGGTTGACTTCAATCCGGTGGCCGACCGCCTGCGCGTGATCAGCAATGCCGGCCAGAGCCTGCGCATCAACGTCGATACGGGCGCCACGACCACCGACGGCAGCATCAACCGGGCTGGCGCCAATCCGGTGGTCACTGCGGGTGCCTACACCAACAGCTTCGCCGGCACCAGCGCGACGATGCTGTTCGTGGCCGATACCGGCAGCGACAACCTGGCGCTGCAAAACCCGCCGAACGATGGCACCTTGACCAATATCGGCGCTTTCGGTGTCGATGTGCTTGGCGACGCAAGCATGGATATCGCGGGCGGCGCCAACGGCCTGGTGCTGGCGGCCTTGCGTAGCACGGCCAGCGGCCCGAACACGCTGTACCGGGTCGATCTGGCAACGGGAGCGGCAGTGCCGGTGAATGGCGCGGCGAATGCGGCGGCCTCGGTGATCGGCAGCGGTGGCGCTGCCGTGGTCGATATCGCGATATCGTTGAAGTAAGCTGGTCGCATCACGACAGCGCAGGGAACACGGCAATGTGATCCTGCGCATGCCTCTGTCGTGATGCATTGTCAATGCCGGCGGTTACCCCGCCGGCACGATGAATCAGGCGCGCGCGCCCAACTGGCGGCGCCGCATCGCGCCCAGCGCCAACAGGCCGACGCCCATCATCATGTAGGTTGCCGGCTCCGGCACGACCTGGACCGAACCGTTATCGGCCGTCACCACGATCTCGTTCTGGTTGGAGTCGAGGAACAGCACGTCGGAGAAGGTCAGCGCCGCACTGCCCGCGGCGAGCGTATCGAAACTGATGTGCGCCAGGTCGCCGCTGCCGAAGGCGCCCGCACCCGCCCCGAGGCGCGTGTTGAACACGAACGAAATCAGGCCGGTCGCGTTGTCGATCGCGCTGACGCCGCTGGATGTCGGGCCTGCGGTGCCCAGGAACGCACCCTCGGTAACGCTGTTCGCCTTGAGCAAGGCCGAATCGAAGGTGAGCGTGAACTGGTAGCCGTACAGGTCCGCCACGTCGGAAATTCTCACGGCGAGGTCCACCGTCGAGCCCACCGTGGCCGGCGAGGCGCTCAGCGACAGCGTTGGAAGTGCAAAAGCCTGCGTACTGGCGGCCAGCAGCATGGCAGCCAGGCATTTCTTCAAAATCGTCATCTTGTTTATCCTATTACCCCGAAGGGCGTGTTGTACGGTAACAGCCGGCCGGATGCGCACACCCGGCCGGCCGCGTTTGGTTAATTGCAGGCGGTGCCGTTCGGCAGGCGCTGTGCTACGTAAGTCAGGTCGCGTGCGTTGACGACGCCGTCGGCATTCGCGTCGGCCCGGACGTCAAAGCCCGGCTGGCCGGTGCGCTTGCCGATCGAGGCCTTGACGATGGCCAGGTCGGCGCAATCGGCGGTGCCGTCGTTGTTCAAGTCACCCGCCACACGGATCGCAAAATCCGCGTTCGAGACGTCGAAGAACAC
Source organism: Massilia scottii (assembly GCF_030846495.1). Lineage (NCBI taxonomy): Bacteria > Pseudomonadati > Pseudomonadota > Betaproteobacteria > Burkholderiales > Oxalobacteraceae > Massilia > Massilia scottii. Next base: position 426,256 of record NZ_JAVCWM010000002.1, on the reverse strand, counting down.
GTTGCCCACCGCTTCCACCTTGATCCGCGCCGCTTTCGTCGTCACCGACGGCAAGGTGACGCTGGCGCTGCCATTGTTCGGCACACCTTCGGCCAGCTGGTGCGGCCAGGTTTTGCCGCCGTCGAGCGACAGCGCAATGTTCACACTGGCCGTGTTCACTGGCGCCACGTTGGTGTTGGCGACGTTCCAGGTGACCTTCTGCACCGAGCCCGAATCGAGCACCACCGCCGTGTCGAACGACGTGACCAGGAACGGTCCGGTATTCGCCGCCAGCACCAGGCTGGTGCTGGCGCTGCTGACGCCGCCCTTGCCATCGCGTGCCGTGAGCCTGAAGTTCAGCGACGCCGGCGAGGCGTTGGTACCGGCCAGGCCCACGTAATCGGCGGTCGGCAGGAACTCCGAGTAGCAGTCGATATCGGCCACGCTCGGCGGCGTCGCGGCAGCGGCGCAGGCGCCCGTGACCGCATTGGTGTTGTTGGCCAGGATCTGCACCATGTCAGGGAACACCCGCGTCGGATCGGCCGTCGTGTGGTTCTCGCCCGCCGAGTTGTATTCGAGCGAGTCGGCTTTGGACACGACTGCGCGCGTGCCGAACTGGCGGAACAGCGGGCCATTGAGCTTGACGTTGTTGGTCAAGCCGGTCCCGCTGGAAGCGCCGCGGTCGTTCTGCTCCCACATGTAGGTGATCAGGTCGCCATCGGCATCGGTCGCGTTGCCCGTCAGCGCGAACGGCGTACGCAGGGGGATCGTGTAGCCGGTCGGCACCGTGACGACAGGGGCGATGTTGCCCGCCGCCGACACGGAGCCGCCGCGCGTGGTCAAGCCGCCCTTGGCGACTTCACCAACCAGGCCGCTGCAGCCATCCGTGCATTCGACCAGCTGGAGCGAGGCGACATTGGTGCCCGCAAGCGAACCGTTGAACGTCACGGTAAACGCCGTGTCGGACAGTGCGCTGACCGACACCGCGGCGCCGGCTGGCCAGTTGGGGCTGCCTTCGATCGCGGCCTTGACACCGGCGGTGGTGTAATTGGTGCCGCGCACGACAGGCGCCGACAGGTTGCCGTTGACGTTGATCCGGAATTGCTGGCCTGCCTTGTTGAACCCCCTCATTGCCACAAACTGGACTTCATTGAGGTTCGATTCGGCGCTGGAGGTGTAGGCCACGATTTCGTCGAAGCTGCGCTGCGACCAGTACGGGTCGCTGTGCGGCTGCAGATTGTCGGTGCTGCAAATGCCGGCATACGCCATGATCGACGAGCCGCTGCCCACTTCCACCGAGGTGCCGCCATTGCGGTTGCCGCCGCTGCAATTGGCGGTGACGCCGTTGAAGGTGTGGTTGCCGGCAAACTGGTGACCCAGTTCGTGCGCCACGTAGTCGACCGCGAACGCGTCGCCGACCGGGTCGGGCACGCCGGTGCAGCCCTGGGCCTTGGCGTTGCCGCCGACGACGCCAAGACTGGCGATGCCGCCGCCGTTCAGGCCAAACGCAATGTGGCCGATGTCGAAGTTGCTGGCCCCCGCCAGCAGGCCGGTGACGACGCGGGTGCGCGACAGGGTCGAACTGGCGCAGCCTTCGGACTGCGCGACGGTATAGCACGCCGCCGCGCCGCACGGGCCGTCGACGCCGGTCATCTGGGCGTCGCTATCGAGGTTCAGTGCGTCGGTGGCGTCGATCAGCACCATGCGGATCGAGGTTTCATCCTCGTAGACCTGGCTGACGCGGTTGATCAGCGTGACCTTGGCGGCCGTGACGTTGGCCGGGCCGCCGAAGTGCTTGGCGTAGCTCGGGTCGGTGACCAGTGCCAGCCGGTAGGTGCGCAACTGGTCGCCGACGGCCGCATTGGGCGCCATGTCGCCGTCCACCACGCGGAACGGGGCGGCGCTGGTGGTCTTGCCGTCGGTCGCGCTGACCTCGAACGCGCCGCTGCGGCCGGCGGGCAAGCTGAAGGTGACCGCGCCCTTGCTGTCGGCCGTGACCGCAACGCTGTGCAAGGTGGCCGCTTCGCCTTCGCCGCGCACGCTCAGGTTAACCGTCGCCCCCGGCACAAAGCCGGAACCGCGCACCTCGACCGCGCCGCCCTCCTTGTAAAAGGAATGCGACAGCGCCAGTTGCGATCCGGCCAGCGCACCCTCGATCAGCGGGCCATGCGAGTTGATCAGGTCGACGCGGTTGTAGCTGGCGTACAGGCTCGTATCGAGGTGGTAGTACGGGTCCACATACCAGCCGCCATTGGCCGAACGCACCGAGGCGTGCAGGCCGAGCGGCGTGATGTCCATGCGCAGGGTGGCGCTCGGATCGTCGATGCCGCGGCCCTTGTAGGTCTTGATATCCGGGTGCTTGGCGGCCAGGCCGGGTTCCATGATGGGCGACTCGACCAGCGTGAAACGCTGGTAGCCGCCATCCGGGTGCGGCAGCGAAATCGTCTGGGTGCTGGCAAGCGCGCTGCTGCCGCGTTCGAGCGGGGCACCGGCGACCAGCGACTGCATGCCGGCCGCGTCCAGCGTGGCGCCACGGAAGCGCTTGAGCTTCAGGGACGGCGTGCGGGCGCTGGTGGCGCTCATCCGTTCAGCGGAAACGGCAGCGTCCTGCCAGTACGGCGCGGCACGCTGGGTGGACGCCGGAACTGTGGCGGAAGCGCCGGCCGCGGCAGCCTGCGCGAACGGCGCGGCGGCAAAGGCAAGGGCAATACATACGGCAAGAGACGACTTCTTGCATACGGCACTACGCGGATGTTGCAATCCGCCGGTATTGAACGGATTCCGAGGCTTCATTGTCATGCGGTGCCCTTTCGCGGCTTGTGAGGTTCGATTCTTTCGGTGAGATTTCTTCCTGTACTTTTTCCGGCTGGCGTGCTTTTTCTTCAGGAAAGCACTGCCCTGGTCCTGCTGCAACGAATGCAACGAAACCCCGGTAATAATATTGTCATATTTCCACTTTGCACAAGAATAATTAATTGCTTGATGCAAAGTAAGCAGACGGGGAGATGCCAGGCGGCAGAAAGCGTCTGACTTTGTATGCGCAGGGCATGAAAGTGTCGGCAGCGGCCCGCGCCGGGGCCGCACCGATGCCGGTTCAATGGAAGTAGCGCAGCTCGACGAACATTCCCCGCAGGCTACGGTTGCTGCCGAAATAGCTTGCCGGCCTGCCCACGAACAGGTCGCCGCCCACGCTCAGGCGCAGGTCGTCGCGCAGCGCGTAGGCCAGCAAGGGCCGCCAGTAACTGGTGCGCGGCTGAAAGTAGCCGTAGGCGAGCAATTCGGCTTCCAGGGTGCCGTTCAGCCATTTCTTGCCTATCCGCATGGTGGCGCCGAACTTGCGATCGCGTTCCTGATGAAAGCTGATCGCGTTGACGCCGGCAACGGCGCGGCGCTGCCCGTCGACGATGCCGGCCACGTCGTCCAGGTTGCCGTTCTGCTGGACGATCAGTTGCACATTGACGTTCAGGTCCTCGTCGAAATTGCGGTCGAGGCCAGTCACCAGGGTCCAGTTGGCGCCCGCCCCGCCCGGCTGCGCGGGATCGTCGCGCAGCACGCGCGCCAGTTCGCCACGCCAGCCGTAGCGGCCCAGGTTCACCGCCGCATCGGCCCCGAACACGCGGATGTTGGGGTAGTGCAGGATCACGCTGCCCGGCCCGGCACCGGCCTGCCACTCCGGCGCCAGCTGGTAGCCGCGATAATAGCTGAGCGACCAGTCCAGCCTGTCGCCGCGCCGGTCGAATTTGAGGCCCAGCGGCCAGCGCCCCCGGTCGGGCTGGCGATCCTCGAAAACCAGCGCGCCGGTGTCGGGCAGCGGCAGGCGGCTCGGCCGAAACGTCGGGCTCAGAAACAGGCTGACGGTGTCCTGCGGGGCCGGGAAATAATTGACCAGCAGGGCCGCCACGCCCTCGCGCTGGTCTTTCTCGTACGGCGACTGCACCCGAAAGTTCCTGGGTGTGAGGTTATCGGTCGGATTGACTCCGTCCGCCCTGCCCCACGCGACAATCTGCTTGCCCAGCTTGACGTCGACATGCTCGCCGTGCCACAGCGCGAACGCCTCGATCAGGTCGGCATTGGCCGCGCTGTCCCCGCCTTGCGGCGCGCCCAGCCTCGGCCGGGTCAGGCGCAGCAGCGCCTTGCCGCTCGCGCGCTCGCCCCAGGTGGGCTCGATCTGCAGGTCGGCCGTGGCACCGGTGGCGCCGCGCAGGTGATCGAGCCGCAGCACGGCGCTGGGCTGGAGCTGCGCGCCGGCCGCGCGGCACGCCGCAACCGGACCGCACAGCATGGCGATCAACGCACCGCATGCCGCGCCCCTCATCGCACCTCAAGCGCGCGGGTGGAAAACATCTGCGGCGTCACGCTGAAGGCGGTGTCGATCGTATCGAGCGATATCAGGGTCTTGTGGCCGGTCTGGACGTTGACCATCTCGCGGCTTTGCGCGAGCCAGCGGCCCTTGTCCGGCTCGACCAGCTTGGGCTGGCGCGCGTGCTGCACCTTGAGCAGCTTGCCGGCCAGGTCGTAATACTCGACCTTCGCTTCGAGCGCGTTATCCTTGCGCAGCCAGCTCAGCTTCTTGCTGTAGCCGCTGTCCTCGCGCACCTTGTCCGACGCCGGCACCGATTCGATCAGCACGCACTCCTGGCCCTCCACCGCCTCGCTGCGCACCTGCGTGTGGCGCCACGCGTCCACCCGCGGCGGCAGCATTTCGCCGTAACTGAAGTCCGAGCCCATGAAGCTGTCCTTCTTGTTGTTGGCGACCAGGCGCCGCACCTTTTGCAGGGCTGGCAGGTAGATCCACAGGTCGTCGTCGCCATCGGCATGCTCGACTTCGAGAAAGGCCGTGCCCTTGATATCCTGCGGATGCTGGAAGCGCACCACCAGGCTCGAATCGATGCCGTTCTTTTGCAGCTGCGAAACGGTATCCATCTTGCGCACGCGCTGCTTGCCGTCGGGCGCGACCAGGTTCATGGTCATCTGCGACTTCATCGCGCCGATCTTCGACACGTAGAAATTCTTCTCCATCATGTCGTGGGCCGTGTCGGCCCGGGCCGGCAGCAAGGCGCAGGCGATGGCCGCGCCCAGCGCGGCTCGCCGAAAGGAAAATGGCAGGGTAGGTTTCATGCGAGCTGCTCCTTGGTAAGCTGGGGCCGCGCCCCGAAAATGAAGCGCGGCTTGAAGACCATCATCATCGAGCGCAGGAACACCAGCGCGCACACACTGCTGACCGTCATGGTGACGATCACCATCAGGGCGAAGCGGATATAGAACGCGAAGCCGGTGCCGAGCAGGACGGAATAACCGCCGGCGATGGCCAGGGCCACCAGCACGATCGCCTTGCCGGATGTCATGAGCGAGGTGCGGGTTGCGCGCGCCAGGTCGCCGTCGCGCCGGAATTCCTCGCGGAAGCGGAACAGCAGATAAATCTCGTAATCGGCGCCGACCCCGATCGCCATCGACGCCGTGGTCGAGGTGCCCATGTCGAGGGGAATGCCGAACCAGCCCATCAGGCCCAGGTTGGCCAGGATGATCAGCACCAGCGGAATGGCGACGAACAGGCCGCCCACCACAGAGCGCAGCGCGATGCTGGCAAGGATGAACACGATCACGCTCATCTGGATCATGTTTTGCACCTTGTCGCGCGTCAGCGACTCGTTGATCGCGATGGTTTCCGGCAGCGAGCCGCCGATCGACACCACCACGTCGCGCGGGAAGTGCCGGGCGATGATCGGCTGCGCCATCAGGTACAGCTGCTCGGCCTTCTGGGTACTGTCTTCCTTGAGCAGTACCTGGATCACCGCATGGCGGTAATCGGTGTCGACCACGTTGTCGAGATCCTGCGGCTGGCCGGACATCGAGAACAGCAGCAGGTATTGCGCCACCAGGTCGCGCGTCTCGGGAATCTGGTAGAAGGCCGGGTCGTCGGCATGCATCGCCTGGTTCATCTTCTTGAGCATGTCGGCCAGCGAGGTAGTCTTGCCGACACCCGGCTGGCGGTTCAGGAAGTCCTGCAGTTCGGCCATGCCGCGCAATACCTGCGGGTCCTTGATGGCGTCGTCGCTCTTGCCCTGGACCAGGAAGAACATCGAATTGGTGCCGCCGAAATGGCGGTTCAGGGCGGCGTCGTTGATGCGTACCGCGCTGCCGGCCAGATGGTCGTGGTTCAGGCTATTGTCGACATACAGGCGCGATACGCCCGCCAGCGCCAGTGCGACCAGCACCAGGCCGCCAACCAGGATGCGCCAGGCGTTGCCGTCGAGCAGACGGTCGGCCAGGCGCGCCAGCGCCCGGTCGAGCAGGCTGGGACCGGCCCGCTTGCCGGCGGCCGCCGCCTTGGGCGGCGCGAACGCGGCCCGCATGGCCGGAATCAGGGTCATTTCCAGCACCAGCACCGCGATGATGCCGGAACCGGCGAACACGCCGAAATGGCGCACCACCGACACCTCCGCCAGGGTCAGCGAAAAGAAGGTCACGCTGGCGATCAGGCCGGCGGTGATCATGATCGGCGCGATCCAGGCCAGCGACTTGATCACCGCCGCCCGGTTCAGGTCCTTGTGGGTGTAGTTCTCGACCGTCTTGCCGACCAGGGCCAGGTCGGGCGCCAGCGCCGGGTCGCGCCCGCGCCCGCACAATTCGGCGTACTGCTCGTAGTAGCGCTTGAGGATCTGGATCGCATGGCCGGTGGCCACCGCCATGATCAGGATCGGGGTATTCGTGTTCATCAGGTCCATGTGCACGCCCACCAGCCCCATGAAGCCGAGCGCCCAGATCACGCTGAGCAGCCCCGTGACGAGCGGCAGCAGCATGCCCTGGAAACTGCGGAACGACAGGTACTGCACCAGCATGATGACCAGGAACGCCGCGCCCAGGAACATCGGCAGCTCCATCACATGGCGCTCGGTGGCCGCCAGGTTGACCAGCAGCCCGCCGGCCACGATCTCGGTCTGGGCGTCGCGCTCCTTGTCGATCACGGCCTGGATCTGCTGATAGATCGCCTGGTAGCTCGGTTTGAGCTTGTCCATCTTGAAGTCGGTCAGGATCGCCGCGGCATCGCCCTTGGGCGAAACCAGGGTGTTGACGTACAGCGGATTGGCCAGCACGGCGGCCTTGAGCTGCGCCAGTTGCGCCGGCGTGGTGGGAATGGTCTCCATGATCGGGCGCACCAGCATGCCGTCCGGGCCACCCTCGATCGCCTTGATCTTGCGCGCCGCCAGGCTGATGGTATTGCTCTTGATCGCACCCTGGATCTCTTCGATTCCCTGCTGGATCCGCCGTACCTTGGCCAGTACCTCCGGCTGGTAGATGTCGCCCTGGCGCGGAATGACGCCGATGACCGTGAAGTTGGTGCCGCCGAACAGGTGTTCGAGCTGCTTGGTGGTTTTCACGTAGGGGTGCGCCTGCGGCGCCCACAGGTCGGGGTCCATGTCGAGCTTGAGTTTGCCCAGGTAGCCGGCCAGGAAGACGGTTGTCAGCGCCACCAGCAGCATGACGAGCCAGCGGAAACGGACGATCCACTGGCCGTAACGGATAAACAGGGAAGATGCCATAGTCGGGAACTTTCGCGAGTGCATTCGGTTAGTCGGCCATCGCCGGCACGCCGGCCATGGCATGCAAGGCCGCCAGCAGCGGTTCTGCCAGCGCGGGATTGCCGATCATGTCGGCCTGCGTGTAGTTCTTGCCCGCCACCGGGATCACCGGCGAGGCTTCGTCGACCACGATCCAGCCCATGGTGGTGATGATCTCGACCAGCGCGGCATGGCAGTGCACCGCCCGCCCCGAGGCGTTGATCAGCGCCACCCGCTTGCCGGCCAGCTCGGTGCTGCCCACCACCCAGTCGAGCGCATTCTTGAACGCGCCCGGCACCCCGTGCACATACTCCGGACACGCGACGACGATGCCGTCGCAGTCGCGCAGCAGCGCGCGCCAGGCTTGCACCAGGGGCGGCGCGTCGTGCTCGATGTCGGGGTTGAACTGCGGCAGATCGCCAACGCCCTCGTACAGCGTGATGGCGATATCTGATGGCGCCAGCGCGATGGCCGCGCGCAGCAAGGTGGTGTTGGCCGATTCGCGCCGCAAGCTGCCCGAGACAGCGACCAGGCGCGTCATGCCCGCTCTCCTGCCGCCTGCTGCCAGGTGACCGGCATGGCCTTCAGGCCATACAGCACCATCTCGTGGCGGAACGCCAGCGCATCGGCGTCGCCGGCCAGCTGCAAGCCGGGAATGCGCTCGAACAGCGTGCCGAAGACGATTTTCAGTTCCAGCCGGGCGAAGGCGGCGCCGATGCACTTGTGCAGGCCGTGGCCGAAGCCGACATGGTTCGGGCACTGGCGCCGGATGTCGAACTGGTCGGCGTCGGGATACACGCTATCGTCGCGGTTGCCCGAATTGAGCATGACCAGCACGCCCTCGCCGGCCTTGATCAACTGGCCGCCCACTTCCACGTCTTCCAGCGCCGCGCGCGGCAGGCCGGCGTGATTGACCGACCAGTAGCGCACCAGTTCATCGACCAGGGTGTCGAGCAAGGCCGGCTCGCGCTGCAAATCGGCCAACTGGTCGGGGTGGGTCATCAGGGTCAGGGTGCCCAGGCCCATGACCTGGGCCATGGTGTCGTAGCCGCCCAGCAGCAGCAAGGCGGCGATGCCGACCATCTCCTGGTGGCTGGCGCGCTCGCGGTTGGCCGGATTGGCCACCAGGCGCCCCAGCAGGTCGTCGCCCGGGTTCTGCTCCTTTTCGGTGACGATGCGGTCGAAATACATCATCAGTTCGATGGCCGCGCCCTGCGACTGTTCCGGCGTGCTGCTGCGGTCGAGCACCGTGTCGGTGCGGCTCTGGATGAAGGGGCTGTCCTCGTACGGCACGCCGAGCAGCTCGCAGATGATCAGCGAGGCGGTCGGCAGGGCCATGACGGCGACAAAGTCGACCGGCGGCGGCAGCTTGAGCATGGCGTCGATCATGCTGTCGACGATGGCTTGCATTTTCGGGCGCAAGGTCTCGACGTAGCCGCCCTTGAATTCATCGATCACCAGCGAGCGCAGGCGCGAGTGCACCGGCGCGTCCATCTGCATGAAAAAGCCCGGCGGCGGCGCCACATCGCCCGACAGGTAGGATGGATAGCCGGGCGCCAGCGGGTCGGAGCTGAAGCGCTTGTCGGTCAGCACCGCGCGGATATCCTGGTGGCGCGTGATCAGCCAGGCCAGGTCGCCGCGCGGGGTGCGCACGCGCGCCACCGGCTGCTCCATGCGCAGCTGGCGGTATTCCGGCGGCGGGTGATGCGGGCAGGCGCGCGGAAGGGGGAATTGCAGGGCGCCGTCGGCGTCGATGTCTCTCATGATCGTCCTCTTTTTAGATTGGTGGTGTGGGTTCAGGCTTTTTCGAGCGCCATCATCTCGATCAGCACCTTGCTCAGTGCATCGATGGTGGGGTGGTCCCACATCAGGGCGTTATCGAGCGTCAACCCGAGGTAGTCCTCGATATCGGCGTTCAGGGTCAGCGCATAGACCGAGTCCAGGCCGTAATCGGCCAGCGGCGTGTCGCTGCGGATCTGGTCGGGCGTCAGGCGCACGTATTCGGCGACGCGCTCGGCCAGCCAGGTTTTCAGGGATGCTTCGGTTGGTTCGACGGTGTAGGGTGCGATGCTCATATCAGCTTTCTTGAAGGGTTGAGGAAGGATTGGCGCCCCATGCGGACAGGGGACGCCGGGTCAGGTCGAAACTTTGCGCGCGCTCGTGGCGCGCTTCCAGCTCGGCGAGCAGGAAAGCGAGGTGCTCCGGGTCGTGCTGCGCGGTGCTGCCGGACAGGCGGCCCTGCAGCCGTTGCAGCACCACTTCGAGCCAGCGCGGGTCCGCCAGAAACGCGTCGCGCTCCTGGCCAACCCGCGCCTGCTCGCGCCACCACAGGTTCAGGCAGGCCGACGCCGCCAGCACCGTCACGTAGCACCCGCACTGCGCGTAACTGTGCGGGCTGGCCATGACGCTGGACTCGGCCGGCGCCAGCGCAACGTAGTAAGCCTGCAAACGCGCCAGTTCGTCGGTGAAGCGCTGCGCCAGGACGGCCAGCTGCGGGTGGGCTTGCAGGGCCGCGCACACGGCTGGCAGTGCCGCCGCCAGCGGATCGTGGCCGGCCGCGCCCAGCGCCAAAGTCGCAAAGTCGAAAGGCGCGAGCGGCGCGCCAATGTCGAACAGCGCTTCCGGCGCGGCAGGCGAATCGTCGCGCAGCCAGGTGCGGCGCGCCAGTAGCGGCAACTGGGGCATGATCGTCATCTGGCACGTCACGCGCGCCGCATGGCCGAACGAGGCAGGTTTCAGGTCGCGCACCAGTTTCTGGAACAGCGCATTGCGCCCGTCGCGCAGGTAGAACTGGGCGCCCAGGATGGCCGACAGGCCGGTCATGGCGTCGATCAGCAGCTTGGGCACGAGGTACTTGACGGCGGCGCTGGTCACGCCGCCGGCCTGCGGTATCAGATGCAGGGTGCGCGCGGCGATGGTCACGAAGCAGTCCGCCAGCAGCAGGTCGGCAAAAGCGCCCGCCACGACCGCGCGCGTTTGCGGCAGTTCGAGCACGGCGCGCCCGTACAACTGGCGCTGGCGGGTGTAGCGCAGGGTGCTGCGCAAGCCCGTGTCGAGAATGCCCATGAACATGCCGGGCAAGGCGACGCGTGTGACCTGGAACGCCTTGAGCGCCGTTTCCAGCCCCTGCCCCGGCGTGCCGATGATGCTCTCGTGCGGCAGCGCGCAATCGTTGACGTCGATGCAGCCAAGCTGCACGCCGCGCATGCCGACGCTGGACAGCCGCGCCGGATAAGTGGTCTTGGCCCCGTCCAGCGCGCGTTTTTCCACCAGCAGTTGCGAGTGGCTGCGCCCGCCCACTCGGGTATCGGTGCGGGCGTAGACGATGATCGCATCGGCGCGCGTGATGTTCGCGATCACCTGCTTGCCGCCGTTCAGGACCAGGCCGTCCGCGCCGGGCAGCGCCTCGAAGTCGCAGCGCGCCAGGTCGTTGCCGTGGTCGAGTTCATGGTAGGCGCAGGCCAGCTTGCGGTTACGCAGCAGCAGGTCGGCCACCGTGCGCTGCTGCGCGGGCGAACCGGCGCTCCAGACGTTGACGGCGGCGATCAGGGAACTGGCGCCGTAGCCCAGACCCAGGCACGGGTCGCGCCGGAATACGGCTCGTCCCAGTTCGATCATGCTCGGAAGCGCATGCAGGCGCCCGCCCAGCGCGGCCGGCACGAATTCGGCGCCGAAGCCGAAGCGGTCGAGCGTTTCCTCGCCGGCGGCCAGCATGTCGCCACGTTCGTCAGCCGCCAGCACCTGGCCGAAGCCGCACGGATTGGCGCTGTCGCACGGGTCGCCCAGCATGTTTTCAAGAGCGCCGACGCTGGATGCGTTCATGCCGCCTCCCCTGCCGGCGCCAGGATCGATGCCCGGGGTAGGCCCGGGGCCGACAGCGCCTGCGCCAAGGTATCGTAGATCGCCATATCGTCTTCCAGTCCGGGTGCATCCGGGGTCAGTTGCGCCAGCAGGCGCACCAAGGCCGCTTCCAGCCACAGCGCGTCATGCCACAGCGGCGCGCCCTGGTTGGCGGCGCGGTTGGCCAGCCAGTAACCGACGCAGGCCGCGCCGGCGAAACACAGTTCGTAGCGGCGCGCCAGATCGAAGGCCGCAGGCGGTACCTCGCGCGGCGACGGTTGATACGCGCCGCACTGCTCCAGCGTGGCGGCGCTGGCCGCGCACAGGGCGTTCGCCAAACGCTGCACGCGCGCCGGCGCGCCGGTCAGCTGCGTGCACGTGTGCGGCAGGCTTTGCAGCACGCTGCAACCGCCCGCCGACATCATGCTCAGTTTTTCGGGTGCGAATTCGGGCAGCGCAGCGCCGGCATCGAACACAATCGCCAGGCCGCCGCGGTCGCAGCGTGCGTCGCGCCAGCCGCGCGCCAGGTTGCGGAACTGGTTGATCAGTCCATTGCGGTTGACCACCGTGCTGCCGTCGAAAATGGCGACGATGCGGTGGTCACGTTCGAGCTTCTGGAACATGCCATGCTCGAACACTTCGGTCAGGAATGCGCGCGCGCCGAGCAGTTCGCCGAGGGAGCCGATCATCTCGTCGACCGCGCTTGGCACGTGCGCCTTGGCCAGCGCGGCCACCACGCTCATTTCGCCCGGCAGCGCCGCCATGCAGCGCCCCGCCACTACGCTGACCGCTTCGGCAGCGAGCAAGGTGGCGGCGGCTTCGCCGATCACGCGCCGCACCAGCGGCAAATCGAGCATGCGCCGTCCATACAACTGGCGCTCGCCGGCAAAGCGCAGCGCCAGTGCCAGCGCGTGGTCGGCGGCGCCCAGCGACAAGGCGGAGCAGGCGGTGCGGCTCATTTGCAGGGCCTTGAGCACGATTTCCACGCCCTGCCCTTCGCGTCCGACCAGGGCGCCGGGCGTTACCTGCGCATTGGCGTAGGCGATGCCGCTGATGTCGGCGCCGCGGATGCCGTGCGTGGCTTCCTTGGGCAGGCAGCGGTAGCTCCCGGCAGGCAGGCTGCGTTTATCGATCAGGAACAGGCTGAAACCGCGCGGCCCGCCCGCCGCATCGGTGCGCGCCAGTGCGCACAGCACCTGGCCGCGGGTGGCGTTATTGATCAGCCACTTTTCACCATCCACGCGCCAGCCGGCGGCATCCGGCGTCGCCGTCAGTTCGCCGGCCAGCAGGTCGCTGCCGTGTCCGCGTTCGGTCAAGCCCCACGACACGACCGCGCCGGCGGCGACGTCGCGCCCGAGCGCGTGCGCCTGCTCCGGGTCGGCCGCCACCCACACGCAGCCGGTGCCGAGGAAGGTCTTGCCGTGCGCCACCGCCACGGTCAGGTCGCGCCGCGCCACCGCGCGCCACAGTTGCAGCAGTTCGGAGAAACTCTCCATGCGCCCGCCGTGGCGGCGCGGCACGTACCAGGCCGCCAGCCCGAAATCATCGAGCACCTTGCAGGCCGCCGCCGGAAAAGCTTCCAGGCGATCCAGCTCGGCGCTGACGGCGGGCGAAAACGGCTGGCCCTCGGCGGATGCCGCCTCCAGCACGCTTTCGAGCGCGACCAGGGCCGACAGGTCGCGCGCGCTCACGCCACGCTCCCGGCCACCGGCTCGGCATGGCGCAGCGCCTGCAGGTGCGCGTCCACGTCTTCGTACATTGGCGTGAGCGACTGCTGCAGGAAAGCGGTGCGCATGGTGCCGCGCTGGATCTTGCCGCTGGTGGTGCGCAGCACCCCGCCCGGCCGCAGCAGCACCACGGCCGATACCCGCACCCCCGCCGAGGCCATGACGGTGGCCTTGATGCCGCGCGCCAGGGCCGGCAGCACGCTCTCGCACCACTGCCCGCGCAGTTCGTGGGTGACCACCACTTCCTCGTGCGGCGCGGTGACCGTGAATACCGCGCCGGCGCCGCTGGCCAGTTCCGCATGCTCGGCGCGCACCGCGCGTTCGATGTCTTGTGGGTACAGGTTACGGCCGTGCACGATCATCATCTCCTTGTGGCGGCCCGTGACATACAGTTCGCCGCCGTGCAGCACGCCCAGGTCTCCGGTGCGGAAGTAGCCGCCCTGGCCATCCACGGTGCAGGCGCCGAAGTCGCGCGCGCTCGCTTCCGCATGCCGCCAGTAGCCTTGCGCCACGCTCACGCCGCGCAGCCAGATTTCGCCGACCACGCCGGCACCGGCCACCTCGCGCGTTTCCGGGGCGACGATCAGCACGTCCAGGTCGTGCACCACGCCGCAACTGACCACGCTGCGCGCGCCCTGCGCGCTGGGCATGAAGCGGTGGCGTTCGAGCAGGTCGGCGTCGACCGAACACACCGGCGCCACGCGAGCGCCGCTGCCGGACACGAACAGGGTGGTCTCGGCCATGCCGTAGCACGGGCAGATGACGTCGGCCCGCAAGCCCAGCGGAGCAAAGCGCTCCACGAAGGCGCTGATGGTGCGCGCCTGTACCAGCTCGGAGCCGTTGGCGGCGTGGCGCCAGTGCGACAGGTCCAGCCCCGCCACCTGGGCGTCGTCGATCCGCTGCAGGCACAGGTCATAGGCGAAATTGGGCGCGGCCGTAAAGGCGATGCGGAAGTCGGCGATCATGCGCAGCCACAAATGCGGACGCTTGAGGAAGGTGTTGGGCGTGGTCAGGATGCAGGTACTGCCGAGGAACAGCGCTGGCAGCAGAAGGCCCATCAGGCCCATGTCGTGGAACAGCGGAATCCAGCCGCCGAAGCGGGTCTCCGGACCGAGTCCGTAGGCGCGGCACAGGCTGTCGGCATTGTGCAGCAGGTTGTCGTGGCTGATCATCACGCCCTTGGGCGCGCCGGTCGAGCCGGAGGTGTACTGCAGCAGCGCCAGGGTGGCGCGGCTGACCTCGGGCATGCGCCAGGCATCGACCTCGCCCAGTGCGGCGTCGTCGCTGGCCACGCAGGCAATGGCGCCGACCTGCTGGTCGCGCGCCCATTCCCGCACCGCCTCCAGGTTGGCGCTGTCGGTCAGCAGCGCGGCCACGCCGGCGTCGCCGGCGATGCGGGCGATGCGGCGCTGCTGGTGCGGATGCTGTCCCGGCAGCGGGGCCGGCACCGCGATCATGCCGGCATACAGGCAAGCGACAAACGCCGCCGCGAAGTTCAGGCCCGGCGCGTACAGCAGCAGCACCCGGTCGCCCGGATCGGCGCGCTCCTGCAGCCAGGCGGCGATGCGGCGCGCCTCGGCGTCCAGCCGGCTGTAGCTGAGCGACTGCGCGCCGGCCGGACGGGCCGGGTCGGGCACCAGCGTGACGGCATCCTGCTGCGGCGTGGCGCGGGCATGGCCACGGATCACATCGACGATATTGCTGTGTTCCAGAAAACGGTTCATGGTGCACTACCCTTCACGTTGGCCGCAGGCAGATAGCCGGTGGCGACAAAATAATCGAGATAAACCTGGATGAAAGCCGGATCGATCGGGCGCCGTTCGATGCCGGAGCCGGCCAGCGCGGCCTGCAGGCGCTCGTCGCGAAAATGCGGCGCGCTGCCCGGGTAGCCCACGTCGGCCGAGGGAATCTCGGCGCCGAACAGGGGGAAGAATTTGGCCAGGGCGTTGTCCTCGCCGTGCTCCAGCGCCGCCGCCAGGGCGCGGTACCAGTCCGGGTACGGCACGCGTTTGAGCGGATAGCCGCACACGCCCAGCATGTCGACCAGATCGTCCCAGCGCACCGTATTGGCGGCCGGCAGGTTGAACTGGCTGCCGTGCCACTGCCCGCCCAGCGCGATGTGGGCCACCGCCCTGGCGCAGAAATCCACCGGCACCATCTCCAGGCAGACATTGAAGTCGAGCGCCAGGCCAAGCTGGATGCAGCCCTTGATCGAGGCGTTCAAGAAGGTGTCGTCGGAACAGGCGCCGGTGTCTTGCGCGCCCGTGATCAGGCCGGGCCGGTAGACGCACACCGGCAGCCCACGTTCGCCAGCCAGGGTGACGAGGCGGTCGCCCACCCATTTGCTCTGGCGGTAGCCGCCCACCACGCCGGTCGCGTCGCTCACCGCCACTTCGGCGAAATCCTGCGGTCCGTCGTGGCCCGGGAAAACCGCCAGCGAGGAAATGAAATGCACCGGCTTGATGCGGTCGCGGCAGGCCAGGCGCAGCACTTCCACGGTGCCCAGCACGTTGACCGCTTTCAGACGTTTGTACGGCAGCGCGTAGCTCGACAGCGCGCCGTTGTGGATGATCATTTCCGCTTCGCGCGCCATCTCTTCGTAGCTGGCGCGCGCCACGCCGAAATACGGCCGCGCGATGTCGCCCACCACGCCGATCAGGCGCGCGCGGTCGGCGTCGCGCGACAGGCCGTACAGCGCCATGTTCTCGACCACCCGGTCAAGCGCGGCGGCGCTGTCGGCCGCGCGCACCAGCACGTAGATGTGTGCGTCCGAGCGGTCCAGCAGTTCGCGCAGCAGGTAGGCGCCGGTGTAGCCGGTGGCGCCGGTCAGCAGGATGCGCCGGTACGGCCCGCACGACGGCGGCAGCGCGCCCGCCAGCGGGCGGATATCGTCGGCCAGCGCCGCTTCGGCAAACAGTTCGTCCGGATGCAGGCTGCGCGAATTGTGGCTGCTGTCGCCCGGAACGTCGGCTTTGCCGCTCAACATGGCCACCAGTTCGGCGATGCTGGGCCGGTCGAACAGGCGCCGCAGGCTAAGCGCCACGCCGAAGGCTTGCTTGACCCGCGCCGCCATCTGCGCGGCGGCCAGCGAATCGCCGCCCAAATCAAAAAAACTGTCGTGGATGCCCACCCGCGCCAGGCCCAATACATCACACCAGATCTGCGCAACCTGGCGCTCTTCCGGCGTGGACGGGGCCACGTAGCTGGCCGCGAGCGGCTCGTCGTGGCCGTGCAGCGGCAGCGCGCTTCGGTCGACCTTGCCGTTGGGGAGCTTGGGCAAGTGCTCCAGTACGACGAAGCGGCCGGGCACCATCGCTTCTGGCAAGTGCTCACGCGCAAAGGCGTTCAGGTCGGCACGCAGGCGCGTGGCCGAGGCGGATAACAGCGGTTCATTGGCGTACGGTACGGTCATGCTGATGTCTCCTTCAATCGTTGCTGGCCTTCGATCAGGGCGTCGAAATAGTCCATGCGGCCATCGGCGCCGACCAGCAGGCGCACCGCATAGCCGAAGCCTTCGGCCAGTTCGGCCACCTGTTCCGGGTCCACGGCGCTGCCGTCGTCGTGCTCCCAGAGCGCTTTTTCCAGGTCCCAGGCGGTGGCCACGCCATCGGCCTGGCGCAGCAGCTCCACCAGTTTCAGCGGGCGCACCAGGCGCTGGTTGGGAATGCCGGTCACGCGCAGCGCGCTCGGTCCGGCCTGCAGCGCCGCTTCCAGCGCCGCCATGCCGGCCCAGGCCATGTCAGGCGCGTCCATGGGGCCATCGGTCCGACCGGCGCCCGGCAGCACCACGTCGAAGCGGAAGCAGCTCAATTCGTTCTCGGCGTGGCCGCGTTTCAGTTGCAGGCGTGCGCCGGGCCAGCGCCGGAAGAACGCGATGGGCAGGCACAGCTCCGCCTCGGCAGCCAGCTGGCGCGCCAGTACCGAGGCGATGTCGCGCGCCGGCATCAGGGCTGGGGCCCGGTGCAGCTGGACCGAGGCGTGGAAGGCTTCGAGCAGGCCGGCGTCGCGCACGTCGCCTACGAACACCGCGCCAGTTGGTCCGGCGATGCGCACGGCGTCGCGCAGCACGCGGTCGAGGTAATCGGTGCCGGGGAAATACTGGATCACCGAATTGATGACCACGGTGTCGGCGCTTCCCGCCGCCATCTGCTCCAGGCAAGTGGCGTCGCCCTCGCGCAGCACGATGTGGGCTGGCAGGCCGCCCGGCAGCCGCAAGGACGCCTGCGCGCTGCGCAGCGCCGCCGGCGACACGTCCAGGCCGGTGTAGGCGTCGACGCGGGGTGCGAATTCGCGCAGGAACAGGCCGACGCCGACGCCCACATCCAGCATGCGCGAGGGCGCCAGGCGGTCGATGCTGCGCACTGCGTGGCCGAGCCATTCGCGCATCTGGGCCAGGGGAATCGGGGCGTTGTCGTAGCTGCTCAGCCAACCCGCGAAGTCATGCGCGCCGAGACGCTTTTCCTCGCCGTGCTGACCTTCGGCCTCGGCGTACGCGCCGTCCCACAGCGCGCCCCAGCGCGCGATGTGACCCGCTTCGGCAGCGCGGTCGACCAGCGCGGCCGATGGCGCCACAAACGCCACCAGTTCGGCCGTGCCGGATTCCTTCACGACGGCCACCACGGCCACCGACGCCACCTGCGGGTGGGTCGAGAGCACGCTTTCGACTTCGTCCGGCTCGACCCGGTGGCCCAGAATCTTGACCTGGCGGTCGACCCGGCCCAGGAATTCGAGCGCGCCGTCATTGCGCCAGCGCACCCGGTCGCCGGTGCGGTAGACCTGTGCGCCGTCGCCGCCCAGCATCGGGAAACGCTCGGCGCTCAGCTCGGGGCGGTTCAGGTAGACGCCGGAGACGCCATCGCCGCCGATCCACAATTCGCCCGCCACGCCAACCGGCACGGGACGGCGCGCGCCATCGAGCACCAGCACCTGGGTATTGGCGATCGGGGTGCCGATCGGGATGCAGCTCAACAAAGTATCCTTGCCTCGCACCAGTTCGTGCACGGTGGACCAGATCGTCGTTTCGGTCGGTCCGTACATATTGAATACACGGGTGGCCGGGAGCGCGGCCAGCAGGCGCGCTGCCAGCCCGACCGGAAACGCTTCGCCACCGACCAGCACCGCGCCGGCGCAGGATAACGCGGACAGCGCGGCCGGTTCGGCCGCCACCGCCGCCAAGAGCGACGGCGTGCCCTGCATCACAGCGATGTTGTGGCGCTTGCACAGGTCGGCAAAGGTATGCTCGCTGTCGGCGCACTCGGCGTCGTGCAGCGCGGCCAGGCGGGCGATGGCGGACAATCCGTCGATGACAGTCTCCGGCGCCGCACCAGCATCGGGCTGGTATGCCACGCAGTCGGCACCGGCGGCGGCCAGTGCATGCAGCATGTCGGCATCGCCCGGCAGCAGGCAAGGCACGGCCACGGCAACGCTGGTGCCGCCGGCGGCGCGGTAGGCTGCGGTGCGTGACGCCAGTTCCTCCAGCGACTGGCCCGGCAGCGGCGTGATGATCGCCATGCCGCGCGCGCCGGCGTCCTCGAATGCCGCCACGTCGGCGCCGGCCGCGATCCAGCGCAGCTCTTCGCGCAGGTCGTCCGGCAGCACCGGCCACTTGTTCGCCGCCGCCAGTTCGATGGCCGCGCCGCGCCAGCTGGCGGGCGTTGTCGGCAGCAGTAGCGCGTGGCGCAGCATGCGGCGGCGGTCAGCCTCGTCGCGCGCCAGGTTGCCGATGATATGCTCGGCCGCGATGACCACCTTGGCGCCGCGCGTCAATGGCCACAGCAGTTCCAGCACCGAAATATCGAACGAGACGCTGGTGACGGCCAGTACCGCTGTGCCGGGCGCGCAGGGAATGCGCGCATCCATGCCGGCGAAGAAATTGATCACGTTACGGTGGCGGATCAGCGTTCCTTTCGGCAGGCCGGTCGAGCCGGAGGTGTAGATGACATACGCCGCGTCGTCGGGGCCGGCGTCGAGCGCGCTGTCGGGCGCCAGCGGCGTGTCCGGCTGGGCGGCGATGGCGGGCGCGTCAAGGTCGACCAGCAGCACTTGCGGGCAATCCAGGTTGCTTGGGCCGCCACGCTCGGTGACGAGGCAGTCGATGCCGGCGTCCCCGGCGATGTAGGCCAGGCGCTGGGCCGGAAACGCCGGGTCCAGCGGCACATAGGCGCCGCCGGCCTTCATGATCGCCAGCAGCGACACCAGCAGCGCGCTGCCGCGCCGCAGGCTCACGCCCACCAGGCTGCCGCGCCGCACTCCGCGCTGGCGCAGTTCGCGCGCCATGCGGTTGGCGCGCGCTTCCAGTTCGGCGTAGTCGAGGGTTTCCCAGCGGTGCGCGGCGGCGGGTGCGTGCGGCTCCCATGCGGCCTGCACCGCGATCAGGCCGTGCACCGTGGCCGCGCGGTCGTAAGCGGATGCGGTGGCGTTCCAGCGCGCGATGGTGGCGTGTTCGTCCCCGCTCATCAGGTCGAGCGCGCAGGCATCCTGGCCGGGATGGTCGGCCAGCGCTTCGAGGGCGCGGGCATAGTAGGCCGGCAGGCGTGCGCACAGGTCCGCATCGAGCAGCGCGATGTCGCAATCGAGCCAGAAGCGCAGGCCGCCCTGTACCGGATCGACCAGGAAGTTGGCGGCCAGGGCGATATTGGTCTCCGCCACGCCAAGGCTGTCGAGAACAATATTGTCGGCGCCGCGCCCGGCCTGCCAGTCGAGGTGGAAATCCATGAAATTGACGTAGCTGTCGAGCTGAAGCTGGCCGCCCAGGTCGCGCTGGATCTGCCCGAACGGATAGCGTTTGTACGGCGCCGCCTGGCGCTCATGCTCGAACACCTTGCCGGCCAATGCCAGCAGGCTGGCGCCTTCGCAATCGATACGCAGCGGCAGCGTGTTGAGGAACACGCCGATCACCTGGTCGCCGCCGGCCGCTTCAAGGCGTCCGTTCGACACCACGCCGGTCAGCACCTCGCTGCTGTTGCAGACCATGCGCAGCAGCGCCACGTGGGCGGCGGCCAGGAGCGCCTTGAGCGGCAAGCCGTGCTGGCGCGCCAGTTGGCGCAACTGCTCGCCCAGGCCGGCGCGCAGCGGCACCTCGAACGCCTGCTGGCGGGTGGCGCGCTGGGCGCCTTGCTGCAGCGTTTTTCTCGGCAGCAGGGTCGGCTCGGCGCCGCGCAGCATGGTGGTCCAGAAATCGCGCGCGGCCGGTTCGCCCATGACGCGGCGTTCCTCAAGAACAAAGTCGCGGTACAGCGACGCGATGGCCGGCTGGAACAGCTCCTGGCCGGCCAGGCGCGCCCGGTAGCGGTTGACGATTTCCTGCAGCAGGGCGGCATCGCTCCAGCCGTCCAGCACCACATGGTGTTCCAGCACCGACAGCTGGAAGCTGGCAGGGCCGCGTGGATGAACCGTAAAGCGCAGCAGCGGCGCCGCGGACAGGTCGAAGCGGTAAAACTTGGCTTGCTCGACCCACGCGGCGATGGTGCGCGCGGCGCCGTCCGGGTCATCCGCGCCCAGGTCGTCGGCCAGTTCGAACGGCACCTCGACCTGCGCATGGACCAGTTGCAGCGGCTCCGAATAGCGCGACAGATCATAACTGCTGCGCAGCGCCGGGTGGCGCCTGAACGTGTCGGCCAGCGCGGCGCGCAGCGCGTCCACGTCCAGCATCGCGCCGATGTGCAGGCTGGTGACGACGCGGTACACCGCACTGTCGGCATCGAAGTCGGCATGGAACAGCATCCCGCCCTGCATGGCGCTGAGCGGATAGGCGTCTTCCAGCCCGTCCGGCAGGCGTGCGCGGTCTTCGGGGCGCAGCAGCGCGAACGGCGGCGCCGGGGCGCGTACCGGCGCGTGCTGGTCGAACGGCTGCAAACGCGCAGCCAGGGCGGCAATCGTCGGCGCCGCGAACAGGTCGGCGATGACGAAGGTGAATCCCTGGCGTTCGAGCGCGACGCGCATGCGGATGCTCAGCATCGAGTCGCCGCCCAGCGCGAAGAAGGACTGGTCGACCCCGATCTGTTCCGTCTGCAGCAGCTCGCGCCACACGGCCAGCAGCACGCGCTCGGCCTGCGTGGTAGGCGGCGCCAGCGCGGCCCCATGGTCGACCTGCGGCACCGGCAATGCGCGGCGGTCGATCTTGCCGTTCGAGGACAGGGGCAGCTGGTCCAGCATGACGATGTGCGACGGAACCATGTACTCGGGCAGCTGGCGGGCCAGGTCGGCCAGCAGCGCGCCTTCCAGGTCGGCCGGCGCACCGTCGGCGGGGGCGACATAGGCCACCAGGCGGCGCTCGCGCGCGCTGCGGTCCCACACCACGACCACCGCCTGCCGCACCGCGGGATTGGCCAGCAGGGCCGCTTCGATCTCGCCCAGTTCGATGCGAAAGCCACGCAGCTTGACCTGATGATCGAGCCGGCCCAGAAACTCGATGGCGCCGTCCTTGCGGTAGCGCGCCAGGTCGCCGCTGCGGTACATCAGGCCGGGCGCAAACGGATTGGGCACAAAACGTTCGGCGCTGAGCTGCGGCTGGTTCACATAGCCGAGCGCCACCTGCACCCCGCCGATATACAGTTCACCGGGCACGCCAACAGGCGCCAGCGCGCCGCTGGCGTCGAGCAGGTAGATCTGGGTGTTCGCCACCGGATAGCCGATCGGCACCGCGCCCTGCGCGTCTTGCGGCCGGCAATGCCAGGCGGTGACGTCGATCGACGCTTCGGTCGGCCCGTACAGATTGAGCAGGTCGATGTTGGCGGTTTCCGGCGCGAAGGCCGCGAAGAACGCGCCCACGGTGTCGGGACGCAGCGCTTCGCCGCTGCAGAACACGCGCCGCAGGCTGGTCATGGCGGGCAGCGTCTGTTCGAGGAACAGGTCGAGCATCGGCGGCACAAAGTGCAAGGTGGTGACGCCCTCGCCCACGATGGTGTCGGCCAGGTAGCGCGGATCGCGGTGCCCGCCCGGCTCGGCCAGGAACAGCTTGCATCCGGCCAGCAGCGGCCAGAAGAACTCCCAGACCGACACGTCGAAGGTGAACGGGGTCTTTTGCAGCACGCAGTCGCTGATGCCCAGGCGGTAGGTTTCCTGCATCCACAGCAGGCGGTTGACCACGCCCCGGTGCGGTACCGCCACGCCCTTGGGCTGGCCGGTGGAGCCGGAAGTGTAGATGACGTAAGCGGCGCACTCGGGCGTGGCGGCTGGCAGCGAGCCCGCGGCGGCGGGCGGCAGGCCGGCCAGCACCTGGTCGACCGCGACGGTGCGCACCGGCAGCGATTCCAGCAGCCCGGCCAGGGTCGAGCGGGTCAGCACCAGCGCGACGCCGGCATTGTCGACCTGGTAGGCCAGGCGCGCGGGCGGCAGGTCCGGATCGAGCGGCACGTAGGCGGCGCCGGCCTTCATGACGGCCAGCAACGACACCACCAGTTCCAGCGAGCGCACGTCGCACACGCCGACGCGCTGCCCGGGACCGGCGCCGAGGGCGCACAGATGCGCCGCCAGGCGGTCGCTGGCGTCGAGCAGTTCGGCGTAGCGCATGCTGGCGCCGGCCACCGCGATGGCGACCGCGCCGGGCGTGCGGCGCGCCTGTTCGTCGATCAGCTGGTGCAGGCTGGGGGCGAGGTCGTAGTCGCGCGCGGTCGCGTTGTACGACAGCAGTTGCGCATGCTCCCCGGGCATCAGCAGGTTCAGTTGGCCCAGTGCCTGGCCCGGTTCGGCCAGCAGGAAGGTATCGAGAAAGTGGACGAAGCGCTGCTGGTGCGCCGCCAGTTCGTCGCTGGTGTACAGGTCGGGATTGGCGTCGAAATAAATCTGAAGGCCGGAGCCGTCCGATTTGCCGTAAAAACCGATCAGCAGGTCGTTCACCGGTCCCGACGACAGGTAGTGCGCGGTGGTGTCGTGTTCGCCGAAACGCACCTGGTGGTCGAAGGAAATCACGTTCACGGTCGGCCCGGTGAGCCGCTCGCTGGTGCCGGACAGCTTGAGCGCCTGATGCAGCTCTTCGCCGCGGTAGCGCTGGTGTTTCAGCACGCGTCCGACCTGCCCGCTCACCTGCGCCAGCAGCTCGGCGATGGTCAGCGCACCGGGCAATGCCAGGCGCAGCGGCAGTTCATTGGCCATCATGGCCGGGGTGTCGAGCGCGGCGGGCGTCATGCGGCCCGTGACCGGCAAGCCCAGCACCACGTTGTCGTTGCCGGTGACGCGCTGCAGATAGGCGGCGGTGGCCGCCAGCACCAGCACCGACCAGCGGCAGGCGCTGCGGCTGCTGGCCGAACGCAAGTGCTCGATCGACTGCGCCGGCAACGTGACGGTGCGGCGCAGCAGCCCGCTGGACGCCATCGAGGCCACGCCCGACAGGCGTGCCGGTTCCGCGTGGCTGGCGAAGGCGTCGGTCCAGTAGGCGTGGTCGCGCGCATGCTGGGGCGAGGCGCGGTAGGCCGCTTCCTCGTCGAGCAGGGTGTCCAGGCTGCTGAACGGCGTGGCCGGCGGCATGCTACCTGCGCGCAGGGCCGTGTAAAGCTGGCCCAGCCGGCTCCAGTAGCGGGTCTGCGCGAAGCCATCCATGACGATATGGTGATAGCGCAGGTAAAACTGGTGCCGCTCCGGTCCCAGGGTAAAGATGACTTGCTTGAACAGGGGCGCTGCGCCGAAATCGGCGGCCTGCCCCAGGTCCTTGCGCATCCAGGCGGCGGCGCTGGCGTGCGGGTCGCGCTCGGCGCTGAGGTCGACCATGGTCAGCGTTTGCGGCGGCACATCCTCGATGGTCTGGCGCACGCCGCCGTCATGCTCGCTGAATCTCACGCGCAGCGCCTGCGTTTCCTGCACCGCCAGGCGGGCGGCGGCATCGAGGATCGCCAGGTCGAGCGCGCCGTCGATGTCGAGATAGCCGCCACAGTTATAGCGCGGATTGGATGGATCGAGTTGTTGCGCAATCCATACACCTTGCTGCGCCACCGATAAGGGCAAACCGCCCGGCGCCGTGCCGCTATCGGTTTGGGCGGGCCGTATTTCATGCATTGCCGACATGGACATCATACTGTTCCTTCTTCCGCCGCAGCGGATCAATGGGGTCTTCGGGTCGCCCGCAATGACACTGCAGGCATGAAGGCCGCTATACGTATTCATTCCGGGTAGTTAATGAATGAAAAATAACGATGAGCACGATTTTTATTGCTGGGTTTATCGATATTTGCGCAGGTGGCGGCGTGTTTTTCTCGCAACAGATACTAGGGGGCGCCGACTTACAGATCACATACGGATTGCCGAAAACCCGATAAAAATCGCGGATTTATTTAAATCGGGTGGGATATTAATTTCATTACGAAATTAATATTTCGCAATGGATATGATTTATGCGCAAAGCATTAATTGGAGGAAAAACTCACACATTCTCTCGATAACACTTTATTTATAGAAAAGCGAGCGTGATTCGATAGCGGGCCAGTCGCGGCCGCGCTCTATATATGTGTGATGGGAAATTGCCGCAGTATTATTGGGTGCGAAAACCCAGCTGGTTTGCGAGTTGTTCCGTTTCGGCCGATGGCTGGCGGCCCATGACGATCGACAGCATTTCCTTGCACTTGCGGTAGGTGCTCAGGGCCGATCCGGCATCGTTTTGCGCGATCGCGCAGCGCATCGCGCCCCGGTACAGGTTTTCGGCCAGCGGTTCGGCGTCGAGCGCGCGCTGATACAGGGCCAGCGCATGATGCCAGCGCTGGCCATGTTCGAGCAGGCGTCCCAGGGTCGTGCTTGCCGTCAGGAACCGGTTGCGCCAGCGGATCGCCGCCGCCGCCATCGCCCCACCCTCCCCGTCGTCGCAAAAGCTGCCCAGGTAAATGCCGAGCAAGGCGACGCTGGCCTGCTCGACGCAGGCCAGCGAGGTCGTTTCGCTGAAGCCGTCGACCTCGGCGCACAGGTCGGCCAGCAGCGCCACGTCGGACCACACCCTGTCGGGTGCCAATTGCACCGCGCCCGCGGTCATCAGGACCAGGTCGTCGCCCTGCAGCAGCTTGCGCAGGCGGTGCACCGTGATGTGCAGGGCGGCGCGCGGATCGTCGCCGTCGGGCCAGAGCTGGTCGCACAGCATTTTTTGAGGGCGGCTGGCGTTGCCGCCCGCGACCAGGGCCTTGAGCAGCAGCAGCGGGCGCTGTTGCGCCTTGCCGTTCGCAACGAGCGGCTGCCCGAACAGGGTCAGCTCGAATTGTCCAAGGGTGCGCACGGCGACCGGCCACGGCCAGTTCGGCGAGCGGCGCTGCGGCGCCGGCAACTGCTGGCGGATCACCAGGGCGCGCACGTGCTCGGTTTCGATGCCGTATTTCAGCGCCAGCGCCGCCAGATGGCTGGCCAGCACCGGGATCGCGGCGAACAGCCGGCTGGACTGGCGCAAGCGGTGCGCCGTCAGCACCGGCCGCAACATGCGCGCGGCCAGCGCTTCGTCGCCGCCGGCCGAGCACAGGTAGGCCAGCACGAACTGGCGCGCTTCCTCCACCAGCAGCGCATCATGTCCGTAGGCGTGCGATGCGGCCTTGCCGAACCAGGCCTGCGACTGCTCCACGTCGCCGGCCAGCGCGTACAGGGCGGCCAGCAAGGCTTCCGAGCGGGCCAGCCCGGCGCTGGCGATGCCCACCTCGGCGCTCATCCCCATCAGGGCCAGCGCCGCCTGCACGGCCGCGGGAATGTCGCCCGAGAGCGCATGCCATTGCATGTCGAGGGAATGAAACTCGATCCAGTCGGTCTTGCTGGTGGGAACCAGGGCCGGGCGCACCCGGTCCAGCAAGGCGCGCGCGGCGGGCAGGTCGCGCACGCCGAGCAGATGGTCCAGTTCGAGAAACTGGAACAGCAAGGGATTCAGGCCAAAGCTGGCGACGATGCTGCGCGCGTCGCCGGCGCTTTTTTCGGCCTCGCTGTATTTGCCGTCCTTGCTGTACCAGCGCGCCACCCGGCCGTACCACCAGACCCGGTGAAAGGCGCTCACGCCCGCATCCTCGGCGATCCGGCTCAGGTCCGCCACCAGCCACTGGGCGGCATCGCGCGCCGCGTTCCAGTCGAAGTAACGCAGCAGGATCGCGCCCGCCATGAGTTTTTCGAACGGGCTGTCGACATTCCTGAGCGCGCGCAGCGCATGCTCGGCCGCCGGGGGCAGCAAGGGCGAGTCGGGCTTGACCAGCAGCAGCGCGAGAATCAGGCGCGAGTGCGCGCGCAAGTCGAGCAGCGGGTCCATGCGCGCCAGGTCGCAGCGCGCCAGCACCTCGCCGAGCCGGTCGATCCAGGCGGGCAAGGCTTCCAGCCCGGTCCATTCATGGTCGTAGCTGTCGATGATCGCCGCCACCGTGGCCAGCAGGGCCGTATCGTTGCCGGCGTCGGCGAAACTGTGCGCGGTACGCTGCAACATGCGGCGCGCGCGCAGCGGCGCCACCTGGATCAGCGACACGCCATGCCAGTACCACAGCCACGGCGCCATGTCGGTGTGGCTGGGCGGCAATGTACTCATCCATTCGCGCCAGGTGTGGGCCCGTCCCGCCGCCAGCATCTCGGCGGCGCGGCGCAACAGGAAGCCGGCCAGTTCCTCGTGGGCTTGCGCATCCTGATACAGTTTGGCGGCCTCGTCAATCCGTCCACGCCCCTCGAACATGGCGCCGGCGCGCACCAGCAAGGCGTGGCGCTCCACGCTCGCCAGCCCCTGGCGCGCCTGCAATTGCAGAAATTCGCTGAACAAGCCGTGGAAATGGTAGGTGTACGGCTGGTCGCCGCGGCGCTCGACGAACAGGCGGTTGCGGTACAGGGTTTCGAGCAGTTGCGAAGCCGCGTCCGATCCGGTCAATTGCTCGGCGTCGGCGCAGGTCACGCCCGGCAGGCACGATAGCAACAGCAGCAGGCGCCGGGCGTCGGCCGGCATGCGGTCGAAGATTTCCCCTGCAAAATAACGAAATACCGCGTCCTTGCTGTCGAGGATGGGCGTGGCCGAGGGCTGGGCATGATGCAGGTGGTTGCGCAACATGATGATGCCCGCGGCCCAGCCGTCGAGCTGCTCGACCAGGCAATGAAATTCCTGCGCGTGCGCGGGAGTGGGCTGGGCCAGCTCGAGCGCTTCGGCGGCGGTAAAGCGCAGATCGCGCGCGCCGAGGGTGGCGATGCGGCCGTCGAGTTCCATGCGGCTCAGGCGCGGCGGCGGCGGCTCGCGGCTGAGCACGATCACATTCACATTCGCGGGAACGGCGTTGAGGGCCGTTTCGAGCAGGCCGCCGGCATTGTGCCAGTCGAACTCGTGCGCGTTATCGAGCACCAGCACGCTGCGCCTGGGCATTTTGCCGTAAAAATCCCGAAAAAATACCTGCTCGAGCGGCGTGGGCAGATGCTCGCGCAGCGCGGGTGCCGCTGCGGCCTGGGCGCACTCCATCTCGCGCACCGCTTCGCCGAGGAAGAAGAACAGGGTCGCCGGATCGGAGTCGCCTTCGTCGAGCTGGCACCAGGCTGTGGGCGGCGCGCTGTGCGCCAGGAAGGTGGCTGTCAACGTGGTCTTGCCTGCCCCCGGCGGCGCGCTGATCCAGATGATGGGGTGCGCCGCGCACAGGGCGGCAAGTTGCTCGAACAAACGCGGTCGCAGGTAGGCGTTGTGCAGTCGCGGCCGTTCTAATTTAGCGTAAGTCACTGAGCGCCATCTGCCCCGAAAAGGTTGTGATAGAAACAATAATGTAAGCATAGTGAGTTGCGTGAACTCGCGCAAGTGCCATTTCAGCCGCTCAAAAAAACGACGTAACAGATTGACGTATAAGGAAAGATGTGGGTTTCCCCAGTTCATCGCCCGCGCGCTGTTGCGGCCGCGGCGTCACCCGTGCCGCGTTGACCGCTTATATGAATTTGTGTATAAGGATCGCTACCCTGCATGCAACGCTATCGTTCATGCGGCCCCACTCTCTTCAAGCAACCTATGGCCATTTTCAAGCAGGAACGTCTTGCCAGGATCGAAAGCGACCTGGCGCAGCGCGTCTTTCGGCACACGGTGATGATCGTCGACGACAAGGATTCCAATGTCTCGGTGATGGCCGCCATCTTGCGGCCGTATTTTCACCTGATCGAAGCCAATGACGGCCAGGAAGCGCTCGCGCTGATCGACGACATGGCCGACACCGGCATGCTCGCCTGCGTGATCAGCGATCACCGCATGCCGAAGATGACCGGGGTCGACCTGTTCGAGCAGGTCCTCCCGCGCCTGCCGCAGGCACGGCGCATCCTGGTGACCGGCTACCTGGACCTGGACGCGATCGTCGACGCCATCAACAAGGGCGAGATTTATCGCTTCATCGCCAAGCCCTTCGATGCCGCCGAGTTCCTGCTGACCGTGCGCATTGCGGTGGCGTCGTTCGAGAGCCAGCGCCAGCTCGCGCAATTTCACCAGGAGCTCGAAGCGCAGTGGTCCGACCGCTCGGGCAAGGCGGCAGAATTGCTGGCGGGAGTCAGGCAAGCCAATGAAGAGATGGCGACGCTCGACGCCGAACTGCGCGCCCTGCGCGGCACGGGCCAGGACCGGCCGGGCTGAGCGTCAGGCGGCGCAGCCCTGGCCTTGCGCGATCAGCGGCAGCTGCACGGTGAAGCAGCTGCCCTCGCCTTCGCTTGAACGCACCAGGATGGCGCCGCCATGCTCCTCCACGATGCCGAAAGAGATCGACAAACCCAGCCCGGTGCCGTCCCCTACTCCCTTGGTGGTGAAAAACGGATCGAAGATGCGCCCGACCAGGTCGCTGCGGATGCCGCAGCCGTTGTCCTCGAAATCGATGCACAGCAGCTCGCGCTCGATGCGGCTGCGGATGCGCAGCACGCCCGCAACCGCGCCGGGGTGCTGGGCACGCTTGCTGCGGATGGCGTGGCAGGCATTGACGATCAGGTTCATGAACACCTGGTTGAGCCGCGCCGGCCGGCATTCGATCACCGGATCGATCTCCAGCTCGCAGCCGATATCGGTCTCGTCCGAAAAATAGGTGCGCACCAGGTTGACCGTGCATAACAGCGTCGCGCCGATGGCTACCGGAACCTTGTGGCTGTCCTGCTGGCGCGAAAACGTGCGCAGGTCGGCCACCAGCGTGCGGATGCGGGAGGTGCCGTCGACGATGGTGGCGAGCTGGCCGACCAGTTCGTCGATACGCTGGTTGAGGCTGGCCAGCACCGCCTCCCCGCTCTCCTCGCCAGCCAGCTCGAGCAGGAAGCGGCGGAACCGCTCCAGGGTCACTTCGAGCACTTGCGCGCCGGCGTGGGCGAAGTTGACGGGATTGTTGATCTCGTGCGCGATGCCGGCGGTCAGGGTGCCGATCGATGCCATCTTTTCCTGCAACACCAGCTGTTGCTGCGTGCGGGTCAGCGCGTCCAGCGCCTGCGACAGCTGCTGGTAGGCATTGGCGTTATCCATCGCCACCACCACGTGCGAGGCAAGCGCCTTGAGCAGGTTGACGTGCACGCTCTGGTAGGCGTGCTTGCTGAAACTTTGCACCGTCAGCACGCCGAACACGCGTGCGTTGATCAGCATGGGAACGAATAGGAGCGAGCGCGGCCGTTCGCCATGCGCGTGGCCCTGCCTGCACGGCGCGCCAGGCGCCAGGTAAGGGGCAAGCTCGCGGTCGATATCATTGATCACCACCTCGGTCTGGCGTTCCACGCACCATGCCGCCAGCCGGTCGGGATCGCTCATGGCGTCTTGCGGCGGCACGCGCCGCTGCCGCTCGATCCAGAATGCCAGTGCGATCGGCCCCGGCTGCGGCCGGCAAATGCCGATCCCGAAGACGCTGGCATCCATCAGCGAGCGCACCTGCTCGTAGACGGTGAGCATCACCGCTTCCGGATCGAGGGTGGCGGACAGTTGCCGCCCCACTTCGCTCAGAAACAGGATATTGCGGTGCGCCTGCTCGACCCGCGTTTTCTGGCGCTCGACTTCGGCTTTTTCGATTTCAATGATTTCCTTTTGCAGCAGCACCTCCGCCGTGCGTTCGATCACCAGCTTTTCGAGCTCGTTGCGGCGGCGCGTGAGCAAGGTCACGCGCAGGCGCAGCGCGGCCAGCAGCAGGCCGCCCAGCAGCGCCGCCGCCAGCACCCGGAACCACCAGGTTTTCCAGAATGGCGGTGCGATCGTGACCACCATGGCGGCCGCCTGGGCGCTCCAGACTCCCTGGTCGTTGGCGGCCAGCACCTCGAAGCGGTAGCGGCCCGGGTCCAGGTTGGTGTAGGTGGCGCGGCGGTGGGTGGCATCGGTGCGCACCCAGTCGCGCTCGAAGCCGGCCAGGCGGTAGGCGTAGCGATTCTTGCCGGGGTCGTTGTAATGCAATGCGGCGAACTCGACGGCAAAGCCGCGCTCGCCCGCCGCCACGTCCAGGCGCATGGGCGCGCTGCCGGCGGCGTCCAGCACCACCCCGGCATCGAACTGGCCCGGTTGCGCCGCCCCGCTCAGGACATGGATGCCGACAATGGCCACCTGGGGCGGCGTTGACGCCGCGCGCACCGCCCCGGGCCGCAGCGCGGTGATGCCCTTGGCGCCGCCGAAATACAGTTCGCCGTCGCCGCCGCGCAGCGCCACGCCGCCGCGGAAATTGCCCGTGAGGCCGTCGCCCACATGAAAATGGCTCAACGCGCCGCTGCGCGGATCGAGCACGGATAGCCCGCTTGCGGTGCTGACCCAGATGCGGCCGGCGGCGTCGTCGAGGATGGCCGCGATGGCGGGCGTCCAGCGCCCCGTCGCGCCGGTCATGGAGCGCAGGCGCGGGGTGCCGTCGGCCGCGCTCTCGACCACGTTCAGGCCGCCGGCGCTGCCGGCCAGGATGCGCCCGTCGCGGTCTTCGTACAGGGTGCGCACCCGGTCGTCGAGCAAGCTGTCGGCGCGTGCGGGATCGTGGCGGAAATGGAGGAATTTGCCGCTGCGCGGGTCGAGCATGTCGAGGCCGCCGCCATGGTATTCGGACCCGACCCAGAGGCGGCCCCGGCTGT
The DNA here is from genome assembly GCF_030846495.1 of Massilia scottii. Classification (NCBI taxonomy): domain Bacteria; kingdom Pseudomonadati; phylum Pseudomonadota; class Betaproteobacteria; order Burkholderiales; family Oxalobacteraceae; genus Massilia; species Massilia scottii. The sequence goes on along the minus strand of NZ_JAVCWM010000002.1, from coordinate 395,214 downwards.
CTTCGAGCAGGCAACTGCTGCCGTCGACCGCCCGGCTGGCCGGGTCGCCCGGGTCGTGCCGGTAAATCCGCTGCGCACCGCTGGCGCTGTCGTAGCGAATCAGGCTGTCGCCCGTGCCCAGCCACAGTACCCCGCCCCGGCCCGGCGCGATGGCATTGATGGCATTCGTGCCGGGTTGCGTGACCTGCGCGACAGGCAGCGGCGCCTTGCCCGGGTCCATGCGCCACAGGCCCGACGAGGTGCCCAGCCATAGCGGTCCGCCCGGGCTCTGGTACAGGGCATGGATGGCGCTGTCGCCCAGGGCGCCGCGCGCGATGGCGGAAACGGCGCCGCTGCCCGGGGCGAACAGCGACAAGCCCCTGCGCCCGCCCAGCCAGAGACGCCCGCCGGGCGCCTGCGCCATGCTGAGCATGGCGTTGCTGACCGGCTCGCCAGCGCCCTGCGCATCGTGCGGCAGGTAGCGCACGAAGCCTTCGCTGTTCAGATTGGCCAGACGGATGCCGTCCGTCTGCACCGCCACCCACAGCATGCCGCCGCGGTCGCGCATCACCGTCCGGATATGGTCGCTCGGCAGGCTGTGCGCGTCGGCGGCGCGGTGGGTGAAGATCGTCATGCCGGCGTCGCTGCCCTTCCAGCGCACCAGGCCGGTCAGGGTCGCGATCCACATCACGCCGCCCTTATCGGGGTAGAACGCGTTGACCCGGGTCGGTGCCAGAGCGAGCGGCCGGCGTGACTGCCACGCGCGTGCCGGATCCCAGGTGACGACGCCGCGGTCGGTGCCGATCCACAGCGTACCGGCGGGGCCGGTGCGCAGGGCGCGCACCCGGTTCATGCCGGGGTCGGGCGCGCGCGGCGCGTCGAGCCGGTGATGGACGAACGCGGACGCGCCCGGCGCCAGGTAGTCGAGCCCGCCCGCCCAGGTGGCGGCCCACACGCCGCCGTGGGCGTCGAGCGTGATCGCGTTCACATCATTGCTCGACAGGCTGGCCGGATTGGCGGGGTCGTGCACCAACTGGCGGAAGCGGCCGCGCACCGGATCGACGTGCTGCAAGCCGCCCCAGGTGGCCAGCCACATGCCGTCGGCGCCGTCCGGCACGATGGCCTTGACCACCCGATGGTTGTTGGGACCGGCAGGCGGCGCGAACAGGGTGAAGTCGTCCGAGCGCGGCTCGAAGCGCGCCAGTCCGCCATCGGTACCGGCCCAGATGCGGCCGGCCCGATCCTCATGCAAAGCCAGGACGGCGTCGCCGGGCAGGCTGCGGCGTTTGTCGGGGGCATTGACGTAATGGACCATGCGGTAGCCGTCGAAGCGGTACAGGCCGGCGTTGGCGGTACCGATCCAGACAAAGCCCTGGCGATCCTGGAGCATGGCGACGACAGTCTGTTCGTCCAGCCCGAGCGCCTCGAGCCGGTTGAAGCGCAGCGGCGAGGTCGTGGCGCCGGTGGCTGCCGCGCTGGCGATCAGGAGCATGCAGCCAAGGACGACGGCGCGCAGCCAGCGCACCACGCTTGCCGGGCCTGACAGCGCGGCCACTACCCTTCTTGCATTGACGTTCGGTACGACAAGTTGCCTGCTGAAAGAGCCGAAGGTTGTCCTGGCGCCCACCGGGGCGCGCAGCAAGGCAGGCGAGCGCCGCGGTGGCGTCGCCCGGACCCGGGAGAAGGATGCAACTTGCATGCGGGAAGCTGAGTTGGTTCTGATTCGAGGCGATACCCCATAGTGTGCCCGAAAAATCGCGTGCTCAGGTGAAAGATGGAGGGTTGGACATCGCCAGGCCGGGAGCGGATCGGCGCGAGGCCATGTCGATATTCTTTACAGGAAGCTCGGGAAATAGCCCCATGGAGGATGCTAACTCCTTGAATTTACGCCGAATAAAATTTATGGCACGAAATATGCGGAGACCGGCGTGCGTGTATTGACAACGACAACGGGAGACGTTCATGAATCGTTTCGCTACAGAATTTCGCGCAATGCCGGTCTGTTCGGGTCCATTCCCGGCCAGCGCGCACGGCCTGCGGGCCGCGCTCGCCAAAACGCTGGTGCTGTGTGTGCTGGCACTGCTGCCGAGCTTGACATCGGCCTTCGGACTCAAGACGCATATCTGGATCGGCCAGCAACTGCTGGAGAATATCCAGGCGTCCTGCCGCGCCACGATCAAAGGCGTATCGGTGTCTGTCAACGCCGACGTGTGCGCCAGCGTACGCGCCCATCCGAATGCCTTCCTCAGCGGCGTGCTGGGGCCGGATGCATTCCCGGACGTGATCACCGGCCAGGTAACCACCCATCCGGGCATCGAGCAGGACTGGCAGACCAACGATTGGCTTATCCACATGTACGCCAAGTCGCCACGGGGGCCGGAACTGGCGTTCGCGGCCGGCTACGTCGTGCACGCCGCATCGGATGTGTTCGCCCATTCGTATGTCAACGCCTATTCGGGCGATATCTTCGACCTGGGCGATGAACGCGCGGTCGAACGCCGCCATTTCCTGCTTGAAAAATATATCGATTCCAGGCTCCCTGGCTTTCAGTTCAACGCCAATCTGCCGCCGCCGCCGGCGGAGTTTTTGCGCGACAAGCTGCTGCATCATGCCGATGCCGCACGCCAGGCCCGCAAGTCGGGCGTGGCGTTGCACGTGCCCGCGATGTACACGCTGCACCATAGCGTGGGCGACCTTGCGAACAATCTCGACCGCCTCGAACGCGATGCGGCCCGCCTGCTTGCCGAGCTGCTCGTGACCATCACTGAAGTCAACCTCAAGCTGGCCACCGGCGAGGTCCAGCTGAAGGTGGCACGCGAGGCGCTGGGCGTCAATGAAGCCCGGCTCAACGTTCAGCAGGCTGTGGCGGACAAGGCCAACGCGGCGTTCCAGAAAGCGGTGAACGACTTGCAGGCCAATAAGGAGCTGATTAACCTGACGGGCCTCGATGCCCTGGCGGCGCGGGAAGCAGCCAAAGCGGCGCGCCAGGTCGGGACCGATGCGATCGGCGCGGCGGCGTCGCTCCAGAACAGCATCACCAACTTGCAGACCCAGGTGCTCAATACCCCCGCCACGATCGCCAGGCAAGCCTGCCGCACCGTGGCCGGGGCGGTGATCTGCTCATTGATCTGTCCAGGCGGCAGGTGGAACCCGCTATGCCGCGATGTTTGCAGACCAACAGAGAGGACGGTGTGCGAGGCGGTCGACGCCGTCAACGATGCCTATACCCATGTGACAGGACAACTGAACAAAGCGCAGAACGACCTGACCAATGCGCAAGCCCGCGTTGCGCAGGCAGGCCTGGACGCGGCGGCGCACGCGGCGACCGAGGCCAGCAAGCTCAAGGAGCAGGCGACGGCGGCGGCCCAGACCGCCGCGCTGGACGCGGCCAGGCTGGCGGCGCAAACCATCCACGATGTGGAAACCGCGCGCCTCAAGCTCGAACTTGCGGCAACGCGGGAATCGCGCGACAAGGCCGATGCGCTGGCCGCCGAGATCGCCAAACTGCGCGAGTCGGTCGTCAACGCGCAAGCCATCAAGCAAAGCCTGGCCGACCTGATCGACCGTTCCGACATCCTGTCTTTTTATGCAAAGAACTGGGTCAAGGGGATGGACATCGCAGGCAAGGAATATATTCTCGCGTCGCACCGCATCAGCATGGGTATGCTCGACGGAAAATCCCATTTCGTGTCCAGTTACCTTGAGTGGTGGAAGTGCTACGGCACTGCCTACACCTCGGTTCCGGTTCAGCTTGGGCAGGCCACATGCGCCACGGAAGCCTTCCTGACAAAAATCGAGAGCGAAGCCAACAAGCTGGTCGTCAAGATCCTGCCGCCGCCCTTCAATGAGCTCTTCACCCGCTACCTCAAGCTGAAATCGGACATCAGCGAGCGCATCAGGCAGGAAGCCTCCAATGCAACCGTTCAGTTCGCGAAACTGGTCGCGCCCGATGCGACGTCCGGCGAATTCATCGAACTGCTGGCCACGCCCGCCCTGGCCAGCAAGGACAAGATGAACGCCGCATTTGCCAGTACCAGCGACGCCGCCGGAAAACAGCTGCTGGTCTTTACCAAGCTGTCCGACAATATCGACATCGACATGCACTTGCGCGATAACCGGCTCGATCCCGACCAGTTCAATGCGCTGGGCAACGCGCTCACCTTGTCGAAACTGGCCTTGCTCGACACGCGCGCGGTCAAGGGACTGGTGTGGGTGCTGGGAGGCGACCCTGACCGGGTGCTGACGCCGGTCTCGCCAGGGCGCGACTCGGTCCTGTTCGACATGGTTCGCTCGATCGACGGCAACCAGCAATGGCAACCGTTCGGCCTGCCGTACGCGCGCGCCGACGGCAAGGCGCAACCGGCCGACGGCAAGCGCCGGTTCGGCTACGGGCCCGCCCAGGCGCGTCCCGGGTTCGGCCTGTTTGTCGATCCGGAACTGCGCAAGTCGGTCTTTTTACGGCTGTTCGACGGACCGATGAATGGCGAGCTGGCCCGTCACCCGCTCGTTGCAGGCAAGTATCCTTTTGCCGAATGCAAAAACAATCCCTTCCCGGTCGCCTTCAGGCAGGACGGGACGGCCGCGCCTGATGACAATCGCTGCGCGACAACAGCGTCGGCGAATCCGGACAGTTCGTCGCTGTTCTCCTGGCGCAGTATCATCAACCGGGTCCGATTGAATCCCTACGATCCGTTCTGACACATCCGGTCCAGAATCCGGGCGTCGAACCTGCGGCGGTACCGTCCCTTGGCAGACAAGGCGCGGCGCCGCCGCAAGGGACGACATTGGAGAATTCGTGAACCTTTCGATATCTTCAAGAGTATCTTGAGAAGGAGAGACTTCCATGTCTACACGTGCCATTTCCAATCAGATATCGTTTCGCTACCGCACTACCGACAGCGCGACAGGTATAACGCGCGAAACAGCCCGGCGGATTGCCGAACAGCTGGGCGTCGCTGAGACTCAGGCGATCCACATAGCGCTGCATGAGCTCGCAGTCAAATTACTCCCTCAGTACGAAGCCGATGGTGGGCCGGGCCCACCGCCGGAGAGATTGTCTGGTGTCATTTTCCGGACAACATCAACCCACGACCCAAGCCACGACCAGCACTCATTCTCGCCGTGTTCGACGATGACGCGCCGCAACTCCACGTGAAGGTCGCTTATGGCACGAACAAGCGCAGCACGCCCCTCCACCGTGGCGAATTTTCAATCCTGCAGGCACGCAATCCAGCCGCCTATCAAGCAGCCGGCCTGAGCTATGACACCAAGTTCGGCCTCAAGCAAGCGATCGATTTGCCCTACACCACCGAGTGGTTCTCTGTACCACCCGCCGCGCCACATGGACAGGCACCCAGGCTCGGTACTCTGCATCCCTCCCTCGTACCGGCTGTTCAAGCCGCTTACCGCGCGACGACTGCATACGCCTCAAGAAACTCGGACGGCATGCGCCGCACCCGGCCGCTGCTTATTTCAATGCACACCAGATCCCATCGCCCACGCAGGACAGTCACACCATCGCTGTCCCTGATCAGTTGAAAACGGCGCTCCATCGCGATCTTGCCATCGCCACCGGTCAGCCAGGTGGCCAGCGTCAGGGGCTCACCGAGAACGGTGGGAAGCAGGTAGTCATACTCGCCGCGCCGGATCGCCATCGCCCGGTCCAGGCGGCGGTAATCGTCCAGGGTCAAACCAAGCTTGTGCGAATGCGCCCAGCCGACCTGTTCGCACCATTGAACATACACGGCATTGTTGGTGTGATTGAGCCCGTCGATATCCCCTGGCTGGGGCGTGATCGTCTGCACAAACGGATTTACATGGTCCCAGTCCAAAACAGTCCCTTTTCACTAGATTTGTGCGATTGCAGGTGTCATCCGGCAGCATTTTGTTTACCAGGCGCCTGTTAGTCGCTCGGCACCACGCCCAGTTGCGCGGCACAGGCGCGGCGCAGATTGTACTCCTTGCCGAAGCCGCTCTGGCTGGCGGCGCGCTTGACTGGCATGCCTGGGCGTGCGAGCAAGCCGCGCGCGGCCTCCATGCGCAGCAACAGCTGCGCCGGCGCTCCAGGCTTTTCCAGCAGGTGAATTCCTGCTTACCCTCGTCGGGTTTCGACGGCGCTGTGCCGGTATCCAGTCGCCACCGCTCCAAATCGGCACAGCGCTTGTCGGTCCACGTAGTACCAGCGAACGACTGGCGCCGCCTACCTATACAACTTGATAGCTACATCCACAAAGAGGTATATGTAAAGTCGAGCTGCCTTTGCAAATAGGCAAGAATTCCGGATGGGCAACAGCATGTTGTCGTGTGGATCCGGCATGACGGCAATGAGAAACACGCAGGTGAATTCGCAATCGAAACTCGTTCTTCAGCATCACCCGCTTGCCATAGAAGCGGCGGGCCGTTGGCCCGGCAACAGAAAACACGCTAAGCAAAATCGACCATTCGTCAACCACGCCGGTTGTCGACGGACGCACTTCATCCCACAGCCGGTCACGCTCGGCATGCGGGTTGCACGCTGCGCCTCTCGACATGCCGCAACACGGCGGACGCACCTTGGTTACCGGTTCTTGATTAACTAAAAGGATTCTGGATGACAAATTATTCTGACATTTGCATAGTTGGCGCCGGCATAGGGGGCCTCAGTTGTGCGACCCAATTGATCCACGCCGCCGCCGGCAAGAATTTACGGATCAGGGTGTTCGACATGGATACGATGGTGGGCGGGCGCATCCAGTCGCGCAAGATAGACGAGGAGGAAATCGCCGAACTCGGCGCCGCCCGCTACTCGCCGCAGCTCCATCCGCATTTCGAGCAACTCATGCGGGAATGCGGACTGGCCCATGCGACCTACCCGTTCACCCAGGTGGTGTCGCTCGATCAGGCGCAGGAGAAACTGAAGGCAACCCTGCTGAGCCTGAGTGCGATGCTGAAAGAACATCCGAATGATTCCTTCCTTGAATTCGTCAGCCAATACCTGGGGGCCGCCGAAGCGACCCGCATGATCAAGGCGACCGGCTATGACGCCTTGCTGTTGCCGGTCGTCTCGGCAGCCATGGCCTACGACATCATCAAAAAGCACCCGGAAACGCAAAGCTTTACCGAAAACGCCGCCAACGAGTGGCGCTATGCCACCGACGGCTACAGCGAGCTGCTGAGCCAGTTGCAGCGCCAGGCACAGGACGCCGGCGTGGAATTCCGGCTGGGACATCGCTTGCTGTCGGTTGAAAAGAGCGGCGCCGACCATGTCCTCGCCTTCCGTCATATGGGCGATACCCAGCTGCACCGGGCGCGCCATGTGATCACGACCCTCCCGCCGACCGCCATGAAGCGCCTGAACGTGGATTTTCCGGCCGCCTTCAGTCCCTTCCAGTACGATTCCCTGCCTTTGTTCAAGGGCTTCCTGACCTTCGAAACGGCCTGGTGGGACGCGCTCGGGCTGACCGACAAAGTGCTGATGGCCGATAATCCTCTTCGGAAAATCTACTTCAAGGGCGACAAATATCTGGTGTTCTACACCGACAGCGCCAGTGCCACCTATTGGCGGGAGTACCTGGAGCAAGGGGAAGACGTTTACCTGGACCGCGTCCGCCACCATCTGAAAGAAGTACTGCCGCTGAACGGCCAGCCGCTGCCGCAGATCAAGGCGCATTTTTACAAGCACTGGCCGCATGGCGTCGAGTTCAGCCTGGAGCCGGAAGCCGAGCATCCGGCCACCCTGCTCCACCGGAACGGCATCATTTCCTGTTCGGACGCCTACACCGCGCATTGCGGCTGGATGGAAGGAAGCCTGATCAGCGCCGGGCACGCCACCCGCCTGTTGCTGGAACGGCTCAGCCATCCGGCGGAACAATCCGCGGACGACTTTACCCTCTCCACCTCCCTGACTGAGCGCGCATGAGCATTCTTGACTTTCCCCGCTTTCATTTTCGGGGATTTGCCCGCGCCAATGTGCCGACTGCCAACCGCAATACGCACGGTCACATCGATATCGCCACGAATGCGGTATCGATCGCGGGTGAACCATTCGATCTGCGCCGCCCGCCGTCCGAATTCCATGAGCACCTGAAACAGCTTGCCCCCAGGTTCAATGCGGCGGGCAAGCCGGATCCGGAGGGCATCTTCAGCGAGGCGGCCGGCTACAATTTTTGCGGCAACAATCACTTTTCGTGGGAAAACGCCAGGATCACCGGCGTCCAGCTGCGCGATGGCGAGGTCGATACCGAGGATGCGCTGGTGGGTGCCAAGCTGGCCCTGTGGGGACATTACAACGACTATCTGCGCACCACGGTCAACCGCGCCAGATGGGTCGACAACAACCCCGCCGAGCCGGACACCACCCTCATTTACGCGGGCCAGTTCACGCTGAGCGGCAAGCAAGCCACGCCCAACACACCGAGCCTGTTCAGTGCCGACATCGGGCAGGCGCACTCGGTACGCTGGGTCGGCAATGGCCATATCAGCGAGCGCCACGGGCATTTTCTCGACGATGATGTCGGCCGCTCCAGGCTGTTCCAGTTTTCCGTGGCGAAGCAGGATCCGCATTTCCTCTTCAATCCGGACATACCGCTGCCGGCCAGCATGCGCGCCTTGCAAGAGGCACTGGCCGACGAGGATGTGCTGGGGCTGACGGTCCAGTATGCATTATTCAATATGTCGACGCCGCATAAACCCGACTCGCCGGTGTTCTACGACCTCGCCGGCAGCATCGGCCTGTGGCGCCGCGACGAGCTGGCCACCTATCCAGCCGGCCGTTTGCTGCTGCCGCGCCAGGGCAGCCTGGGGCCGGTACTGGTGAAGGTGCATGCTGACCGGGTCTCGGTGAATATGCCCACGGCCGTCCCGTTCACCACGCGCGAGGCCGGCGCCGTGTCCGAACAGCACCCTACGCATGCCCTGGGCGGCAAGCGGGCGCTGGGCGACCTGCTGCTGCACGGTGCCACCGGCAAGCTGATCGCCCGCATCCCGGAACAGCTGTACCTCGATTACTGGCGCCATCATGGGGTCTTCGATGTGCCGCTGCTGCACCCGGCCACGGCCTCCGGCTCGCTCAGCCTGGCCAGCGCGCAGGCGCAGTGGGACGAAGCCGACTGGGTGCTGCAGTCCGACAGCAACCACCTGTATCTTGAAGCGCCCAACCGCCAGCGGCAGCAGGACTTTCCGCAGACGATCACGGTACAAAGCCGCTTGCGCGGCGAACTGGCGGCGCATCCGGCGCTGACGGCGCAGGCGCAGGATGGCGAGATCGTCGGCGTGCGCGTGGCGCCATCGCCGCTGGGGGTTGGCTACGCGGACCTGACCCTCACGGGCCGCCGTTCGGGCGCGACCCGCATCATGCTGGGCGAGGCCAAGGGGCAGCAGTTCATCGGCGCCCGGGTGCTGCCCGACGACTGGCACCTGGACGACATACCGGCCGAACAGGTCGATTACGCCTTCCTCTACCAGCACGTGATGAGCTACTACGAGCTGGTCTATCCCTTCATGTCGGACAAGGTGTTCAGCCTGGCGGACCACTGCAAGTGTGAAACCTATTCGCGCCTGATGTGGCAGATGTGCGATCCGCAGAACCGCGACAAAAGCTATTACATGCCGAGCACGCGCGAACTGTCGCTGCCGAAATCGCGCCTGTTCCTGAAATACCTGACCCAGGTCGAAGCGGCCGCCAGGTCCACGCTTCCCCAAGCGGTCGCAGCGCACGTCATCGGCTGCAAGGACGAATTGATCGCCGAGCTGAAAAAGGCGATCGACCTGGAACTGTCGCTCATGCTGCAGTACCTGTACGCCGCGTATGCCATTCCCAACTATGCACAGGGAGCCAAACTGGTCGAAGCCGGCCTCTGGGTGCCGGACGAGCTGGAACTGGCCTGCGGCACCGAAGACCGGCGCCGCAACAGCGGAGCGCGTGGCGCCCTGCTCGAGATCGCCCACGAAGAAATGATTCACTACCTGATGGTCAACAATGTGCTGATGGCGCTGGGCGAGCCGTTTTACGCCGGCGCCCCGGCGCTCGGAGAGCAGGCGCGCCAGCGCTTCGGCCTGGACACGGAATTTGCATTCGACCCTTTTTCCGAGCATGTGCTGGCCAGGTTCGTGCGTTTCGAGTGGCCCGACTATCTTCCCACGCCCGGGAAATCGATCGCCACCTTCTATGCGGCGATCCGCCAGGCCGTGGCCGATCTGCCCGATCTGTTCGGCGCCGACGGCGGCAAACGCGGCGGCGAACACCACCTGTTCCTCAAAGAGCTCACCAACCGCGCCTATCCCGCTTATCAGCTGGAAGTTGGCGACCGCGACAGCGCGCTGTTCGCGATCGACTTCGTCACTGAACAGGGCGAAGGGGTGGCGGTCGAATCGCCCCATTTCGCCGTGTCGCATTTCCAGCGGCTGCGCGCCCTGGCCGGGCGCTTTTCGGCACGCGAAAAACCGTTCGAGCCGGCCGTGCCGGCGCTGAAAAACCCGGTACTCGAAGCACGCGCCGACTGCACCGTGGTGACCGATCCCAAGGCCCGTTCGCTGATGCAGCTCTACCAGGGCTGCTATGAACTGACCTTCGCGCTGATGGCGCACCACTTCACGCAAAAGCCGCTCGGCAGCCTGCGCCGTTCGCGCCTGATGAATGCGTCCATCGACATCATGACCGGTTTGCTGCGGCCCTTGTCGGCCGCGCTGATGAACATGCCGTCCGGTGTGCCCGGCCGCAACGCCGGACCGCCCGTACCCGGGCCGGTCGACACCGCCATCAGCAGCGACTACAGCCTGGGATGCGGGTTGCTGGCGCAGAAATGCCTGGCGCTGGAGCAGTACGCGCGCAGCCTGGAGGCCGGGGTGGTCGGCACGGCGCAGATAGACATGTTGGAGTTCTTTAATCAGCAACTGACCGATTTATCTCGGGGAAAGATGTCAAGAGAGGCCTGAATGCACAAAATCATCATCGTGGGCGGCGGCCTGGCGGGCAGCCTGACCGCCACTTATCTGGCACAACGCGGACACGAGGTCCACGTTATCGACAAGCGCGGCGATCCGCTGCGGGCCGAGTCAGCCAACGCCGATCCGGTCAACTCGCGCGCCATTGGCGTGAGCATGACCGTGCGCGGCATCAAGGCAGTGCTGGCGGCCGGCATCAGCAAGGAGGAGCTCGATCAGTGCGGCGAACCGGTCGTCGGCATGGCGTTTTCGGTCGGCGGCAGCCACAAGGTGCGCGAACTGACCCCGCTCGAAGGCTTGTTTCCATTGTCGCTGGACCGCACGGCGTTTCAGCGCCTGCTGAATAAATACGCCGTCATGCACAAAGTGAACTATTACTTCGAGCATAAATGCCTGGATCTGGACCTGGAAAAGAAAACCGTGCTGATCCAGGGCCCGGACGGCGCCCTGCAGCATCTGCAAGGCGACCTGATCATCGGCGCCGACGGCGCCCACTCCGCCGTGCGGCGCGCCATGCAAGCGGGCATGCGGCGCTTCCAGTTCGAGCAATCCTTCTTCCGCCACGGCTACAAGACCCTGGTACTGCCGAACGCCGCGGAGCTGGGCTTCCGCAAGGATCTGCTGTATTTCTTCGGCATGGATTCCAAGGGCCAGTTTGCCGGCCGCGCAGCCACCATTCCGGACGGCAGCATCAGCTTCGCCCTCTGCCTGCCCTACACCGGCACGCCCAGCCTGGCCACGCGCGACCGCGCCGTCATGGGGGAATTCTTCAGCCGCTACTTCGGCATCCTGCCGCCGGCCAGCCGCGAAGAGCTGGTGAATCAGTTCATCGCCCTGCCCAGCAACGACCTCATCAATGTCCGCTCCAGCACCTTTCATTACAAGGGCAATGTCTTGCTGATCGGCGATGCGGCGCATGCGACCGCCCCTTTCCTCGGGCAGGGCATGAACATGGCGCTCGAAGACGTCTACGTCTTCGTCACCTTGCTGGAAAAGCATGGCGATGACCTGGGCCAGGTCTTGTCCGAATTTACGCGGCAGCGCAAGGTGCAGGCCGACGCCATGCAGGATATGGCGATCGCCAACTACGAAATCCTGAGCAACCCAAATTTTATTTTTTTCCTGCAAACCCGCTACACCCGCTACATGCACAAGAAATTCCCCCGTGTCTATCCACCCGACATGGCGGAGAAACTGTACTTCACATCGGTTCCCTACGATGTGCTGCAACAAATCCAGAAGAAGCAAAACGTTTGGTACAAACTTGGAAGGGTAAATTAATGAACATTCTCGTTATCGGCGCCGGCCCAGCTGGACTGATCTTTGCAAGTCAAATGAAGCAAGCCCAACCTGGTTGGGATATCAGCGTTGTGGAAAAAAATACCCAGGAAGAGGTGCTGGGCTGGGGTGTGGTGCTTCCAGGGCGTCCGCCGCGCCATCCCGCCAATCCGCTGTCCTACCTGGAGCAGCCGGAACTGCTCAATCCGCAATTCCTGGAAGAATTCAAACTGGTGCATCACGACCAGCCGAACCTGATGAGCACCGGCGTCACGCTGTGCGGCGTCGGACGGCAAGTGCTGGTGCAGGCGCTGCGCGCCAAATGCGTGGCGGCCGGCATCCCGGTCAGTTACGAGACGCCGCTGGCGAGCGTGGCGCAACTGGAAGCCGAATACGACCTGGTGGTGGTGTCGAATGGCATCAATCACAAATCGCTGGAATTGCCGCCCGCACTGGCGGCGCGGGTCGAATTCGGCAAGAACAAATACATCTGGTACGGCACCACCCAGCTGTTCAACCAGATGAACCTGGTGTTCCGCGAAAACAGCAACGGCGTGTTCGCCGGCCATGCCTACAAATACTCGGACACGATGAGCACCTTCATCGTCGAGTGCAGCGAAGAGACGTATGCCAAAGCCGAGCTGGAATTCCGTTCCGAGCGCGACGCCGCCGCCTATATCGCCAAGACGTTCGCGCCGGAACTGGGCGAACACGGCCTGGTCAGCCAGCCGGGCCAGGGCTGGCGCAACTTCATGACCCTCAGCCGCGAGGTGGCCAGCGACGGCAAGTTCGTGCTGATCGGCGATGCGCTGCAATCGGGCCACTTCTCGATCGGCCATGGCACCACCATGGCGGTGGTGGTGGCCCAGCTGCTGGTGAAAACGCTCAGCGCGGAAGCCGGCACGGCCGCGGCCCTGGCCAGTTTCAACGCCCGCGCGCTGCCACTGGTGCAACTGTTCAAGGAGCATGCCGACGCCAGCCGCCTGTGGTTCGAAACCGTGGGCGAGCGTGTCGGGCTGAGCAACGCGGAGCTGACCGCCAGCTTCGATGCCCGCCGCAACCACTTGCCGCCGCTGCAGGATGCGCTGATGGCCAGCCTCGGCTACGCCCTCGGCCGCTAAGGAGACGCCATGCCACCGCACGCCACCCCGCCGCTGCTGCCGATGCAATGGAGCAGCGCCTACATCTCATACTGGTCGCCGATGCGGGAAGACGACCAGGTCACTTCCGGCTATTGCTGGTTCGACTACGCCCGCAATATTTGCCGCATCGACGGCTTGTTCAATCCCTGGTCGGAAAAGGAGACGGGACACCGGCTCTGGATGTCGGAAATCGGCGACGCCAGGCGTGGACAAAGCCGCAAACAGAAAGTCGCATATGCCAGGGAAGCGGAGCCGGCCGGCGTGAAGCTGTACGAGAGGGCGCTGGCCGATGAGCTCACGCCCTTCCACGACCTGTTCCTGCCGCAGGCGATCCTGATCGACGGCGAAGCGCGTCACGACGGCCGCCACACGGTGCTGGGCCAGGCGGCCGACGCCTGGGTGGTGGAGCGGCCGGGCAAAGCCGCATCGGTGTTTTATCTGCAGGCCGGCGGCAATCACTTGCTGCGCATGGTCACCGGCAACGACCCGCAGCATCAGTCGGTACGCGACTTTCCGAACTTCCTTGCCGGCGACATCGCGGCCAGCGTTTTCGTGTCGGAATAAAACCACATTCCGTCCCGTCAAACGGCCAATCAGCCCGGCGCACGATCTGCGCCGCCGGCTTTCCAGGGATGGCCACCGGCCATCCCTACCGATCATTCCAGTTTCAGCAATTACTCACGAAGGAATCCTGTATGCCGTTGGTTGTCTACATTCTCGGGTTGACGATTTTCTCGATCACCACGTCGGAATTCATGGTGGCGGGCATGATGCCGTCACTGGCCCAGGCGATGGGCGTGTCGTTGCCGCAGATCGGCTATCTGATCTCGTTGTACGCCATGGGCATGGTCATCGGTGGCCCCCTGACCACCGTCGTTCTGCTCAAGCTGCGCATCCCGAATAAACAAGCATTGCTGTGGATGCTGGGTTTGTATGCGATTGCCCAATCCGTCGCGGCCTCGGCCGCCAGCTACGACATCATGGCCATCGCACGGGTTGCCACCGGCGTAGCCGGCTCGGCCTGCTTTGGGATGTCGCTGACGATCTGTGCCGATCAGGTCCGCCCTGAAGCGCGCGGCCGCGCCGCGGCGGTCGTGATCGGGGGGCTGATGCTGGCCTCGGTCCTGGGCGTGCCGATGGCCACCCTCATCGACCAGCACATGGGCTGGCGCGCCAGCTTCTGGCTGGTGGTGGTGCTGGCGGGCTCGTGCATGGTGCTGATCGCCTTCCTGGTGCCGCGCTCCAAGCCGTCCGACGCGGTCAGCCTCGGCGACGAACTGGGGGAGTTCAAGAATCCCCAGCTCTGGGCGGCATATGCCAGCAGCGGACTGATCATCGGCGCGACCTTTGCGGCCTTCAGCTACTACACGCCGATCCTGACCGGGATTACCGGCTTTCCATCGTCCTCGATTCCGTGGCTGCTGGGTGTCTACGGCATCGCGAACGTGGTGGGCAATGGCGTGGTGGGCCGTTTTGCGGACCAGCACACCTTCCCCATCATGGTCGGGGGCATGATCGTGTTGGGCATCAGCCTGGCGTTGTTCGCCCTCTTCGCCGACCATAAAACGATCAGCGTTGCGATGCTGGTCGTCACTGGCCTGGTTGGCATGTCCATGAATCCCGCCATCATCGCGCGCGTGATGAAGACCGTGCATTCCGGGCCGCTGGTGAACACGGTTCACACATCGGTCATCAACATCGGTCTGGGCGTCGGGTCGTGGATAGGCGGCCTGGGGATTGCCGCGGGCTGGGGCTTGCGCTCGCCGCTGTGGGTCGGTGTCGCGCTGGCACTGCTTGCACTTCTCAGCTTGCTGCCTTATCTCGGGCAAAAGTCGCGTGACGCGGGTGCGGTGGCATACGGAAGAAGCTAGCCTGAATTTTTCATGAGCGTGGCGTGGATCGCCAGATTGGCTTGACCGAGCGATTGACGAACGCCTTGCTCGATACTCGGCACGCCAGCTACATCACGCATACGCTCGCCGAACGATTGTTCATTTCCACACCTGCGCAAGCCGCCAACTCGTCCTCACTTGCGTTCGTCCGGTCAGCCGAGAATAGACCGCCCGCCCTTGCCCCTTCACCGCCCAAGCTTGTTCGATGCACCCGTTGAGTGTGGGTAGGGCGGGCTTTTCCCAAACGATGCCAGCGCAGCGGAAAATTGAAGGGTTGGCCGACGTTCATGCCGAAAGACGGATTCATGAAACATTCAGGTTAGTGATGCCGTTCGATAACACTTTGTCATCACCAGTTAGCCCAGAGAACAACCCTTATCTCGGCGTCCGGAAACTCAAATTCGTGCTGCAGCTCAGATATCATTGCAAATAACGCCTGCCAGGCAGAGCTGGGAGATACGTTCACTTGCTTCAACTCTTCCAAGGTGGCGTAAGTGTGACCCAGGTCACCACTGCCCGCGCCTTCCTCCATCTCAAATCTTGCGGTTGATGCCAGCCACTCTTGAACCTCTGGACTTACGTCCTCGGGAAGCCCCCGGTTGGCAAACGGTGCACCCGCGTGACTGAATTTAGACAGACCAAAAATATCTCCAGAAAAATCATCAGGGCTGCCAATGGTCTCACTGACGCTGAAGGCCGCCAGCCAGCAGGATCCATCTACCCGCGGGCGCGTTTCTACAAAACCAAAGATGTCATATGGCATAGTCCTCCCGTCGTTCCCGGCTATTGGTTTTGTGGCGTATGTGAAGTCCATGAGAGAATGAACAGCAGCGCATCCCGTACCGCAGGCGTTGGGTCAGCATGTCGGCATCGTCCCATGGGTCGTGCGCGGTCTTCATGCGCCAATACCGCTTTCCGCAAACTGGTTTCGTAGCTTGTCCGCAGAGCGGATCTGCAGTGGTGCCGCAGCGCGTATCGAAAGCCGGGCGTGCGGAGCGCCTGCCTCACCGGGAGGGAGCGCGAGCAGGTATTGGGCCGCGATATCGCGCTCGGCTTGTACGGCGTGCTTCAGTAGGGACAGGGCGCGCACAGGGTTGAGCACTTGCCCCTGCAGATATTGCTGACCTTCTGCCAGCCGAACGCTGGAATGGCCAGCAATGGCGTCGGCGTCGGGCACAGGCAGGCCCAGATCGGCATCCTGGCGGGCATCGCCAAGCTCCGGGGTGTCGGAACCGGCATGCGGTTCTGGTAGCACCAGCGCGCTGGCGCGCAGGCCGACCCCGGTGATGGTTTGCCATACCCAGCCAGCGTAGCGCGCAGTGGCCGGGTCGCGCATCTGGGCGATCACGTAAGGCAAGTGCGCACTGTCGCCATGGTAAGCAATGAAGCGCAGGGCCACCCGCGCCGGCATGAAATTGATCAGTGCCGCCAGGTTAGGATTGCCGATGGGTATTAGTCTGGCCAACAACTGCACCCAGCGCTGCAGGCGGCGCAGGGCTTGTTTGCGGTACCAGCCGGTTGCCGCGTTGTGCAGTCTGACCTGGACAATCACGCATTGCCACAGGGCTTCGGCAGCCACCATTGCGTCTTCGGCATCATGGTTTGTACGAAGGGGCGGACGGCCGCCAAGCGCAATCGCCGCTTCAGCCCGCACGGCCAGGCATGGACCCACCAGGCCGGCGCGCAGGGCTGCATCGTGCAGGCTGTCGCCCGCACTCGCGGCAGCGGCAACACGACAGGCAGCCGCGCGCACGTGCTCGTCGGGGCTGTCCAGGAACAACGCCAGTGGCTGCGCCAGGGATGGCGTGGCGGCAGCGCCCAACAAGGCGGTGGCACGCAAGGCCACAGTTTGACGAATGGGATCGCTGGTGGGCGCGCTCCACGCATAAATGATGGCAGCCGCTTGCGCGTGCGGCACCCAGCCGAACGCACTGATCACGCCGCGCAGCAATTCATCGGGACGGGCGCGCACATGTGCCATCAATTCATCGAGCTGCGCCGCGTTGCCCGCTTGCAGCGCCAGGCAGGCGCAGACAAATGCTTCGCCGGGCTTCTTCCAGCGCTCCAGCGCGGCCAGGGCCGGGGCCCAACCGTCAGAGCCTGCCACTGCCAGCCCTTCGAGGTGTGCAGCAAGCATTGCGCTGAACCGCCCCA
Organism: Massilia scottii; assembly: GCF_030846495.1. Taxonomy (NCBI): domain Bacteria; kingdom Pseudomonadati; phylum Pseudomonadota; class Betaproteobacteria; order Burkholderiales; family Oxalobacteraceae; genus Massilia; species Massilia scottii. Next base: position 377,849 of record NZ_JAVCWM010000002.1, on the reverse strand, counting down.
GCTCGGCCAGGGTCAGGTGCGGTGAATTCGCCGAGCCGTCATGCTGCGACCAATAGAAGGCGGCATCTTCCGCATGGCGGCGCACCAGCGGCGCAATAATCGGGAAAGGGACTGGATCAGTCTTCATTGAATCGTCAAACTCAAGGTGGGTTTAGCGGGAATACGGTATTGGTCCAGCCGGCACGGCGCCTGCACCGTGCCGGCAGCGCTGGTCGCGCCGCTCACGGCGCGCCCGACTTGCGCATGGCCATTTCCATTTCGCCGCGCAGGAACAGATTGTGCCACCGGCCATTTTCCATAAATGCAGCGCCACCCAGGCCAGCCAGTAGCATCACGCCGTCGTTGACCGACAGGCTGCCTGAGCATACGTAGATTTCCGAGGGTAGGCCGCTGGCCCGCGCTAGCTTGCCGTTCTCGATGGTCCACACCCCGTTATCATTGGTGCACCAGACTTTGCCTTCGTGCCAGACCATGTCCTTAAACCCGAGGCTGATGCCGCCGTCATAGATTTTCTTCCAGCGGTTTTCGCGCCCCATGAAAGTCAATCCTTCGTAGCACGAGACATAGACATTGCCATCGCCGCCGCAGCAGACTGTCCTGGTCCAGATATTGGTGGGGAACGACACCTGCTGCCATGTCTTGCCGTTGAAGTGACAGACGTCGCCCTTGCCGCCAACTGCATACAGATCGTTTTCGTTGAATCCGGCGATGTCATCGAAGCCGCCGTCACTCCAATCCGCCAGCTTCGGAATGGCCTCCGAGTGTGAAAACCATTCACCCTTGCCAAGCCGCTTGCCGACCGACCTGTTGCCACCGCACACATACGCGTAGCCTTCGATCATCTTGGTGCGAGTAATCGCCCCGCGGCGCATGGGACTGCCCTTGCATTCTTTGACCGGGGTATCCATGTAGCTGACACCGCTGCCGATCACATAGGCCGAGGAGTCTTCCATTTCCAGGGCAATGAACTGGCTCTGCGGCTTGGTCGCCGCGCCGATGTACACGGTTGCCCAGTCTTCCAGCAGGGTCCACCCCCACTGCTTGCCTGGGTCACCATTACGGAAAAACGTAACCAAGTGCTTGTCGCGACGGTCCCGGCTACTGCGGCTTTTCTCCTCTTCCTCGACTTCTTCATCGGTATACCAGCGATCGGCAATAAAGCCAAAACGCGTCCGGTCGCGCACCACACATCCATAGACATAAAATGTGCTGAGGTTGGCGGCATATTCTTTCAGTGTCATCTGCATATTCGTCCTATCCGTTGTCTTGGTCATTCACGGGTCGTGGATTCTTCTTCGTGCCACCGCCGGAGCCTGAATCGGCCTTTAATTCCTTGCCGGCGCACTTGTAGTGCGCATCGAGCTGGGCTTCCAGGCATTCCCGCTTGCACTGGATTGCGCCGGCCATTTGTACCGCATCGATCGCGTGCTTCTTGGCGTCGGCATAGGGCAACGTGTCCTTGCCAGTCGCAGCCTTATATTTTGCCATGGCCACCTTCAGGTTGTTGTGCGCCATACCGTGGCTGCCATGAAGCGCCGCGTTATTGGCACCTTCCAGACACATAGTCGGCGCATTGTCGTAGTCGTAGCCGGGGCAGCCTGCACCTTCGACCATAGCATTCGGGAGAATATGATGGCCGGTCTGGCCAGGGCAGCAACCAAGCCCGTGTTTTGCCTGCGACTTGGCCTTACTGTTTGTTACCGTGGTTTTCTTGCCGCCGGCCGCCGTGCGCTTGGCGCTTTCTTCTTTATCCGTACTGCGATCGCTATCCGCATTCTTATAGGGCACCAGCAGGCATTTGCGGGCTCGCAGGCACGTGTCGAGCTGCGCCATCAGGCTCATGGCATCCGCATGGGCGCGATGCGGTTCTTTCTGGTAGCTGCCGAGGATATCCTTGGCCTTGTCGCCGATATTCTTGGTTTTTTCCAGGGCGCCTAAAGCAGCCTTGCCCTTGTCGCCAGCCAATTCCGCCAGCTCTTTAGCTGTAGAAATCAAGTCAGTTGCGGTCCACGCGCCCATCAGGTACGGTCCCAGCACGGTCTCTGCGGTGAGCACGCCGACGCCTGCCTTCAAACCGGCCCTGATCAGGAAATTGGTGGCCATGTCCTGCGCTACAGGGCCGACCTTTGCAACCGCGACTTCCACCAGCTCGTCGAAGCCGTCCAACAGCAGGCGCAACCTTTTGTCCTCGATGTTTTCGAGCATCTCGGTGAGTTTCTTTTCGAACTCCGGGTCAGCGGTGTGGATCGGGGAAATCCACTGGCCTGTGCAATGGTCATCCATCCAGCCGTTGCCATCGAAGGCGGTCTTGCTGCCCGGGTCGCGCTTGTAGCCGGCGGCCAGCTTGCCGGCGTCGTCGAGCGCTTTCGCGGCCGTGGCCAGTTTTCCGCCAAGCCCCTTTCTCTCTGGCTTTGGCTTGCCCTTTTTTTTGTCTTCTTCAGATTGTTCCGGTTCAGGCTTGCACTTGTTCTTGACTACTTTCTCGTCGTCCGCGCACGAAGGATGTTTGTTGAACGTATCGAGATAGATACTGGTTGGGGAATTGGCCGACGTCTGCATTCCTGTTACCCGTGGTTGTGCGTCATTGGATCGTTGTGGCGGCAGACATTCATACCTTCCACTTTGACATTTGGTGACCAGTCAATGAAGTAGGCATCGCCCTTGATATCGTGGCTCGATACCCCCATGCCCAGGTTGCGCGTGGCCGGTTCATTGCCAACGCTGTTGGCAAGATAGGATTTATCGCGCAATGCGACCGGCGTGCCGCACACGAAGACGGTGCTGGAACCGTTGGTCAGTTCCTTGGCACACGCTGTGTTGGAATACGGGACGACGACCGGGCCGGCAGTCGGTGCGGGAGGACTCCAGCAAGGATCGGGTCCGGCAGTGGCTTTACCATCGGCTGCCTTGGAGCACACTTCATTCTCGTTTGCGTAGACATGTGTTTCCATCTAGTTCTCTCCGGTGTGGCGAATGACGACGGCGCAACGGTCGCCGCCGTCATTGGCCAGGTGTAGTACGCCCAGGTTGCCGGGGCTGTGGTCGCTCTGCGGCATCTCATGCGACAGCCAGGCCAGCATGGCTACACCGGTGGCCGCCCCCACTTCGCCGATCTTGTCGGCCAGGGTCAGGTGCACCAGCTGCTGCGCGCCAAACATGATGCGCGTTACGGCATTGGCCGATTCGCGTGCGAAAAACTGTTCGCCATTCTGGTCGCTGAGCCGGAAATCCAGATCCGCCGGCCTAACCCGGGCCTGCCCAAAAGCGGCGCGTAGGGCCTCGGTCAGTCCGACCGCGCGGCTCGGCACGCTGCCATCGGGCCGCCCCGCTTCATCTGCATGGCCGATTCCTTCGATGAAAACGCCGCGCGCCTCAGGCGTCGCCAGGGTCAGCAGCAGCGCTGCGGCCGCCTCGCCAGGAAGGAAGCCATTGCTGTTGCCTTTGACCAGCAGGCGCTCGGCGCGCAGCATGGCGTTCATGTCGGCCGCATTCAGATAGCTGTCCACGCCAATCAGCAGCACTTGCTCGACCGCCTGATCGCCCAGCAGACGCATGGCCTGCTGCAAGCCGTCCCCGAGGCCGGCCCGGCCCGAGGCAATCACCGTGACGATGCGTGCGTCCTCGTCCGGGCTTGGTACCGCTTCTGCGTCTTCGGCTGCGCGCAGCTGATGCAGCGCGTTGGCAACCAGCGCGGCATGAAAGCCATCGCCCGTGTGTGTACGTGTGGGATCCGGCGCCAGAACCACGACCGCAGTGCGCGCCGGGTCCAGCAAGGATAGCGGCTCCCGCATGCCCTGGGCGCAATCACGCACCGCATGGCTAACCCAGCGCTGCAGCCGCTCGTGGCCATAGATATCGTCGGGCAGCCGGGCCACGATGATCGGGTCGAAGTTGCTGCTGCGAAATTCGCTCTCCTGGAAGTGGTCCATGTGCGCTCGCAGCGCGCAGCTGGCAGCGCGCAGGTGATAGCCAACGGCGCAGCACAGGCCGGCAGCGCGGATCGCCAGACGCACCGGCTCCGGGCGATCCGCAGCCGCGCGCGTATTAAAGAACGTCATCATGCAGCTTCCTTTCTGCTGTCGCAACCGATACAGCCATTGCCATCCACACCGAGGATCTTGTTGCTCCACCACTGAAGGTCGATGGGCCCGATCGCCACGGTATCGAACTCCTGAATGCGGCGCAACACAGGTACGCTGGCACGCCACACGGCCGTGAAGCGTTCGCTATCCGGCTCAAAATACAGCGTATCAACCACCGGTACCGGCGTTGCAACGCTGTAATCCTTCCTCAGCACGCGGATCTGCAGCTTGTCCAGGGCCGGTAGCTTGAAGCGCACGATTTCGTGCCCAGCCATCAGGTTGAGCAGGACCACTTCTTCACCGCCCTTCGGGTAGGGTATTTGCTGGTCCGCCGGTGCGCACTGGTGAAACTGTTCATCGAAGTCCTCCGGTAGAAACGGAAAGGTGTGCTGCTGCCAATGCGCGTCATAGGTGCCTGCGTACTGTCTTCTGACCGGCCACTGGCGCGCCACGGCGGAAAACGCCGCCGGCCGGTGTTTGCCGGTGGGAGACCTGACCGGGTCGCTTAGCGCTTCCAGACTGGGGGCAGGCAGGTCATGCAGCTCCGCTCCGGTCTTCGGACCCACCCAGCCCTGGCCGACAGGATTGCCGGCCAGGGTTTCGGTCAATGTCTGCACCTTATCGCCACTGCCCTTTTGATAGGTGCGCGTTCCGCCGAAGGCAAAACCATAATGCAACGGCATGCTGACAAACGGGTCCGGCCTGGTCAGGCTGGCCATGCCGAGCCGGACGCGCCATTTGCGTGGCCCGATTACCTTAACCCCTTTTTGCAGGGTGCCCACCTTGAAACCGGCCACCAGCTCGGTCACTGGCGCTCCTGCCGGCGCGTGAGCCTGCGCGTCGAACAGTATGTCGCAACGCGGTTTGTAGCGCACCAAGTCACTGCCGTACTTCATCGGGCTGGTGCCGGGATCGCCAAAGAACACGTCGCCCTGTTCCAGCGGCTGTGGCGCGATCGGTCGCGGCCGCGCACCGCTGCGGGGAATCTGCCAGCTCGCTTTAACAACGATGACCAAGTGTTCGCGCCCTGCCACATCGAGCGACGTGGTCAAGTCGGCCAGCAGGTGCCGTGAGGTCATCATCATGTCCATGACTACCCCTTAATTGATATTCACCGGACCGCCGAGGCTGCGCCGGGTGCCGTACCGTCGAATCGGCTCGACCCACATCATCGGCCCCTGCAGCTCCTTCAGTGCAATATTGGGGTCATCAAGGAGTGCCACCGTGAACTCGAACGGACGCGAAAGCGCGTCGGATACCTCGACGCGGTTGACGAGAAGTTGGGAGGATGGACCATCCTCATTTCGAAAAGATAAACGCAACAAGCGGTCATGCTGACGGTCGCCGACCAGATCCTGCAAACTCATGCGTTCTCCATACAATGAATTAAACAAGTATCGCCGCACTCCTACGCAGAAGGAAGAAGGCCCAGAGTCGACCGTTCGCATTGCCGAATAGTAGCATAAATACCAACAGTTCCGAAAATTGCTTATATGAATTTAATGTTGCACAAATCGGTGCCGCATCGGCAATTTTCTGATGCGGGACCTATAACGCGGAGCGATAAGATATAAGCAAGAGGTTTCTTAGAGACATGAGGCTGACCATGGCGCATGCCGCCATGGCGTCAATGTTCAACCGAAGCGCGCCTGGTAGTCGCTCGGCACCACGCCCAGCTGGGCGGCGAAGGCGCGGCGCAGATTGTACTCGTTGCCGAAGCCGCTCTGGCTGGCGGCGCGCTTGACCGTCATGCCGGGGCGTTCGAGCAGGCCGCAGGCCGCCTCCATGCGCAGCCGCAGCAGCAGCTGCGCCGGCGACAGGTCGGCCGCCTGTCGCAGCCGGCGGTGCAGGGTCCGCACCGACAGCGCACACGCGGCCGCCATCTGGTCGACGTCGATCTGCTGCCGCAGGCGCGGCCTGAGCCAGGCAATCAGCCGGGCATGCACGTCCTGCGGATCGGCCTGCGCCAACAGCTGGGAACTGAACTGGCGCTGGCCGCCCGGCCGTTTGAAGAACACCACCATCCGCTTCGCCACCGCCAGGCCGGCGGCGTGCCCCCGGTCTTCCGCCACCAGGCTGAGCGCCAGGTCAATGCCGGCGGCGATGCCGGCCGAGGTGTACACCGGACCATCCTTGATATAGATCGCGTCATCATGCACATCGATGGCGGGAAATTGCGCCTGCAGCGAGGCCGCGTCGCGCCAGTGCGTCACGGCGCGGCGGCCGTCGAGCAGGCCGGCGTGCGCCAGCACGAAGGCGCCGGTACACACCGCGCAGCAGCGCCCCACCCGGCCGGCCGCGCGTGCCACCCAGCGCACCATGGCCGGGTCGTGCGCGCCGTCCGCTTCCTCCATGCCGCGTCCACCGGAGACGATCAAGGTCGAGCCGGCCAGCTTGCGCCCCGCCGCCGGCAGCGGCGCGGTCAGCACTGTCACGCCGCACGCCGAGGCCAGCGGACCGCCGCCGGGCGCGATCATGCGGATCCGGTAAGGCTGCGGCAGGCCCGCATCGCGCGCCTCGTCGTTGGCGCTGCCAAAGACCTGGGCGGGGCCGGTCGCGTCCAGGAGTACGAAGCCGGGGAACACCAGCAGCCAGATATCGGTCATCTTCATATGGCAGATATTCCACCATCAATGTCATTTATGTCAATCGTCGTCGTGACATGATGGACCTGTTACTAACGGAGGCAATATGACACGCACCATCGGCATCTATGTGTATGACGACGTTGAAGTACTCGATTTCGCCGGTCCCTACGAAGTGTTCACCTGCGCCACGCGCGTGGCCGCCAGGACGATGCCGCACGCCGCGCCGCCGTTCCGGGTGCGCACGGTCGGCGCCACCACGGCGATGCTGCGCGCCCGGGCCGGCCTGGGCGTGCTGCCGGAAGCCGATTTTGCCGGCGCAGGCGACATCGATGTGCTGATCGTGCCCGGCGGCGTGGTCACGGCCGAAATGTCGAATCCGGACGTGATTGCCTGGATCGCCGCCACCGCCAGGGCGTCGGAACTGACCGCATCGGTCTGCACCGGCGCCTTCCTGCTGGCGCAGGCCGGCCTGCTCGACGACCGGGAGGCGACCACCCACTGGGAAGACGTGGCCGATCTGCGCGCCGCGTTCCCGCAGGTGCGGGTCCTGGCGGAGCGGCGCTGGATCGACAACGGCGCCATCGTCACCTCCGGCGGCATTTCGGCCGGCATCGACATGTCGCTGCACCTGGTCGAACGGCTCGCGGGGCGCGAACTGGCCGAGCGCACCGCGCGCCAGATGGATTACGACTGGAACCAGGGATGAGGAGCACGCGATGAAGATCGTACGCGGCAAGGATTACACCGGCGCGCGCGCCTGGGAGGCGCAGCTGATCGCCGTCATGCAGGACGCCACCGTGCGCCTGCACTGGACCGACCAGCCCTACCCCTGGCATGTCAACGACGGCGACGAAGTGTTCGCGGTACTCGATGGCGAAGTGGCGATGCACTACCGTGAAGATGGCCGCGAGCTGGTGGCGCACCTGCGCGCCGGCGATATCTTTTACGCCGCCGAAGGCGACGCGCACAGCGCGCACCCATGCGGACAGGCGCGCATCCTCGTCATCGAGCGCACCGGCAGCGTTTGAGCCAGGCGCCATGGCCGGTCAGTAGCGCCACTGGACGGTCAGTTCGGCATGGCGCCGCTCTCCCAGCAGGTACTGGCTGGCGCCGTACGAGGTACTGGCGTACAGTTTGTCGGTGAGGTTGCGCAAGTTCAGCTGTACCAGCACATGGCGGCTGAGCTGCCAGCCCAGGGTGGCATCCAGCGTTGTATAGGCCGCCAGCGACTGCGTGTTGCCATTGTCGATGAAGCGCTGCCCGACGTAGCGCGCACCGGTGCCGGCGCGCCAGCCGCCGGCGCGGTAACCGAGCCAGAGATTGGCCGAGGACTTCGGCGCCCCGGCGGGACGCTTGCCGGCGCGCGACGCGTTGCCGCTGTCGATCAGCCGATCGAAGGCGGCGTCGGTGTAGACGCCATTCGCCTCCAGGCGCCATGCCGGCGCGAGGGCCACGCTGACGCTCAACTCCGCCCCCTGCGACGATTGCGCACCGCCCTGGACCGACAAGGCCGGGTTGGACGGGTCGCGCGTGATGATGTCATCCTTGCGAATGCGGTACAGCGCCGCGGTCCACTGCGCCTTGCCGCCGGCCAGCGACTGTTTCAGGCCGGTTTCCGCCTGGCGCGAGCGGGTCAGCTTGTAGCCGCTGTTGGCCAGGTTCAGCGACAGCAGGCTGGTGACCGGATCGCTGCCGCTGCTGAGCTGGCCGTACAGGGAGGTGTCGTCCCCGAGTTTCCAGGTCAGGCCCAGCCGCACGGCGGTCGACTGTAGCGTCGAGGTAAAGCCGGCCGCCCCCAGCAGGCTGACGCGCCCGACCTTGTAACGGTCATGGCGCAGGCCCGCCAGCAGCAGCAGCCGCGCACTGAGCGCATGGGAATCTTCGGCATACAGCGCATTGCTGCGGGTATGGGTTGTGAAATTCGGGCGCAAGGCGTCCGGGCTGTCGAACCGGCCCGGATTGAACCCCGTGGGCGCCACGCTGGAGGCACCGCCGTACGGCGCGTTGTTGGTGTGGGTGAAATTGATCGTGGCAGCTTCCCATCCGGCAACGATCCGGTTGGCCCCGGCATTCCAGCGCGCTTCGAGGCGGTTGCCGGTTTGTTCCTGATCATGGCCGATGGCGATGTAATTGCTGCGCTCGACCATCTCCGCTTGCGGGTTGTAATAATAGGTCTCGGCATTGCGCCAGTGGCGGCGCGCTTTCATATGCACGAGCTCGTCGGTGACGGTGAGAGCCGGCGAGACGCGCCAGCTCAGGCGGACCAGCGCCTTGTCGTCGTCAAAGCCGATGTCGGCGTCGCCCACGTTGTAGTTCTGCTTGCGCAGTGCGCGCGCGAGCCCGCCATTGATCAGCGGTGTGCCGAAGTAGCGCTGCGGTTTCTGTTCCAGATGGTCGAGCTGCATGGCAAGGTCGATGGCGGGCGTCAAGGCATAGGCCAGGCTGGTGAGTACCTTGCCGTGGCGCGCCTTGCCCCGCTCGATCAGCCCGTCGCTGCGGTCGGCATAGGCGTCGACACGGAATGCGCCGCTCTCCCCCAGCGCACCGGTGACGCCGACGCCGGCGCGCAACGCGCGCCCGCCGCCGATGCCGGCCATCGCTTCGAGCGAGGCGGCGCCTGCCGGCGCCTTGCGCACGGCATTGATGGTGGCGCCGGTGGTACCGCTGCCGTGGATCACCGAACCAGGGCCGCGCAGCACCTCGATGTACTCATACCCCCACGGATCGGACGGATAGGTGGCCGTGCCCGAGCCCACCTGCGGGCGCTGGCCGTTTTCCAGGATGGCGATGGCGCTGTTGCCGCTGAAACCGCGCGCCGCGTAGCCGATGCCGTTGCCGGGCGAGCTGATGTCGGTCAGGCCCGTGGTGCGGGTGACGGCATCCTTGAGCTGCACATCGCCGCGCGCCTCGATGCTCGCCGCGCCGAGCGACTCGACGCTGGCAGGCATGTCCTGCGTCGTCAGATCGAGCCGGCTGGCCGTGGCGTTCCGGCGCTTCAGCCCCAGGCCCTCCTCCTCGGCCGCGGCCTGAATGGTCACAGTCGGCATCACCGTGGTTGGCTCGGCCCAGGCAGCGGACCCGCACAACAGTGCGACGGCGGCGACGATGGGGCGGATGGGGGTAGAACAAGTTTGGCTGGAATGCATCATGGAAGCGTCTGACATAGTAAATGACCGGATCCCCGGCGATGAAGTTCGCGAAGGCGCACGCAGCCGCCACGGCACGCGCCATGCGCCAATGGCGAACGGATACGCGTACGCCATTGGCGTGCGATTGCATTAGCAAAAAGAAAAAACGGCGAACAAATAACAGGCAACACCTCACCCCGGGTGTTGCGCATGCATCGTGACTGGCCGGTCTTCTGGCTCGCCTTCATCCTTCCCTGGTCTTGCCTTCCCATGCGATGCACAGTGGCGTTCGATCAAAGTCGTCAGGCTTACAGCAGCGGGGGCTGCGCCGGACTGGCGCGAAATGAAAATCTCGCGCGTCACCGGCTTCCCGTTTCACCCTCCGGCCGACAAGCGGGAGGGCACCATTCACGTATTGGGGCGCATTTTACATTCGACAAAGCACATTTGTCACCCTATTGCCGCGCTGACGCCGGCACACAGGCCGCAGCGGCGCAGGCCAGCGCTGTGCGGGTCATGGGCGACGTCGGGTGACGGCACTACACATTTACAACAAATTCACACATTTTTGATATTTTATGTACAACACGAATGCTTAATTAGCACTGTTGTTCGTATTTGAAATACAGTACGAACACCGAGCTCAGGCTTGCTGACATGGTTAGCCTGTCTGCTGGGACCCACAATAAAGGAGACACTACATGAGCATTCGCTTTCGTCGTTCCTTGCGCACTTTACTACCCGCACTCGCACTATTCGTCTCGTATTCAGAGGCAGCCGCCAGCACAATCAACCAGAACGCCTCGTGGACCATCGACCGGGCCGGCACGACCACCAAGTACCGCTCCGTCGCCTACGGGGACTCGATCTATGCGGGTTTCAACGGCTCCGTCACCAGCGCGGCCAAATACGCGGCGCCAACGGTGAACGCGGAATATCTCTCGGCGCAGTGGGGCACGGACATCGAAAGCGTGCGCCGCACCAAGTCCGGTGCGATCGCCGAAGACGTGTACAACAATAAAATCGTGGCTGAGCGCTCGTACATGCAAGCCAGCAATACTCGCGTCGTCACCTTCGAGATGTGCGGCAACGATGGCTTGCAGGCGCGCGCCAGCTTCAAGAGCCAGACCGGCACCTGCAATTACAGCGGACTGACAGCGGCGGAAGCCAGCTGCAAGAAGTATGTCACGGCCGCGATGGACTACATCAATGCCAACGCCTATGCCGGCGTCAAGCTGAAGGTGATCTCCAACCTGCACTACCCGGGCTATGCGGTGGACGATGTGCAAAGCACCTGCAAGGATGCGGCTACCGGTGCCACCGTGAAAATGCAAGACAAGTTCCTGCCCGCCCTGGCGAGGATGAACTTCATGATGTGCGACGTCGCGCGGCAAAAGGGCTTCCAGTGCGCGGACAACTTTGCCCAGTACATGGGTGCCGACTACGATAGCAACGGCGACGGCCGGATCGACGCCGAGGGGCTGCGCTATGTGAGCGGCGAGAGCGAAGCGAGCTATGTCACCCGCCTCACGACGGCACTGCGCTCGACAATCCGCGACGCCAACACCCACTTCGTGTCGTCAAGCAGCAGCTACGATTACATCCAGTCGGACGACACCCACCCGACCTACAACGGCAGCACCTTCAGTTCCGGCCTGTTCGGCAGCACCACGGGCAGCGGCGCGCCACGCTACACGACGTTTAGCGGCGGCAAGAGCCCGATCTGGAATCAGTACGGCCACGAGCGCATCGGCTGGGCGGTATCGACCTACAATCCGGCCACTCCGTAACGGCCAGGCGCCGATCCTTGGATACGCCTCCGCGTTCCACGCCGGCAGCGGCCAGCAGCGAGAAGAGCGCTGCTGGCCATGCCTGGGGCCCATCCCGGGGCCGCATTGTCATCGCGGTGCTGCTCTGTATCGCCGCCGGCGTCATGCTGACGCTGCTGTGGATGCCATCGCGCCCCGCGACCGACGTCGCCGCCACGCCGGCGCCGCTGCCTGCGCAGGCAAAGGCACCGGCCCAGGCCCCGGTCGCGGCCACCGTGCCCGGCGCGCCGGACACTATCGCGCGCAAGGAGCAAGCGCGCGCACCCGAGGGCGACGCCGACCCCACGCCCGACCTCAAAAGCTACGTTGCGCGGGGCGAGAATCCCAGCATGGCCGAGGTCATCGAACGTCTGCACGAGCGCGGCATCCACTCCGGCCTGGGCGCCTTTTCGCCGCCGGGAACCAGCCCGCCGCTGGTCGGGCTGGCGGTGCCCGAGGACTTTGTTTTACCGAAGGGCTATGTGCGCCATCACCAGGCCACCGATGACGGCCAGCGCATCGAAGCGGTGCTGATGTTCGCGCCCGACTTTCAATTGCTGGACGCCGCCGGCAAGCCCGTCGCCATGCCCAAGAACGGTATCGTTCCGCCCGAACTGGCGCCGCCCGGCTTGCCGATCCGGCGTATCGTCATCCCCCCGGCAATCGCACAGACACGGCCTGGCCGCTGAACTCCATGACCCTATTTTCCAACCCGACAATACGCACCGCGGGGGGCATCCTCGCCAGTGGCGCCATGGTGGCGCTGTACGCGCTCGGCGGCGCTGCCTGGCTGCTCGGTTTCGTGCTGCTGGTGCCGTGGCTGCGCACGCTGGACACCAGCCCCACGCTGGCGGCGACGCTACGGCGTGCCTACCTCATGACGCTTGCCTACACGGCGGCCGCTTTCGCCTGGTTCGGCATCGCGCTCGGGCTGTATGCGCAGGTCGGCGCGGCCACCGGCGTGGCGCTGCTGCTGCTCGCCGCGCCGCTGTTCCAGCCACAATTTCTGGTCTTCGCACTGGTGCGCCACATCACAAGGCATCGCTACGGCGCCGTGCTGGGCGCGCTGGCGGGGGCCGCGGCGTGGGCAGCGATGCAACGGCTGGTGCCCGGACTGCTCGGTGACACAATTGGCCACGGGCTCTATCCATCCCGCTTGCTGCGCCAGGGCGCCGATGTGGGCGGCACCGCCGGCCTGACCGTTCTGCTACTGCTGGCCAACGAAGGCGTTGCGGCGGCGCTGGCGCGGCGCAGCGGCGGCCTGCGCGCGGTCGCCCGGCCGCTCGCGCTGGCCGCGCTGGTGCCCGCGCTGCTGGCCGGTTACGGCCTGGCGGTGCTGTCCGCCAGCCCCGGCCCCGCGGGCAAGCCGCTACGCATGGGATTGATACAATCGAACATCGTCGCCTACGACCGCCAGAGGCAAGAAAAGGGAACCCACGCGGTGGTGCGCGAGGTGCTCGATACGCACTTCGCGATGAGCTACGACGCTGTCGTGCGCCAGCATGCGGATGCGGTGCTGTGGCCGGAAACGGCTTACCCGACCACCTTCGGCAATCCAAAGAGCGAAGCCGGCGCCGAATTCGACCGTGAAATCCTGGCCATCGTCAATTCAGCCGGCGTGCCGTTCGTGTTCGGCACCTACGATCGCGACAGCGCTGGCGAATACAATGCGGCCGCGTTCGTGCAGCCTGGCACCGGCCTGATGGGTTTCTATCGCAAGACGCGCCTTTTTCCACTCACCGAGTACGTTCCGGCCTGGCTGGACGGACCGCTGTTGCGGCGCTGGCTGCCGTGGACCGGCGACTGGCGGCCCGGTAACGGCGCACGCGTGTTTCCATTGCGCCTGGCCGACGGACGCGAGATCCCGGTGCTGCCCCTGATCTGCCTCGACGATGTCGATACGAATCTGGCCATCGACGGCGCCCGGCTCGGCGCGCAGGCCATCCTCACCATGTCGAACGATTCCTGGTTCACAGCGACTGCGCTGGGTGCGGAAATGCACCAGGTCGCGGCGGCATTTCGCAGTATTGAAACGCGCCTGCCGCAATTTCGCGCCACCACCAACGGCTTTAGCGCCGCCATCGACGCCACCGGCAGCGTACTCGCAGGCACGCGCATGGGCGAACGCACCCTGGTGATCGCCGACGTGCCGGTGGGCGTCCCGAGGCGCACCCTGATGGTGCTCTGGGGCGACTGGGTCGGGCTCGCCGCCAGCGCCTTCCTGGTGGTGCTGGCGGCGTGGTCGGCCTCCCCATCGTGGCGCCGCACCGCGCACGCTCCGGCGCCGGCGCGCCCCGGATTGCTGGAGCCGGTCAACGTCGCTGTCTTGCCGCCCGCCGCCCGTATCGTGGCGGGCCTGTTGCATGCCTTCGCGCGCGGCAGCCTGCTCTGGATGTGCGCGGCACTGCTGCTCAACGAGGCCTTGCGCACCAACACGCTGGCGCAAGTGCGGATCTTTTCCGCCTTCTTCCTTGTTCCTGAAGCCGCAGCGTGGTGTGTGCTGTTCCTTTTTTCCGCGAAGGCATCGATCGCCAATGGCCGCCTGGTGCTGACACGCGACGCACGGCGCCTGGAGCTCGCGCTGAGCGACATCGCCACGGTGCAGTGTTGGCGCCTGCCCATTCCCTGCCCCGGGATTTCGTTGCAGCTCGCTTGCGGCCGGCGCTACGCGCTCGCGCTGGACAACCCGGGCGTCCTGGCCGCTGCGCTGGTAGCCGCCGGCGGGCCTCCGGTCAAGGTGCGCACGCGCGCGGTGATTCAGGCGTACGCGCAAGCGGGCCTGGCGATCCGGCGTTCGCGGCTCGATCATCCGTTCGCCAAATTTGTCCTGCTCCCGCTTGCGCTGGCGATTCCTGCCTTCCACCTGCACCAGCATATTTCCTACGGCAGCGCTTTCGGGGAGTACTACAGTTTTGGCCTGAGGGCATACCTCACCGCCTTCGCGCTGTGGTGGGCCGCATGGTCGATCGGCGTGGTGCTGAGCGAGGCGCTGCTGCGCTCGGCGATTGAAGCCGGCACCCTGCTGGTGGCGTGGCTGCGCCCCGCGCGGGCGGTCGATGTCCGGCAACGGCTCGAACGCGGCGGACACGTTGCGCTTTTTCTCGGCCTGCCCGCGTGGCTGCTGGTGACCGTCTACCGCGCGTAGAAAACGTGATCGAAGCCGGTGGGCTCACGTGCCGATCGCGGCCTTGCCCTTGCCTCGTCTGCTAAACTGGATCGCTGCTGTGCCCCCATAACCCGTTGCGCGATCGATGACTCCATACCGTTTCAGCTCTCCCGGCGATGCCCCGCGTGGCGTCAGCCTGCCGATCAGCGCCAGCCAAATCGATATCTGGCTGGTCTTCTACCACGATATCGCCGACCCGGCCTTGCTGGCCACCTTGCTCACGCTGCTGAACGAGTCCGAGCGCGCGCAGCAACTGCGCTTTCATTTTGCCGACGACCGCCTGCGCTACCTCGCCACGCGCGCGCTGGTGCGTACCGTGCTGTCGCGCTACGCCCCGCTCGATCCGGCCGACTGGGTGTTCACCCCCAACGAATACGGGCGTCCCGCCATCGCCAACGACCACCCGCAGGCGCGCACACTCAGCTTCAACCTGTCGCATACGCGCGGCCTGATCGCCATGGCCGTGACGCGCAACAGGGTGCTGGGAGTCGATGTGGAAAACCTGATTGCCCGCGAGGTCTCGGGCGGCATCGCCGAACACTTCTTCTCGCCGACGGAAGTGGCGGAGCTGGCCGGCGTGCCCCCCGAACGGCGCCAGGACCGCTTCTTCGAGTACTGGACCTTCAAGGAGGCCTACATCAAGGCGCGCGGCATGGGCCTGTCGATTCCGCTCGACCGCTTCAGCTTCGACTTCCCGGACCAGCGCCAGGTGCGCCTGAGCATCGAACCCGATCTGGGTGACGATGCCGCGCGCTGGCGTTTCTGGCAGTTCCAGCCAACGCCCGACTACCTGCTTGCCCTGTGCGCCGAACGCCTGGACGGCGCGGAGCCGCTGCTGACAGTGCGCAGCGCCATCCCGACCGTGTCCGACGCGCCCTTCGCGTGGACACTGCTGAAAGCCGACCCGCGCTAGCCGTTCAAGAACATCGAGGCGAAACGCTGCGCAATCGTCGGATCGAGATCGTACGCCGCCGGATCGACCGCGAAGCGCTTGGCGATCTCCGCCACCTTGGCGTATTCGTCCGGATTCTGCATGCAATGCTGCAGCAGGCCGCCCGTTTGCTGCTCAAGCTCGGCGCTGGCCGCCAGGCCGCGCGGGTCGCAGCGCGGCAAGTTCGAGAACGATTCCCTGGGCAGCACGTCCGGCTGCCACTGGAACGACAATGCGCTGCCGTTGTGACGGGCCACCAGCGGCAGGGACTGGCCTGCATCGATGCGCGCTTCCGGCAAGTATTGCAGGCCCTGTTTCCAGTGCGGCTGCCCGGCTTGGCGGGGATCGTTCGATAGCCAGTCGCCCTCGCCCATCCCGAGGTCGAACCAGAACAGCACCGCACCGGCCGTACCGGCCGCAATCGCCGGCAGGTTCAACGCCGTTTCCTGGGGTTCCGGGCCGGCGCTGGCGAAGTCGAACGCAAACACATCGAATGGTTCGCTCAAAGCCCGGTAGTTCAGCTGTGCCGCATCGACGTTCACGAACGTGGGCGAAGCCTGATAGGGATTGAGCAGGTTGGCGTCGATATCCCAGATGCGGTCGATGCGGTGCTCGATCAGCATGGCGCGAATGCGCGCGCGTGCGGGCACGAAGCGCGCGTCGTCCGTCAGCAGGTGCTCGCGTGCGTATGCAAGGAAATGCAGGATGCCTTCGCCGATCAGGCTGCAGTCGAACAGTTCAAACACCGCCAGGTCGGCCCGCTGCGGCAGATCGTCCGGCACGTTGAGCTTGCGGCAATCCTTGCCGACCAAGTCGATCTGCCCGGATAGCCCGTTTAGCGCGACAACTTCCTCGCCCGCCGCCAGAATGGCGGGATCGATTTCGCATCCGATCACGTGCGCGGCACCCGCCTTTGCCGCCATCATCGACAACAGGCCGCAACCGGCGCCGATATCGAGAACCAGTTTGGCGGAATGCTTCGCCAGCGCGGCCTGGAAAGCATCGTTGCGCGCGCGGTCGGCCAGCATCGGCACATACCAGCCGGGCAGCGCCCGCGTGCGTTGCGTGAGCGCTGCCGGCTCGGTCCGGAAATGCAGCCGCGTTTCGCCCACCTGCGCGCTGACTTTCAGCGCAGCACCACGCTGAACGGCGATCGGATCGGTGTACTGGATGGCCGGCTTGATACAGCGCAGCGGGCTGCCTGGCGCGTTGCTGATGCGCGCGGTCCCCAGTTCCAGCTCGAACCAATAGATGATCGCATCGATTTTGCCGTCCGCAGTAGCGGCAGGCGACAGGTTCCACGTGGCTTCGGCGAAGTTCTCGAAGTCGATCTCGCCGGCCAGGACAGGCTCGGTCAGCGCGGTCCAGCATTCGGGCGTCAGGTCCAGCGCTTGCGGGTACATGCTCCAGCGCAGCTGGTTCATCGGCTCCAGTGCATGGTCCGTCCCCGCGTAGTTCCACTGTACCGCCATCGCGAACACCCTGGCCCTGGCGGGCAGCACGCGCGCCGGCGCGGCCCTGCCATCGGCCACGTGCTTGCGCAGGGCCTTGACAATGCCGGTGCCGAGCAGGCTGTGGTCGATACTCGGAAACACAAAACAGTCGGTCTGCGCCGCCACTGCCGCCGCATTGCCGGCCGCGGCAATATCGATGCGGCTGGTGAACTCGTCGAACGAGATACGCCGTTCTTCCTCGGTCCAGCCGGCGATTGCGCCTGCGTGGCGCGCATGCCAGGGGCCGAGGAAGTGCTTCTGGACCATGCCGGTGGCAATGCGCGCGTCGAGCGGAGATGCTTCGGCGCACAATGCATGCGCCGCCCCATGGTGCAGCGCGCGCAGGGCGAACACCCCGAGTTCGCTGCCACGGAACAGCACCCGCTCTCCCGCCGTGCCCGACAGCGCCTGGTCCCACGCGGCCAGCCATACGTGATCGTCCAGCCGATTGATCGCATTGCGGGGCGACAGTTGCGCACTGTAGCGCCACAGGTGCTGCTTGAGCCCATCTACACGAAACGCATCGCTCGATGCCGGCATCGACGGGTCGTCCAGCAGCGCCGGATCGAACGTCACCTGCGGCGGTGGCGGCAGTTCGATGTGCAGCGTTTCCTGCGCGGCGCCTGGGTCCAGGGTATGGCGCAGCTCCGCTTCCACCTCGCGCATCCTTTGCGCGACCGCTTCGTTGCCCGGCTCGATGCGGAGCGCCTGCTGGCAGGCCGCCAGCGCTTCCGCGCCACGCTCCAGTTTGTGCAGCAGCCGCGCACGCTCAGCGTGCCAGCCCGCGTGCTCGGGAACGGCGTGCAGCAGATGGTCGTAGTAGCTCAGCGATTCTTCCAGCCTGCCATCGCGCGCGCTCGATTTGGCCAGCTTGTCGAGATAGGGCAGCGCTTTTTCAAGGACATCCTTCGGCACCCGCTCCAGCATCGCCGTCATCAGCGCCGGGTCGCCCGAGGCGAGCGCCTCGCCGAGATCGTTATTCCAATCAGCCATGTTGTTCCATTTTCCGTGGGTGGGCGTCGCCGGCCAGTCTGGCCAGGTTGTTCAGGTCCTGGCCGTAGGGCGTCAGGGTCGCGTGCGTACTGGAGGCGGAGGGGCCGGGCAAGGCATATTTGACGAAGGTCGCCAGCGTTCCGGATGGCCCGACGTCGATGTAGCGATGCGTGCCCTGCGCCTCCAGCGAGGCAATGGCTTCGCGAAAGCGGATCGGCTGGCGCACCACCTGCCAGAAGTAGTCCTCGGTCATTTGTTCCAGCGCCGCGCCGCGCGCGCAGCACACCAGCGGCAGCGTTCCCTTCGCGAGCGGAATGGACTTCATGAACCACGCGAATTGTTCTTCGGCGAGGTCGATCCGCTCCGAATGGAACGCGTAGCGCACTGCCAGCCTTTGGTACGTGATGCCGCGTTGCCGCAGAACGGCTTCGATGGTGTCGAGATCGGCGTGGGCGGCCGACACCGCGAAATGCGTGCTGAAATTGATGCCCGCCAGCGCGCTGTGCCGCTTCAAAAAATCGTCCTCGTACAGCGACGGCTCGGCCACGATGGCGATCATGCCGCCACGCTCGCACGACGTGTCGAACGAAGCCGCCTGTTCCAGCACGGCCGCCAGCGCATCCTCCGGATCGATGTACCCCGCCACGGCGGCTGCGGCGAACGAACCCAGGCTGGAGCCGAGGGTCAGGTCAGGCAGGACGCCGCGCGCAATGAGGCATTGTGCGAGCGCATATTCGACCATGAAGATGGCCGGATGCGTGCAGGCGATGTCATCGAACATCGCCGATTTGGGCGCCGAATACACCGCATCGATAATGCGGCGCCCGGCGATCTTGCAGACCAGGTCGTCCAGCCGCGTCATCCAGCTGCGAAATACCGGATCGGCATCGAACAGCTGCTTGCCCATCTGGTAGTACTGCGATCCCTGGCCCGAAAACATGAACACGGTCTTTGCCGGCATCATCAACAAAGCCCGGTCACGACGTTGATGCCGAGCGTGCGGTAGTATTCGCACCAGAAAGTCGCCGAGTCCCTTGCGTCTTCCACCGACGGCGCCAGTTCGATTTCAAAGATGTCGATCTTGCCGCCGTCGACTGCCTGCTTTACCCAGTCCGCTATGTCATGGCTGCCGCTTTCCGCCACGTCCGAGAAAATCTGCGCTTTCTCTTCGTCCAGGCTTCGGCGGGTCCAACCGATATAGTGAAGATCGTCGTTATCCGAGCCGATGCCGAAGATACGATATTGAGCGATTGTCATATAAACACCTCTACGATGAACTGCGTGGTTGCGGAAAACGGGGCGACCTGCTTCGGGCGGAAATCACATCGGAGTCAGTTCGTCGAGCGCAAAATAGCCGTTGTATCCCTTCAGGTACACCGCCGCCCGGTGTCCGAACAGCAGCACGGCATCGGTCCGGGTTTCGAGATTATCCAGATTGAGCAGCGACGACTTCACCTTGGTTCCGACCGGGTGCATTTTTTTCCAGAGTGCGATTTTTTCCTGCGCATCGCTCAGCTTGACGGGCGCTGACAGCGGTGCCGGCGCCGCCTCGCCCGACAAACCACCCTTGATGAGTTCATTAAGCAGCGCTTCCGGCGTCTGCAGCTTGATCGTCATGACCAGTTTGGTCAGCACGTCGCCATGGCCAAGTTCCTCGAATACAGGCGCCACACCGCGCTCCATGCCCATGGCCAGCAGATACTGGATGCTCTCCGACCAGCGCACGGTACTGGCGATCTGGGCCGACAAGGTATCGAGCATCGCATCGGCGCGATACGGCCGGGCGGTCACGTTGGCGATCACGTCAATCTTGGGAGCCGCGAACGTAAATTCTTTCAGGAAGTCCCTGAATTTCTCCATCGCATCCTGCATGAAGGCGGAATGAAAGGCGCCGCTGGTCGCCAGCGGGTAATAACGCATTTTCCCGGTCTGGAAAAACTTCTGGACGGCGGCGATTTCTTCCGACAGCCCCGACAGCACGATCTGGGATGGCGTGTTGTAATTGGCCAGATAAACCTGATTCAGGCCGTTCGCCTTGAGAATGCCTTCGATATCGTCCTTGCTGGCGTTGAGCACCGCCGCCATGGCGCCGTTGCTCACCTGCGCCATCAGCTCGCCGCGTTTCTGCACCAGTTTCAGGCCGGTCTCGAAATCGAAACACTCCGCCGCCAGCAAGGCATTGAATTCACCGAGGCTGTGGCCCGCCAAAAAATCGGGCGCCTGGCCGGTCTCTTCGAGCTTTCGGTAATACGACAGCGCATTGACGACATACAGCGCCGGCTGGGTGAACTGGGTTTTGCCGAGCTCGTCGCGCGGATCTTCCATGCACAGCTCTTTGATGGAATAGCCGAGGATACGGTCGGCCGTGGCGGTCAGGTCCGGATAGCGGTCGAACAGGCCGGCGCCCATTTCCTTGGACTGGGAACCCTGGCCGGGGAACATATATGTCTTCATTAATACAGCTCCAAAAGGTGAATCAAGCGTTATCAGGAATAGCGTTGCAGGCAAACCGCGGTATTCACGCCGCCAAACCCCATGGAGAGGTTCAGCGCATTGTCGATCGAATGCGATACCGCTTCTTTTCCGACCCATTTCATGGCCGTCTCCATCGGGTTGTCCAGGTTCCTGGTCGGATGCAGGCGGCCTTCCTTCATTTGCAGCATCACCGCAATCAGTTCCACGCAGCCGGCGGCGGTCAGCCCGTGGCCAATCACCGATTTGGTGGCATTGAGCCAGGCGTGGCCCAGGCGGCATTCGCGGATGCTTTCCAGCTCGGTGATGTCGCCGATGGGCGAGCCGGTGCCGTGCGGGTTGATGTAATCGATGTCCGCTGGCGTCAGGCCGGCGCACGCCAGCGCCCCCTTGATCGCTTTCATCTCGCCCTCGACCGACGGGTTCGGGTTGCGGTGCGCATCCATCGCCATGGCCCAGCCGGTCAGGCGCGCGTACGGCGCGCGTTCGGTACGGCGCGCCGCATCGGCACGCTCCACCACCACCGCGCCGCACGATTCGCCGAAGATGAAGCCGTCGCGGTCGCGGTCGAACGGGCGGCAAGCGAGCGCGGGTTCGCTGGCATACAGCGTCGAGCCCATCGCCCCAAGCGAGCGGAAACCCTGGCATTCCCAGTACGACAAATCCATCAGCGCGCCGACGGCGATGCACACGTCCACCCTGCCCGACTCGACCGCCCGCATCGCCTCGATCACGGCCAGCTGCCCGCTGGCGGACGCGCCGCCGACGGTGTAGGCAAAGCCGCGGATGCCGAAGACTTCCGTGCACATGCCGCACAGGTCGCTGTCCATGAACGACATGCCGTAGGTCGGACGCAGGAATTGCTCGCGCCCGCGGTAGTTGTCGTGCGCCAGGGTCAGTTCGCGCTGCTGCACGTTCGAGCCGCCCACGATCAGGCCAACACGCTCGGGCGCCACCTCACCCAGCGCGGCATCATTCCACGCTTCGTGCAATGTGACCAATGCAACCTGCCCCGACAGCGATGCGGTGCGCAGCAGGCTGCGCGGGATCGCATCGGGCATGGTCAGTTCGCCGATTTCGGCGCCCAGGAAGCCGGGAGTGGCCTGGCTGTCGGCGCCATTGGGCCGCTGCCGTCCCGGCCGGCGCAACGTGTCGAAACGGTGGCGCCCGGCCATCAGCGCCGCCAGAAAGGCTTCCCGGCCCTGGCCGATGGCCGAGGTCACGCCGATGCCGCTCACGACCAAGTCGGATCGACTAGGATTTTTCATGGATCATGCGTGCAAGATCGCCGATGTTGTCTGCTTTTGCGAGCAGCATCAGCGGAATGTCCACCGACAGCGATTCCAGCGTCATCATGATGATGTCGGCGCGGTCGATCGAATTGGCACCCAGCGACTTGAGAGAATCGGTTTGCTGGAATGGATGGCCGTCCAGGCTGGGAACCACTTCGCGGGTATGGCCGACGATGATCTCGTAAATGCGGTCTTTGCTCAAAATACTCTCCTGTTGAATAAGTTACTTGCCGAAAAACGCTTCGATGCGCTGCTTGACTTCGGGTTGATGAAAGGTGAGCGCATGCATCGCGATCTCGTCCTCGATGAACGCCGCCAACTGTTGTCGCAGCGGCAGAACCAGATGGTCTTTCAAGGTCACCAGCGAGAACCTGGGCTTCTCAGCCAGGGTGCGCGCCAGTTCCAGCGCCTGCTCCAGGACCTTGTCGCGCGCCACCACCGGAAACGGCACGCCGCGCTTTTGCAGTTCCTCGCCGCGGTAGGTGGACGCGGTCAGCATCATTTCGCCAGCCAGGCTGATGCCCAGCTTTTGCGGCAGGATGAAGGTCGAGCCCATGCCGGGCGTAAAGCCGTACTTCATGAAATTGGCGGTGTAGATGCTTTCGCGCGCGAGGATCACGAAGTCGGCGAACATGCCCATCACGAAGCCGCCGCCGATGCCATGGCCCTGCATCGCGGCGATCACGGGAATCGGGCAATTGAGCGCCAGGCTGTACAGATCCTTGTCGGTGAACTTCATCTTGCCTTCGAACAGGTCGCGCAAGCCTTCCTGGGTGCCGCCGCTGGAAAAATAGCTGTCGTAACCGGTCAGGATGACGACCTTGCAGTCCTGGCGCGCGCCGATGCCGGCGAAGGCTGCGGTCAGCCCGGCGATCAAGCCGTCGGTGAAGGTGTTCTTGTTCACACGGTCCTGCATGGTGACCTGGACGATCCCCGCCTCAAGATCCCTGACCTCGACGATCGGATCACCCATCAGTCTGCCTCCCATGGGAATTTGCCGGTCCGCACGTAGCGCGCGATGGTGCGCAGGTTGCCCGGATCGGTGAACACCTCCAGGTTGGCGGCCAGTGCCTTCGGTTTCGCGGCCACCAGCGCGTCGTCCAGACTGCCGGCGTAGCGCTTGTAGCGCGCGATACCGTCCTTGCCGAGCCGGCGCAGCCGCAACAGGTGCTTACGCACCAGGTTGTCGCTGTTGTCGTCGCAGGCATCGACCAGGCCCCATTCCATCGCCTGCGCGGCCGACACGGGCTGCGTCATCAGGGTCATGTAGTTGGCCTTGGCAAAGCCCACCCGGCGAATCAGGAAAGGCAGCACGCAGGCCGGCATCAGCCCGAACAGCAGCTCCGACAGGCTGTACACCGCCTTTGTCTCGCTCAGGACGATGTCGCAGGCGGCCACGAAGCCGATGCCGCCGGCGTTGGCGCGCCCGCGCACGTGGGCCACCGTGACGAACGGACCACAAGCGAGCTGGTGCCACAGGTCGTACAGCGGCCCGGGGTCTTGCCGGTCCTGCCCGCCCAGGCCGTCGCCATCGACCCTGGTCTGGATTTCCTTGAAGTCGGCGCCGGAACAGAACGCTTCCGGCAAGCCTTCGAGCACCACCACCTTGGCGTGGCCGACGCAGGCGCCCAGCGCGTGGCCCAGCTCTTCGATCAACAAGGTGTTGATCGCGTTGCCGGAGTCGGGGCGATGCATCTGCAGGAAGCAGATGTCATCGTCGAAGCGCACGCGCAAGGTGTCGTAGCTGCTGGTCAGGACACCCATTCGTATTCTCGGTGGAATTCTTTGATCTGCTTGAGCAGCAGGGTCGGCTGGTTCAGGGTGGTGCGCGCTTCGGCGATGAAGCTGGCGTCCGGCACCATGTTGCGCGTGCCAAACTTGAGCTCGCGGCTCTTTTCGAGCAGGCGGTCGTACTGTTCCATCGACAGCTCGTAGCGGTTGTCCAGCGTTTCCCTGATCTTCAGCCCGCGCAGGCGCTCCTGGCCTTCCTTGCGCACCACGCCGCTGAAGAACTCGGAGCAGCAGCCGGAACCGTAGGAAAAGATGCCGACCCGCTTGGGCTGGTCGAATTCGCCGTTGTCGATGGTGCTGGCCAGCGCCAGCGCGGCGGTGGCGCCCATGATGTTGCCGACCCGCTGGCAGTGCGTCAGGCTTGGCGTGACCCGGTTCTGGAAGTCGATTTCGATCTCGGCCGGCTTGGCCTTGACCAGTTTGCGCATCATGTTGCGGTGCGCGCCCTTGACCATGCCGCCGAACGGCGTGTGGTACGCGAGGTAGCCGAAGGTGTCGCCGAAATGGGCGCCGTCGACCCGTTTTTGATACTCCAGGTAGGCGTTCTCGCAGCAATTGAGGTACGACAGCAGCGACAGGTCGGTGTCGCCGGCGTCGGTGTCGGCCGAGGGACGGCAGGTATCCATCACTTCGAAGCCGTAGTAGCCGTTGGCGCCCACGTCGATCTGGAACACGTGCGGGCGGTCGCTGACCAGCATCGCCACCGCGCCCGAGCCGCCGCTCGGCTCGGCAAACGACCAGTCGGCCGACAGCGCGTCGCCGCCCTCTTCCACCATGAAGCGCGAAACGTCGGTGGCGATCACCAGCACCTTGCCGCCGGGCGAGGTTTGCGACAGCACGAAATTGATTGCCATCTGCAAGCCCGCCACGCCCGAGTAGCAGGCGTTTTTCAGCTCGAACAGGCGGCAGTTGCGGTTCAGGCCCAGCAGATCGTGACAGTAGGTGCTCATCGATTTGCCGAAGTCGAACGACGATTCGGTGCAGGTAATGACCATTTCGATGCGGTCTTTTTCTTCCGGGCTCAAGGCATCGACGATCGGCTTGGCCGCGTTGACGGCGAAGGTGATCGGGTCCTCGTACGGCAGCGCGACGGTTTTCTCCTTCATCAACAGGTTTTCAAACCGGCTCATGTCCAGCTTGCGGTGCGCGGCCAGCTTGGTGACATCCAAAAATGCCGTGCCGGCAAACAAATTCATTGCTTCGATTCCAACGATGCTCACGTGCTTCCTCCGGTGATGGGGATACGTCGGTATCCCGGGCTAAACAAAGTCGAGTAACTTGCGCGCGCTCTGCCCCTTCCTCAAACGGAAGG
Source organism: Massilia scottii (assembly GCF_030846495.1). Lineage (NCBI taxonomy): Bacteria > Pseudomonadati > Pseudomonadota > Betaproteobacteria > Burkholderiales > Oxalobacteraceae > Massilia > Massilia scottii. The sequence continues at coordinate 352,793 of NZ_JAVCWM010000002.1, read as the reverse complement.
CGGCAAAGCTGTGCTTGTCGGCGAAATGCAGGTACATGTTGTAGCTAAGAACATCCGCGAAACGCTGCCCTGGCGGCCGCGCATAGGTGTGGCCGGGGTAAATCCGGGTTTCCGGGCGCAGGCGGAACTTGAGGCGTTTCAGGCTGTCGAACATGGCGTGGGCAGCGTCGATGCCGTTGCAGATGCCGCAGCCTTCGGCGAACAGCACATCGCCCGTGAACAAATGGTCGCCGATCAGGTAGCAGACGCAACCGGGTGTGTGGCCCGGCGTCAGGATCGGTTCGATGCGCATCTCGCCCACCCGCCACGGCGTTTCGTCGATGGCGATCAGTTGCCGCGCGCTGAAGCCCGCGGCGGCAATTTCTTGGTGCGACATCCAGATCGGGCAGTTGTAAAAGTCCGCCAGCGGCTTTGCCAGGTCGATATGGTCGGGATGCGCATGCGTGAGCAAAATGCCGCGCAGGGTCGACTGGGTGTTGGCCAGCATCGTGTGAATGGCGTCGATCTGCCAGGCCGGATCGACCAGCACGGCCTGGTGCGTGGCCGGGTCGACGATCAGATAATTGTTGTTCTTCATCATCTGACGCGCGACCTTGATCAGGAACACGCACGGCGCCAGCGCGTCGCCGTGGTTGCCTGCCGGATCGTCATCCATCGCCCGAAACTTATCCACCATCATCCCCTGTGCCCCGCGCGCCGCCGAAGCGGCACACGGGGAATTTGACAGCGCCGCAGTAGACCGGCGGGCGCGCATATTGTTACTTTTCGTGACTATCTGAGCCGATCAAAACATGCCTCGAATCTCCTTGTCAAACTCAAATGTTAATTTATGCATCGTGCATATCACCTATTCCGGCAGCATCAAACTGCTTGTGCCGGCGCCCTGTGCGGCATGCATTTTGGGTAGCGCGCGCAGGTAGAAATTGTTGAGTTTGACGAGCACGTCGCCGCTTTCGCTCAGCAGGAAAATGTTAAATTGCTTGATGTCCTGGTTGGCGGCGTGCGCCGTGCCGGCATGTTCGACGTAGGCGTAGCAGGTCTCCGGCAGCGGGCGCAGGATCTCCACATCGTCCAGTGCAAATGGCAGGTACGGCGTGTCCGGCGTCTCGCCCGCGGCCATGCCGACCACGGTTTGCAAGGCGCCGTCGATGATGCTCGGGTGCAAGATGTACTGGTCGAAGCTGGCCCGCAGTTCGTCGGCCAGTTGCAGCCGGGACAACACGAAGTCGCTGCCAATGTGCAATTCCTGGATCGTCCGGAAGCACGGACCGTAGTGGAAACCGGCGCTGGCAAGCTGGCCGTAGCAATCCGCGCCCTGCACCGTCTTGCCGGCGCGTTGCTTGAGCTGGGCGATCGGATACGCTGGCGCTTCGCCATCGACGTGCCTGCTGGCCGGGCCGTGCGACATGCGCCCTTCCGCATGCACCACCCGTTCGTTGTCGTCATCAAACGAGACGATCACGAACTCGGTGCTGCTGCCGATGGCCTTGAGGAAGGTCTTGACCTGTTGCGCATCCTTGCCGAGCTTGAGCGGCTGTACCCAGACGATGTCTTCGATCCGTATCACCGATTCTTCACCGGCGATGGTGCCGGTCACGCAGGCAAGTTCCAGGAAGCCCGCGCCCGGGAAGAAGCGCTCGCCGTGGACCTGATGGTCGCGGCCGTAGAATTCGTCGCCGGACAAGCTGGACGCGAAGGCAACTTCCCTCAAGGTCGATGCGTTGCTGGAAACCAGCGGGTGCAGCTGGGCAGCTGGCGCTGTCGCCGCCGCGCGCTTGGCGACACTCGTCGTAGCGCCCACCGGCGTGTCCGAGACCCAGAAGCGTTCCTTTGCGAACGGATAGCTCGGCAGCGGCAGGCGGACCGGGCGCTCGGCGCGGTAAAAATCTTCCCACTCGACGATCCGGCCTTCTGTCCACATGGCCATCAGCGCTGCCATGTCGCCGTTGTCGAACAGCGCCTTGGTGCGGCCGCGTTCTTCCTGATTGGGGCCTTTTTTCTTGCGGTGCGGCTCCAGGGTCGCCAGACTCATGGTTGAAGGAGCATTGCCGGCGATGTAGCCCGACAAACCGTTCAACAGTTCCCCCGCGTTCGCGACGACCATTGCCAGACGCTCATCCATCGCCTCGCGTCCGACCTGCAAGGTGTATGTCAGGGCGGCCAGATCGATGTCACGTTCCATCGTCAAATAGTCGCGCAACTGGGCTGCGCGTTCTTTCAGGCGCGCCTGGTCGCGCGCCGACAGCACCACCAGATAGCCGTCCTTCCCTGCGCAAGCCGGCTCGCCGGCAGGCCGCTGGTACTCCTCGAGGATCAGGCAGGCATTCACGCCGCCCGCGCCGAAGGAATTGATCAATGCGCGGCGCGCCTGGCCATCTTTTGTCGTCCATGGCGCCAGCGCATGCTGCAAATAGAACGGCGAGTTGGCGAAATCGATGTTCGGATTGACGACATCGGAGTGGATGGTCGCGGCAATCTGCCGATGCTTGAACTGCAGCAAAATCTTCGCCACGCCGGCGATTCCGGCCGCCGATTCCGCGTGCCCGACGTTGGCCTTTACCGAACCCAGCGGGCAAAATCCCTTGTTCTGGGTGCGCTTGCGGAATGCTTGCGTCATCGACAGCACTTCCAGGCTGTCGCCCAGCCTGGTACCGGTGCCGTGGCCCTCAACGTAGCCGATCTGATCGGGGGTAATACCCGCCTTGTTCATCACTTGCTCGATCAGCACGGCTTGCGAATTCGGGTTCGGCGCCGCGTAGCCGTTCGACCGGCCGCTGTGCTCGTACGCGCTGGCGGCGACCACACCATATATATAGTCGTTGTCGGCGACCGCGCGCGCCAGCGGCTTGAGCACGAACGCGCCCACGCCCTCGCCCGGGATAAAGCCGTCGTCGCCATCGCCGAAGCTGCGGCATTTGCCGTCCACCGCCAGCATGCGCTTGCGGCACAGCGACTGGTATTTGGCCGGATGCAGGTACAAATTGACGCCGCCGGCCACGGCAACCTGGCAATCCTTGCGCTTCAGGCTTTCGCAAGCAAGGTGGATCGCCACCAGGGCGGATGAGCACGCGGTATCGACCGGCATGCTTGGTCCCTGGAAATCGAAGAAATAGGAAACCCGGTTGGCAATCGACCACGGCAGCGCGGCAGGGTTCACCATGTTGCCGCGGCTCCATTCGTCGGCCGTCAGCAGGTGGTAGGAGTTGGTGGTCACCCCTACGAAAACCCCGACATCGGCGCTTTTTGCCTTCGGATGGCGTTTTTTGAGGCTGTCGCGGGTATAGCCGGCATCCTCGACCGCGCCCCACACCGACTGGATAAACATGCGCTCCTGCGGATCGATCATGCGCGCGTCGTCCGGCGACACGCTGAAGAAGGCGGCGTCGAACTTGTCGAAATCATCCAGGAAGCCGCCGGAGGTGCAGTAGATCTTGCCATCCTGCGCTGTGGCGGGGTCGGCGTTGAAGAAAGCGCCCACATCCCAGCGGCTTGGCGGCACCGGTTCGATCAGGTCGCGCCCGGCGCTCAGGTTCTCCCAGAACGCGGCCAGCGTGGCGGACTGCGGGAACTGGCCGTTGACGCCGATGATGGCAATCGCGCCCATCTCTTCCGCCGGGGCGCTGGCAACGGGTGCGGTGGGCAGAGGCGCGGCTTCGATTGTTACCGGCACGACAGCAGCCACGTCGAATCGCTGCAGCAATTCCGGCTGCGCCTGCTGGACCAGATAGCCAGCCAGCTCTTCAATGGTTGCGTACTCGTAGAACAGCGTTTTGGGCAGCTCGCCCAGGTCGCGCTCCAGATCGGCGTTGATGCGGCTGATCATCATCGAGTCCACGCCGAACGATTCGAAGCGTTCCTGGGCGTCGATACGGTCGACCGCCAGCTTGATCTGCTCGCTCAGCAGGGTTTTCAGATAGTGCTCGGTTGCCTCGCGCAGCGGCTGGGCGTCCATGTTCGCGCCCGGAACCCGGACGGACTGCGCTTTGCCGCGCGCCAGATAAGCATCGATTCTGGCGGCATCGCCATACAGCGCGATAGCTTGCGCATCGCCCGCCTGCAACGCGGACTCGAAGAAGCCGATGCCGGCGTTTGAGGGCAAGGGAGACAGTCCCGAGCGCTCTTCCATCAGCGCCACGTCGCCCGGCGACAATTGCATGCCGCCGTCCTGCCACAGCGGCCAGTTGATCGACAGCGATTTTCCCGGGCCTTGGCGCTGCTCCGCGTAGCCATCCATGAAGGCGTTGGCGAAGGCATAGTCGGACTGCCCGACGTTGCCGAGCGCTCCGGCCACGGACGAGAACGTGACGAACAGGTCCAGGTCCTCATCCCTGGTGGCGAGATCGAGATTGATCGTGCCGCTGACCTTGGCGGCGAACACGGCTTCCATTTCGGCGCGCGTCTTGTTCAGCACGAACGCGTCGCGGTGAATCCCCGCGCTGTGGATGACGCCGTCGATGCGTCCGAAGCGGTTTTTGGCTTCGCGAACGACCGCATCCGCTTGCTCACGGTCCGCAATATCTGCCTGAACATAGAGAACGTTATCGCTCATGTGCTGCGCGGCATCAAACGCGGACCGCCCGGTCAGTACCAGTTTCGCGCCGTATTGCTTGAGCAGATACTGGCTGAACAGCTCTCCCAACCCGCCCATGCCGCCGCTGATGATGTACACGCCGTTCTGCTTGATGACGGTTCTGGCCTTGCCGGCTGCAATAGCAGGCGAACGCACCAATTCCCGTACCTCGCGCTGCTCGCCACGGTAGCGCACTTCGCCGGCGCGCCAGTGCGCATCGCTCAATTCGTCGCACACAATGCGGGCAACGTCGTCGTCAACACTGATGGTTTTCCACGAAAATGCGGGATTTTCCATCGCCAGGCTTTTCAGATACCCGGCGATGGCACGATGTTGCGCGGCAGACGCGTCGCCTGTGCGTACCGACACGATCCTGATTGCGTTTGCCGGCTTTTGTTTCAAGATGGCCTGGCACAGCGCGTGTATCGCGAAAATGCCGTTCTCAAGGCTGCCCGCCGCGTCCGCGAAGTGAACGATTGCGGCTGGCAGGATACTGGTGTCCCGCGTCGCGCCCGGATGCACGCGCTCAAGCTGGGCAAACAGCGCCGCGTCAGCGCCCACAACCAGCAGCGGACCTGCCGTATCGCCTGCAACAACCGGCTGCGCCGTCCGCCATTCGGTGCGGTAATGGAGCAATTGCTTGCGAACTTGCTGAACCGGCGCCGTGCCGGCAGCAATCCAGAAGCGCTCGCGGGCAAACGGGTACGTCGGCAGCGACACGCGCTGCGGCCGCTCCGCACGGTACAGCTGAGCCCAATCGACGTCCACGCCGCTGACCCACTGGGCAGCGATGTGTTCGTGAACCGATGCACGTTCGCGCTTGGTGCTGCCTTCCCACACATCGTTCGCCACGCCGTGCTGGCGCCATTGCCGCAGCTTCTCCTTGAGTTCCGTTTTGCTGCTGGCCACAATGGCCAGACGCTCCTGCATTGCTGTGCGGCCAAGCTGGGACGTGAAGGCCATGTCGGCCAAGGCCAGATCGTCGGCATCGCCCAAGAAGGCGATCATCGTATCGGCGTAAGCGAGCAGCCCATCGCGATTGCGCGCCGACATGACAAACGCGTGCGGACGCTCTTGCCGCTGCACAGCTGCGCGCGCGTCCACAAAGTCTTCCAGAATCAGGTGCGCGTTCGAACCACCGGCGCCGAACGAGCTCACCCCGACGCGGCGCGGACGGTTATCCGGGCGCTTCCAGTCCTGCAACGCGGTCTGCACGTAGAACGGCGTGTTCGGAAAATCGATATGCGGATTGAGGCGCTCGGCATGCAGCGACGGCACCAGCTGGTCGTGTTTCATCTGCAGCAGCACTTTGGTTACGGCGGCGATGCCGGCGGCCGATTCCAGGTGCCCGATATTCGACTTGACCGATCCGATCGGGCAAGCCTGCTTGCCCACCGGCCGGCCCGTGCCGTCGAACGCCTGCACCAGGCCGGTCACTTCGATCGGGTCGCCCAGCGATGTTCCCGTGCCGTGGGTTTCGATGTACGAGATCGTGGCCGGGTCGATGTTGACCTTGTTGAGCGCCTCCAGGATCAATTCCGACTGCGCGACCGGGTTGGGCACGGTGTAGCCGTTGGTCTTGCCACCGTGGTTGATGACGCTCGACTTCACGACGGCGTAGATCTGGTCGCCATCGGCAATCGCCTTGTCCAGCGGCTTGAGCAGCACCGCACCGACGCCCTCGCCCGGCACATAACCATCGCCGCCGTCGCCAAAACTGCGGCAGCGGCCATCGGTGGACGCAAAGTTGCCCTGGCTGAGGCTGAGGTACTTGCTCGGATGGATCGATACGTTGACCCCGCCGGCGATGGCAACATCGATGCCGCCCTTGCGCACTTCTTCCGTGGCAAGGTGAATTGCGGTCAAGGACGACGAGCACATCGTATCGAGCGCGAGGCTCGGTCCCTGGAAGTTGAAGAAATACGACACGCGGTTGGCAATCGAGGCAAACGAGGAACTTGGCGAACCGGCGGCCCCCGCTGCGGCGCCGTACAGCTCGTATTGCCCCCACATCACGCCGACGTACACGCCGACCCGGTTGCGGGCGATCGCATCCTTGCTGTAGCCGGCGTCTTCGATGGTTTCCCACACGGTTTCGATGAACAGGCGTTCCTGCGGATCGATCAATTCCGCTTCCTTGGGCGATATGTTGAAGAACAGCGCATCGAACTGGTCCACGCCGTCGATAAAACCGCCCCATTTGCTGTAGGCCTTGCCCGGCTGGTTGCGTTCGGTCGTGTAGAACGGCGCGTGATCCCAGCGCTCTTCGGGAATCTCGGTGATGCAGTCGCGGCCCGCTTTCAGGTTTTGCCAGAACTCGCGCAAGTCCCTGGCCAACGGGTAGCGCCCGCCGACGCCAACGATGGCGACTTCGGTGATTTTTGGGACGGCCTCGGCAAAACGCATCTTGCTGCGTACCGGTGCCGGGATGTGGATCGCGGCGGGAACGTGGGTGGGGGCTTGGCCACCGGTTTTTGCGGTCAGCACGTTCGGGAACGCCTTGACCAGATACCCAGCCAGGCGCGCAATGGTCTGGTACTCGAAGAACAGCGTCTTGGACAAGGAGCCGAAGGTGCGCTCCAGCTGATTGGTCAGCTTCATCGCCAGCACGGAATCCATGCCGTACTGCTCCAGCGGCGCCTTCGGGTCGACTTCGTGCGATGGCATCTTCAGCAGCCCGGCAAACTCATTGACGAGATACCGCTGCGCGTTCTCCAGCAAGCCGCCGGTTTCGCCGCTCGGGATTGCGGCCGGCACCTCGACCGCTGCCGGCGCATGACGATGCTCCAGCGCGCGGCGCAAGCGGCTCAGATGACCTTCGATCACCAGCGCCTGTGACGTGCCGAGCGCCAGGCTGCGGTAGAACGCCTGCATGCCACTGGCGCTGCTCAATGGCAGCATGCCCGACGCTTTGGCCAGCATGGTCAAGGTGTCGGCGTCGAGCTGCATGCCGCCGTCTTGCCAGAGCGGCCAGTTGATGGACACGGTCTTCGTGCGCTGCGCCGCGAATTGGTCCATGAAACCGTTCGCGGCGGCATAGTCGGCCTGGCCCGCATTGCCCATCGCCGAGGCGAGGGACGAGAACAGCACCATGAAATCGAGATTCAAGTGCTTGGTGGCGGCATCCAGGTTGACTGTGCCGGCAACCTTCGGGGCGAGCACTTGCGCAAAGTCTTCGACAGTCTTATTGATGATGAAGCTGTCGCGTGTCATGCCGGCGCTGTGGATGATGCCGTTCAGCGCGCCGAACTCGCTGACGATACCGGCAACGACCGAACGGACCTGATCCGGCTGGTTCAGGTCGAGCTGGCGGTACACCACGCGTCCGGCCGGCATCGGCAAGGCATGTTCGGCCGCGCGGCCGGTAAGGACCACGACCGCATCGCTGGCCTTCTCGATGATTTCGCGCGCAAACAGCAAGCCAAGGCCGCCCATGCCGCCCGTGATCAGATACACGCCACCGTCTTTGAACACCACATCGGCGGCGCCAGCGTCTTGCTCCGTCCAGCGCAGCGCAGTTTGCAAGCTGCCTGCGTGCCTGAGCAAGGATTCGCCCGAACGCAGCATCGATTCGCGCAGTTGCGCCACCAGCACCGTCTCGTCGACATGGCGTTCCGTCAGAATCACCTGACCGATCAGGTTGGGATTTTCCAGCCGTGCCGTGTCGATCAGGCCGGACAGCCCGGCCAGCAAGCTGTCGCCAGCCTCACAGCCAATCACGAGCTGGAACAGCATTTTCTCGTGCGACGCTGTCTTGAGCATCGCTTGCACCTGCTCGAAACAGGCGACGGCCACTGCGCTGTAGCGCGCCGCGGCATCTTGCGTGGCGTCGCCTGCCACATGCCGCGCTTCGATACCCGGCATGCGACCGGAATCGAGATGATCCAGATCGCACAGCAACACCACGTGACGGCGATAATCGACCGCGCCATGGGCGGCGCCGACGGCTTCCCAGCGCGGCACGGCGATCAGGGTGCCGACCTCAATCTCCTGCATCGAGCGCGACGCCAGGCCTGTCAGGCGGGCGCACAGGGTGCCATCCTGGCCGCACAGGTCGATGTCGATCTTTTCTCCGGCGCGGCGCACCCAGGCAAACATGCGCGCCGCGAACGGCGCATGCACGACGATGGCATCGAGCGCAAACGGCACGGCCGGTTGCCTGGGCAGGTTATCGATATCGGCGACGAGGCCAATGGCAGCCTGCAAGGCGCTGTCCAACATGCCGGGATGGAGCACGAATGCGTCCGCATCACCCTGCAAGCTCAGCTCGGCCAGTACCTGGCCGTCGCCGCGCGCAAGCGCCGTGATGCAGCGGAACGACGGTCCGTAGTGAATGCCCATTGTCTTGAAGGCGCCGTAAGCCGATTCGGCGCTCAGCTCACCGAGGTTCATCCCGGCTCGGACGGCGTTCAGGTCGATCCGCTCGGCGCCGGATGCATCCGACAGCACCACTTGTCCCTGGCAGTGCGTGACACCGCCGCCGGTATGTACCTCGAAATCGATGACGCTATCGCCACGCGGCGCCAGCGCGACTGTCACCTCCCGATTGCCATCAACGACAATCGGCTGCGTCCACGCGACATTGTTGATCTGCAGTTGCCGCGCCTGCGCGCCGGCCGGCATCGCCATGTCAACCGCTGCGCGCACCATTTCCAGGTACGCGACGCCGGGCAGGATTTTCTGGCGCGTGGCCCCGATCCGGTGATCGGCCAGGAAAAACTCGTCGCCGCTGAACTGGGCGCTGTAGCTTTGCTCGAAAAAGTCCGACGTATTCGCGTGCACGAGCGGATGCAGCGGCGCGGCCCCACCGGAACGGCGCGTTGCGGCCACGCGGCTGATCCAGTAGCGGTCTTTGGCAAACGGGTACGCTGGAAGGCTGATCAGCACCGGCTTGCGCCCGGCGTGCAGTTGGCGCCAGTCGATTTCCAGGCTGTTGACCCAGAGCTCGGCCAGTTTCGGCAGCTTTCTGCGGGCGATCCACTTGGCGATGGTCTCCATCATGTCATCGTCCTGACTGAGGACGGACATGCTGTCTTTTTCCTTGTCGGCCTGGCCGAGGTAGAACTGGTCGATGCCGTCTTCGCCGCGGCCGAACGCGGCCAGTTTTTCGGCCAGCTGCGCAACCGAGTCCACCACAACCGCCAGCCGCATATCCATGACTTCGCGCCCGACTTGAAGCGTGTACGCCATCGCGTCCAGATCGGGCGCATTGTCCTGCCGTTCGATGAAGTCCAGCAGGTCGCCCGCCTTGCGCTTCAATTGCGCTTGCGTGCGGGCCGACAGAACGATCACCACCCTGCCCTGTTGCGGCGCCACCGCGTTGACGGCGGCGTATTCCTCGATGATCAGGTGCGCATTCGAGCCACCGGCCCCGAATGACGAAATGCCGGCGATCCGTGGCACCCGCTTGCCATCGACTTCCGGCTGGTCCCATGCGCGCAAGGTCTGGTTGACGACAAACGGGGATGCCTCGAAATCGATGTACGGATTCAAAACCGACGAATGCAGCGACGGCACGATCATCCGGTGCTTCATCTGCAGCAGCACCTTGGTCAGGCCCGCGATGCCGGCCGCCGATTCGCAGTGGCCGATATTCGACTTGGCTGAACCGATGGCGCAGAACTGGCGGTCCTTGGTGTACTCGCCAAAGACCTGGCTCAATGCGGCAATTTCGATCGGGTCGCCCAGCCTGGTGCCGGTGCCGTGCGCTTCGATGTAGCTGACATGGCGCGCATCGATGCCATATTCCTTCAACGCCAGGCCGATGACGCTGGCCTGCGCCTTGGGATTCGGCACGGAGTAGCCATTGGTCTTGCCGCCGTGATTGAGCGCGCTGCCCTTGATGACGCCATAGATATGATTGCCGTCGCGCTCAGCATCCGACAAGCGCTTGAGGACGACCGCGCCCACACCTTCGCCAGGAATGTAGCCGTCGCCGCCTTCGCCGAAGCTCTGGCAGTGGCCATCGCTGGAAATGAACTGCCCGGCGCTGAGGATCAGGTATTTGTTGGGGTGGATCGACACGTTGACGCCGCCGGCGATGGCCAGGTGGGTGCGGCCTTGCTTCAGGTCCTGGCACGCGAGGTGAATCGCGGTCAGCGAGGATGAACACATCGTGTCCAGGGTCATGCTCGGACCGTGCAGGTTGAGGATGTAAGACACCCGGTTGGCGATGCTGGCGTAACTGACCGGCACACCCACGCGGGCGCCCTGCAGGCTCGCTTCCGCGCCGAACAGCTGGTATTCGCCGTACATCACGCCCACATACACGCCAACCTGGCCGGTCTGTTCTTCCTTCTGCGCGGTCTTGAGCGTTGCACGGGTGTAGCCGGCGTCTTCGATCGCCATCCAGGTATGCTGCAGGAACAGGCGCTCCTGCGGATCGATCATTTCGGCGTCGACCGGTGGAATATTGAAGAACAGCGGATCGAATTCGTCCACGCCGCTGATGAAGCCACCCCATTTGCTGTAGTGGCAACCTTCGGCGGTGCGGTCTTCGCTGTAATAATCGCGCCAGTCCCAGCGTTCCTTCGGCACCTCGACGATGCAGTCCTTGCCATCGCGCAGATTGCGCCAGAACGCTTCAAGGTCGGCCGACTCGGGATAGCGTCCGCTCAGGCCGACGATGGCAATCGGTTCGTCGTGGCGCGCGCCCGGGGTCGCGGGGGCGATGCCGCGGCCTGCCCGCTTGCGCGGCGTGGCGTGCGTCACCGGCATTACCGGGGGAGCGGCTTCCCGCTCAGGTTCGGCCACCGAGAACAGCGCCGCCAGCGTTGGTGCCTGGCTGCGCACGAAGTATTCGGTCAGCTCGTCGATGGTCTGGTGCTCGAAGAACAGCGTCTTGGACAGCGATCCAAACGTCTTCTCCAGCTGCCGGGTGAGGTCCATCGACAGAATCGAGTCGATTCCATACTTTTCCAGCGCCGCGCGCGGGTCGACCTTGCTGTAAGGGAGCTTGAAAAGGTCGGCGAACTGCTTGCGAAGATAGTCGCGCGTCTGCTCGTGCAGATTTCCGGCCGGTGGCGCCGCGACTGGCGCCGCCTGCTCAACCACCACCGGTACCTGTTCGAACAGGACTTTCCTGATTTTTTCCACATCGCCTTCGACTACCACCGTCTGCTGCTGCCCTTCCAGGCAGCGCAGGAACGCCCGCATGCCGGTCTTGGTCTGCATCGGGTGCATGCCGGTCAGTTCGCGCATCGCGTCCTGGTCGTGCTGCGGCATGCGCATGCCGCCTTCCGCCCACAACGGCCAGTTGACGGCAATCGTCTTGCCCTTGCGCTGGCCGACGGCGGCGAGCCGGTTGCGGTGATCCGCAAACTGGTCCAGGAAGCCGTTCGCGACCGCGTAGTCGGCCTGTCCGACATTGCCCATCACCGATGCGCCGGACGAAAATAGCGCCATGAAGTCCAGGTCCACGTCCTGGCTGGCAGCATCGAGATTGACCGCGCCGGTCACCTTGGGCGCGAGCACTTGCGCGAATTCGTCGCGCGTTTTCTTGACGATCAAGCTGTCGGCAATCATGCCGGCGCTGTGGATGATGCCATTGAGCTGGCCGTGCGTGGCGACGATGCCGGCCACCAGCTGCCGCACCTGGGCCGCCTGCCCCAGATCGAGGGTGCGGTATTCAACGCGGCCTTCACCGGACAGCGCGTTCAGCTTGTCCTGCACATCCTGCGACGAATCCGCGCGGCCGGTCAGGATGACCTTCGCCCGCACCGTCTGGCGCACGATTTCCTGCGCAAACACGGTACCCAGTCCACCCAGTCCGCCTGTAATCAGATAGACGCCACCTTCCTTGAAGGCGATGGCCGGCGTGGCTGCGACGTCGTGCAGCTCTTCCCAGCCCATCACTTCGCGCACCGTGTTCCGGTAGCGGACGATGCCGTCGTGCGCCGGTTCTGCATGGATTTCTTGTGCCGCAAGCGCATCGACGAGCAAAAGCTGCCCATTGACGTCCGGGTGCTCCAGCGCGGCGGACTTCAACAGCCCGGAAAGACCGATCAGCAGGTTCGCTTCCGCCGCATCGGGCACCACCAGCTGGATAAAGACGCCAGCCGGGGTTCTGTTCGCGATGATGTCGCGAATAACGTCGAAGCAGCCGAGCGCCAGATCGGTGTAGCGTTGCGCCATGTCGCCATGTGGCGCTGTCACGTGGTGCACATGCGCATCCGCGATTGCGCCCGCAGCGAGATCGCAAAACAGGACATGGCGCTCGGCGCTGCCGGCGCGCGCATCGCCGCTTGGGCTGGCCGTCCACACCGGCTTGGCGAGCACCAGCCCGACCTGCTGGCGACGCGCATCCGGCCGCACGCTCAAGGTGCGCGATGAAAAGCCCCTGAGCTGCACGCAGACGTTACCGTCGGCGTCGCACAGGTCGATATCGAGCTTGGTGAACTTATCGTTCGCGCCGGTGCCTTGCGCATGCCGTATCCACGCCACCATCTCCTGCTTGCACGCCGACAGGACCCGTACCGATTCCAGCGCGAACGGCAACGATGGATGGCTGGGCAGTACCCGCAGGTCTCCCAGCAATCCGATGGCTGCCTGCAGCGCGCCGTCCACCAGGCTGGGATGAAGCTCGTAGGCTGCCAGCGTGTCCGTTACCGATGGCGGCAGTTTCAAACGGGCCACGACTTCCCTGTCGCCGCGATAAACCTGGCTCACCGCCTGATGCGCCGGCCCGAACTGCATTCCCATGGCGCGGTAGGCGGGATAGACAGCGTCGGCATCAAGCTGGCCGGCGGTCATGCGCGCGGTGAGCGCATCCAGATCGAGCCGCTCGTTCGTGCGGTCGCTGGCAAACCTGGCCATGCCGCGACAATGCACCACTTCTTCACCGTCGGCTTCTTCGCTGAAGATCTCGAACTCGATCGCTTCCGCGCCGGACGAAAGCGCAATGCAGACGTCTGTCCGCTCGCTCACGACCAGCGGCTTGACCCATACCACATCGCTCAATACGACCTGGCCTGCGTCCGGCATGGCATCGGCAAGCGCTGCCCGTGCCATTTCCAGATAGGCGACGCCGGGTAGCACACGAAGCGCGGCGCCACCATCGGCCAGCACCTGATGATCGCTCAGGAAAAACTCGGCGCCGGTGAACGATGAGCGGTAGCACTGCTGATACATATCCGAGATATTCCGGTGCAGCAGCGGGTGCAGCGTTGCCGCGCCACCGGAAATGGCCGCATTCCCGGAGAACTGCCTGATCAAATTGACCGCATTTTCTTTCGACAGCCTTCTGTTCTTCAGTTCCGAAACAACATACTCGATAAAGTCGATCATTGTTTTTGCACTTTCTCGCGGGAGCGGCGCTAGTTTGATTGAATAAGCTTTTTTTTGGTGGCAGAGGGCTTACACGAGCTTTCTCAATAGTTGGGCGCCCTGGGTGGCGTCGAGCGACGATTCGTCGATCCGGTCGATGAGGTCTTCGATCAGCCGCAGACTTCCATGGGCGGCAGGCGCGCGCTCGGCCTTCGCCACCACAGCCACCGGACGGCGCAGGACCGGGCTGTCGAGCCAGTATTCATCCTGTGCGAACGGATAGGTCGGCAGCTGCATGCGGTCCGGCGTAATTGCGCCATGGAGCCTGTTCCAGTCGAGATCCATGCCCTTGGCCCACAGTTCGAGCAGCTTCGAGAACTTTTTGCGTGCAATCCATTTGTCGATTGCCTCGCTGATGTCTTCGTCGTGAATGAAGCTGCTCAGACCATCGTTGTTGCGCTGGACCTGGCCGCGGCACGAACCGTCGATATCGTCGTCGCCATCGACATACGCTGCGAGATTGGCCACCAGCTGATCGACGCTGGTTACCACGAAGCCAACCCGCATTTCCATCGGCTCACGCCCGACCTGCAGGGTGTAAGCGACCGCGCCCAGATCGACACTGGCAGCGGAAGAACGCAGGAAGTCGCGCAAGTCGCTCGCTTTTTGGCGCAGTTGTTCCGCGCTCCTGGCCGACAGCGGAACGATCACCGCATCATCCGGATTGCGCACCGCAGCCGTACTGCGAGCCGGCTGGTATTCCTGCACGATGACGTGGGCGTTGGCCCCGCCGGCGCCAAAGGATGAAATGCCGGCGATACGCGGCTTGACCTTGCTATCGACCAGCGGCCGCTCCCAGGCCACCAACGCCTGATTCACCTGGAACGGCGTCTTCTCGAAGCGGATGTGCGGATTCAGGCTGGATGAATGCAGGGACGGCGCGACCTGCTCGTGCTTCAACTGCAGCAGCACCTTGGTCAACCCGGCGATGCCTGCTGCCGCCTCCAGATGGCCGATATTCGACTTGGCCGAACCGACCAGGCAGTAGCCCTTATCCTGCGTGTCCTCCGCAAACGCCTGCTGCAAGCCGGCGATTTCGATCGGGTCGCCCAGCTCCGTGCCGGTGCCGTGCGCTTCGATGTAGCTGATGTCGCGCGCGCTGATGCCTGCCTTGTCGATGGCGATGCGCACCAGCTCGGCCTGCGCGACCGGGTTGGGCACCGTGAAACCGTTGGTTTTGCCGCCGTGGTTCACATGCGTCGACAAAATCACGCCATGAATGATGTCCTTGTCGCGCACCGCCTGGTCCAGCGACTTGAGCAGCACCACGCCGACGCCCTCGCCCGGCACGAAGCCGTTGCCCGCCTCGCCAAAGCTCTTGCACAGCCCATCTTTCGACAGCATGTGCTGGGACGACATGTCCACGTAGCTGGTTGGATGCAGGTACAGATTCACGCCGCCGGCAAACGCCAGGTCGCAATCGCCGTCGTTGATGTGTTTGCACGCTTCGTGGATCGCGGTCAGGGACGACGAGCACATGGTGTCAACCGGCAAGCTCGGACCATTCAGGTCCATGAAATATGACAGGCGGTTGGCGACCGAGCTGAACGAGGTACGCGGCCAGAACTTGTCGTCACTCTGCGCGGTGTTGCGGTACAGACTGTATCCAGCGCGGGTGATGCCGGCGAACACGCCTACCCTGCCCCTGAATTTGCGCTTGAACACGCTGCGGGTGTAGGCGGCATTCTCCATTGCGCCCCACGATGCCTGCATGAAAAGGCGTTCCTGCGGGTCCATGTTCAGCGCTTCGCGCGGTGGAATGCCGAAGAACAGGGTGTCGAATTCTGCGAACCGGTCGATGAAGCCGCCGCGTTTGCAGTAGCTCTTGCCTTGCTCGACCGCCTTGTGTTCGTCCGGCTCGAAGAAGCCGTCCATCGACCAGCGTTTTTCAGGGATGTCGCTGATGGAATCCTTGCCGGCTTTCAAGTTGTTCCAGAATTGCTCCAGATTGTGTGCGCCTGGATACATGCCGCTGATGCCGATGATGGCGATGGCTTTCTGCTGGCCCGGGTTGTGGCTGATCTGAGCCACGCCACGCGACCTGCCGCGCACGGCCCGTGTCAAAGGCAACGTTGCCTGCGGCGCCAAACGTTCCAGCGCGAACATCCGTTCCAGCGCCGCCCGCTGCGTTTCCACCAGATGCCCGGCCAGCGCGTGCACTGTCTGGAACTGGTCAGTTTTGGCCCGCAAGACGTCATCGCCGACGACTGGCGCGGTGGTGCGCACAGCCACAGGTGCCGGCGCTGGTGCAGGAGCGGAACGGTCGACCTCGAACAGGCCTTCCAGTTTCTCCAGCTGGGTGTCGATCAGGTGGGCCGCCAGCGCATCGATCGTCTGGAACTCGTACAGCACCGTGCTGCCGATCTCGTCGAAGTGCTTCTGCAGCTCCTGGTTGACCAGCCCGATGATGATCGAATCGATGCCGTAGCTTTCCAGCGGCTCGCTTGCGTCGATATCGTGGCTGGCGATCTTGAGCGCCTTGCCGATCACCTGCTTGCAGAACTGAACCGTTTTGTCCCTGAGCAGATCGCCGCTGTTCACGCTCACCAAGGCCAGGTGCGGCGCCACGGTCTTGCCGCTGTCAACCGGCACCTTGACCACGGGGCGCTGGCGCACGACGCCGTCGCTGAAAGCCATGATGATCTGCTGGCCTGCAGCGTGCCCTTCGCTGCAAGGGAACTGCACTGAATAAAAGCCCTCTTCCTCCAACACCATTTTCCAGGCGTCGGGGTACAGGCCTGGCGAGCCGGGAATCCTGACCTCGTCGTCCTCGTTGAGCCACCAGCCGTCCAGCAGACCGAAGGTCAGGTGGCCGCAGACCGATTTATCGCTGATTTCATTGAGCAGCAGCATGCCGCCCTTGCGCAGCACGGCCTTGGCGTTGCGTACGGCGTTGCGGATGTTCTTGGTGGCATGGATCACGTTGGCGGCAATCACCACATCGTAGCTGCCGGCTTCAACTTGTTGCTGCGCAAGCGGCTGCTCGACGTTGAAGATGCGAGTGACAAGGTACGGCGCGCGCGGCGCGTAAATGTTCTCAGCATGGAACAGGAAGGCTTTGGAAAGATCGGTGTAGCAATATTCGGCGATCCGGTCCTGATAAGGCGTCAGCTTGTCCAGGATGCTGACCGTCGTCGCCCCGGTACCGGCGCCAATTTCCAGCATCTTGATCCGTGCAGCCGGCTCGACGTTGAGGCGTGCCTGGACGGCGGCGACCAGGGTCTCGCTCAGGCTGACGTTGTATGCGAGCGAGAGCGTGTCCGACTTGTAGACCCGTTCGACCAGTTCCAGCGACGAGTTCGGAAAGATCACATCGGTGGCCTTTTGCTTTCCGGTCAGGATGTCCGGCAATGCGCGCAGGCACTTATCGACCAGCTGGCACAGCGCTGCCTTGCCTTCGGCTTGCTGCCAGACAGTCATCGCGTGGTCCCATTCGGCCCACATTGCCGCCAGCGGGGTCTTCTCCCGCGTCGCGATCGTCTTGCTTTCCGTGCGCCAGCGTTCATAGGCCGGCAGCACGGTCGGCGTGGTCTCGAGTATGGCGCCCAGCAGGCGTGCAATGAGCCCTTCCATTTCCTGGCCAGCATGCTCCTTCATGTGCACGAATGGCGACGCACGGTTCATGCGCGCGATTTCCGCGTCGGGCACCACCATGGCAGCGGCGGCCTGATTGTCGTAGCTGGTCATCCATTCTTCCGCGCCGGTGTGCGGCACGGTTTTAGCGATCGACATCTGATCGATGCCGCTGGCAATGAACTGGTCCAGCGCCCGCATGCCTTCGGCCGGGTCGAGCGGCCGGTAGCCGATCTCGTTGAAATACGTCTTGGCAGCGTCGGTCAGTGCCTCCCCCGCGCCGACCGACCAGTAGCCCCAGTTGATGACCTTGACCGCGCAATCCCAGTGCTTGCCCAGTTGGAGCGCAAACGCATCCTTGAAGGTGCACCCGGCCGAATAGCCGCTCATCCCCGCGCCGCGCACGAACGATGCGTTCGACGAGAAGAACAGTGCGAAATCGAGCGCTTCCTTGTTGAAAACCTGGGCAATACGCACGCTCAGATCGATTTTCACCGACAGAACCGCCCTGAAATCGTCTTCCGACACCGTTTTCAGACTTTGGTCGAAGGCACCGACAGCCGAATGGACGATGCCGTGAATGCCCGGGTGGCTGCGCTTGATTTGTTGGTAGGCGGCCGCCAGTTCGCCAGGTTTGCTGGCATCGGCCTGGATATATTCGGGGGTTTTGCCGAGTGAGGCGCAGCTATCGAGTTTTTGCTGGATTTCTTCGTTCAATTCGCGGCGTCCGATCCAGATCACGGTCGCCTGATACTGTTCGATGACGTGACGGCTCCAGATTTCGCCAAGCCCGCCGCTGCCGCCGATGACGACGTACACGCCTTGGAAGCGGTACGGCGGTTTTGCATCGGCCAGGCCCGTGACGCGCACCAGCTTCTGCGCGAACCATTCGTCGCCCCGCATGGCGTAGCAGACATTCTTCGCCATCCACGGCAGCTTTTGCATGGTGGTTACCGCGAGGCCGGTCAGCGACTGCAGGTCGAGCATGCGGATTTGCCAGCGCGGATACGCGTCCGACATACTGCCCGAGAAGCCTTGCAAACCGGCGTGCGTTGGATTGACGGTCTCCGATGCCAGCACCGGAAGGCTGTTCAAGGTGACGATATCCCACGCCAGGGCGCGTTTTTCGTAACCGAGGCTGGTCAGCGCACGCATGATCCGCAGCACCTGCATGATGCCGCCGCGCTGGTCGTCGATGATCGTTTCTTCGGCAAAGGTATCGACCGCGTGAGCCGATGCGATCCAGATCAATCGGTCGACATCGACGTTTTGCAGCGTGGCGCTGATGTCGGCGACGGTGTCGCCTTCTTCGATGCGCATGAACGTGGCGGCAGCGTAGTGCTGCTCAAGGAGCTTACGCTGCTCGTTGCTGGCGTTGATGACCAGCACGCGCTCGCCGGCCAGTGCTTCAGCGGATGGCTTGACCGTGTCCCAACGGGGCGTCGTCATCACCATGACCGCGTTATCCACACTCTCCACGGATGTTTGTTCGACAAAATCGGCAACGCCACGCACATGCACGCTGTCCTGAGCGCCGGCCGTGTAGATCTCGAACGAGATGCTCTCGTCGTCGTTGGCGAACAAATCGACTACCAGTTCGAGGTTGCCGGTGACGCGCAACGGCGACTCCCAGCTTACTTCGCCAATGTCGATCGTTCCGGTTTGGTCAAGATCGCTGGTCGAGTGCTCCACCGCCACGCGCGCCATTTCCAGCAAGGCGGAAGGCGCCATGACCTTGACGCCATCGTTGGTCCGCTCGAAGCATGCCTCCTCGCCGCTGAAACTCGAACGGTAGCGCTGCTGGCTCAATACGGAGACGTTTTTGTGCAACAGCGGATGCAGCATGCTGGCAGCGCCCTCTTGCAACACGCTGACCGCGCTGGCGCCGATCCAGAAGCGCTCCTTTGCAAACGGATAGCCCGGCAATGCCATGCGCTGCGGCTTGGCGTCGCCATACAGCATGGACCAGTCCAGATCGAGACCCTTGACCCACAGGTCCAGCAGCTTGCCCAGCGCGCGCTGGCCCAGCCACTTATCGACGATCATCGCCTTCATATCGTCGTCCTGGACAATCAGCTTCATGCCTTCCTTGTGTCGCTTGACCTGGCCCTGATACACGCCATCGATGTCGCCCTCGCCCGCGGTCCAGGCTTTCAACTTGGCGCGCAGCTCGTCGACCGAGCCTGCCAAAAAGCCCAGCCGCTCACCCATCACGTCACGGCCCAGCTGCAAGGTGCAGGCCAGTTCGCCCAGATCGACCGCACCATCGCGTGCATCGATAAAGGCCAGCAGATCGCTCGCCGCCTGGCGCAGTTGCTGCTCCGTGCGGGCCGACAAAGGCACCACCATTTTTCCATCCTGGGTGACTATCGATATGTCTGCCTTTGCCTGCGCGTTTGGCTGGTGCTCGGCGAGCACGATATGCGCATTGGTGCCGCTGAAACCGAAGGAACTGATTGCCGCGCGGCGCCGTGCCCCGCTGGCGGCAGTCCATGGTTTGAGCGTGTCGTTGATGTAAAACGGGCTGCCGTCGAGCTGGAAGTGCTCGTTGCGGCGCTCGAAGTTGATGGTTGGCGGCAGCGCGCGGTGCTGCAACGCCAGAACGAGCTTGATAAAGCCGGCCGCGCCGGCCGCGGTCAGGCAGTGACCGATATTGCTCTTTACCGAACCGAGAGCGCAGAAGCCTGCCGTATCAGTGAACGGTTTAAAGGCTTCCTTGAGTCCAGCCACCTCGATCGGGTCGCCCAGTTTGGTGCCGGTGCCGTGCGCTTCGATCAGGCCGATGCTGGCCGGGTCGATGCCGAACTTGCGGTACACCGACTGCAGCAGCCGGGTTTGCGATTCTTCGTTCGGCGCGGTGATGCCGTTGGTCTTGCCATCCTGGTTCACGCCCCAGCCTTCGATCACGGCTTGTATGCGGTCGTTGTCACGCTCGGCGTCCGCCAGTCGCTTGAGCATCATCACGCCCACGCCCTCGCCCGGCACAAAGCCGTTGGCGCGCTGGTCGAAGCTGAAGCACCGGCCATCGGTCGAGAGCATGCCCGCCTGCGCCGTCATGATGTGCATCGCCGGACCGGCCATCACATATACGCCGCCCGCCAATGCCAGGTCGCTGTTCCCGGCGTTCAGGCTGTCGCAGGCGTTGGCGATGGCAACCAGCGACGACGAACACGCAGTTTCAATCGATATGCATGGCCCGCGCAGATTCAAAAAGTACGAAATGCGCGCTGCCAGGATCGAACTTGCGGCACCGGTGAAGCCTTGCGCGCTCAATTGCTGCTCCGGCGCCACCTGAAGGTAGTCGCTCGGCCCGCAGCCGACGAACACGCCGCACTGGCTGCCCGACAGCGACTGCGGGTTGTAGCCGGCGTTTTCGATGCTGTGCCAGCACGATTGCAGAAACAGGCGCTGCTGCGGGTCCATGCATTCCGCTTCGGTCGGGGAGATGCTGAAGAACAGCGGGTCGAACAGGTCGTATTCGCCGAGCGCGCCGAGCCATTTGCTGTTGGTCTTGCCAGCCTTTGGCGCTCCTTCCTGATAAAACGCGCCGAGGTTCCAGCGTGTGTCGCTCACTTCGTCGATGCAGTTCCTGCCTTCGGCAAGGTTGGTCCAGAATTGGTCCAGATTGTTCGCCTTGGCGAACTGCCCGGCCATGCCGATCACCGCGATCTGCTGCGAGGCGGTCGGCAGCGCCGGGACAACCGGCGATGCGGGGGCCGCAATGACCCGTGCGCGGCCACGCCACGAAACGAGCGCGCTGCGCGTCGGCGCAACTGTGCGTACCGGGGCAGCGGCCACCGGCGGGGGCGCCTCCTTGACCACACGGTGCCCGACTTCATCTTGAAGCAGCCGCGCGAACTGCTTCAGGGTCGGGTGACTATAGACCTTGGTGGCTTCGATGTTTGTGCCGTAGTGCTCATTAATCTTGCGCACCCAGGTCACACCGGTGATTGAATCGAGGCCCATGTCGATAAACTGGGTGGTCTCGTCGATTTCATCAGCGCCCAGATGCAGTTCTTTAGCGAGCATTTCCTTGATCTTGCCGATCACCGCGCCTGATGATGCCGGTGCAGGACCTGGCGTGCTCTCGACTTCGGGCACGGAGGCACCAGCGACCAAGCGGCTCAACTCCTTCAGGGTCGGGTGGCTGTACACCTTGGTGGCCTCGATGTCCGTGCCGTAGTGCGCATTGATCTTGCGGATCCAGGTGACCCCGGTAATGGAATCGAGGCCCAGGTCGATGAACTGGGTGTTGTCGTCGATTTCGTCCGGCGCCAGGAACAGTTCGTGCGCCAGCATCGTTTTCAGCTTGCCGATGATGGACGAGGAAGCTGGCGCGGTCTTTGCCGATGCGGCCACTGGTTGCGCCTTGTCCGCGGCGACTTTCGCCTGGATGTTGCCAAGCGTGTCCGCATTCTTGACGAAGGTTTGCTCGTGCATGTCGACTTCGCGGCGGTAGCTGTCGTCGCGCGAGCGGCGCAGCGCATCGGTCGACAGTCGCTTGAGCTCCATCAGCCGGGCACGCGGCTGCTGCGCCATGCGCGTGGCCAGCGCAATCGCGGCCGGGACTACGTCGCGGCGCGGCAGCACGGTGAGCGGCACGCCGCGTTCCTTCAATTCACGGCCGGAGATTTCCTTCGCCGCCAGCAGCGTCTCTCGCGCCAGGTCGTAGCCGATCTTCGCAGGGAACATCAAGGTCGAGCCGGCGCCCGGAGTGAATCCGTAGCCCATGTAGGGGCTCAGGTAGCGGCTCTCCTCGCTGAGCAAAATCACGTCGGCGAACATCCCGAACGACCAGCCGCCACCGATGCCGTGGCCCTGGATGGCGGCGATGACCGGCAGCGAGCAGTCCATCGGCAGCTGGAACACCTTTTCATCGGTGAACTGGGCTTGGCCTTCCTGGATCGCCAGCAGCGTTTCCATGGTGCCGCCGGTGGCGAAATAGCTGTCGTACCCGGTCAGGACCACCGCCTTGTAGCCCGGAGTTTGCTCGATGTGCGCAAAAGCCTCCTTCAAGCCGCTGACCAGCGCCTCCGAGAACATGTTCTTCGCGTCGCGCTCCTGCATGCAGACCACCACCACGCCATCGGCGTGCGCAGTCAACGTCACCACGCCTGAGCGCAGCTCGACCGGGCCTGCCGGCGGGGAAGCGGCGTCCGCCGCCACAGTTTCCGGCAGCGCCGCGACATCCACGCCGCGCGCCGGTTTCCATGGCCGCTTGCTCCACAATGCTGCCAGCTCATGCGCCTGCGCCAGGGACTCGCCGACACGTGCACCGAGATCGGCGCCGGAGTAGCTGCCGCCTGCCAAACCGATTTCCTGGCCCAGAACGGCGTCGAAACGCCGGGAGCACGGCACCGGCGAGGTGGTGTAGCGGGCGTCGTGTTTGTAAAATGCAGTGTCGCAGGCCGTACCGAACAGCCACGCCATGCCCTCAGCGTCGCCGTCGAACGCGGCAATGACAGGGATTGGGCAATCGCGCACAAGCTGCTGCAAGGCGGCGAACGTTCGGTCATCGGTCTTTGGCAAAAAGCCCTGCAATGCGCTGGTGACAATGGCCACGCGCGTACCTGCATCGAAGCCGCGTTTCAAGTCCGTCATTAATTCCTTGACGCCGTACGCCTTGCCCAGCTTGACGACAACGATACCCTGCGCCGGGCCACCGGCAGCCGGTTCGACAGGCCCCAGGGCGCCGGCCAAGGCCAAAAGATGCCGGCCCAGGTGCGTTTTCAATAGTCCGAGCGCGAGGCGCGATTTTTGCGACAGGTCGGCAGCCAGTTGCCTGGCTTTTGCATCAACTTCCGCTGTTGGCGCAACGATGCCGATGGACGGTTCCCGACCAATCCGATACAGAAACGCATCGGCCGCGGATACGCCCAGCCGCTCCTGGAACAGGCGATCTTCCGCAGCGCTTGGGAAGATGCCATGTTCAATCGCCGTGAAGCTGAACGCCCCGCCCTCGCCACGCACGACAAAGTCGCACAGCGCCGCCAGCAGCATCCCCACGCCGCTGGCGCCGTCGCGCACAACCGCGATGACCGGATACGGGAATGCGGCAACGGCAGCCAGCAAGCCACTCTCGACAGCGTCGTTGCAGGCGGCCCGGTCGCCCCGCCAGAACTGCGCGTTGCGGGCGTTCAGCAGCAGCACCTTGAGCGAACCTTCGCCGCGTGCACGGTTGAGGGCTTGCGACAGCGATGCAATCGCCTCGCGCACAGTCGCCGCGTCGATATCGATCGAAAACACTCCCTCGCCCAGATCGAACATGCGCACATTGGTGGCGTCCGTCGATGGCGCAGCCAGGTCCATCAACGCGAACGTCGCTTTTGGCGCCGGCGGCTGCGAAGGAACGAGCACGCTGGCCTGCAGTGCGATCTGCGCCGGCTTTTTACGCAGCGGCGGCAGCATGATCGGGCCTGCTGGCGCGAGCCGGATTTCACGAGGGCCGACCGCCTGCGGTATGCTTACCGGCGCACTCTGGCTACCGAACACCACCCGCCCCTGGCAATAAACAGCGTTGTCGGCGCCATTGTAAATCTCGGCATCGACAGCGTTGCCGTCGCGCGCGAACAGGGCAATGCCCACCTGTTGGCCGGGCGTGATCACGACGGGCTCGCCCCACACCACGTCCCCAACGTGCCACGAGCCAGCCTCAAGCCGCTTTGGCGACGCCAGCTCGACGGCGGCACGCATCATGTCCAGCACCAGTTGCGGTGGCAGCGTTTTTTGGCCTGCTTCCTCAACCAGATAGTCTTCCGACCCGGTGAAGGTCGACGTGTAGCCTTGTTCGGCCAGATTCGACGTATTGGCGTGGACCAGCGGATGCATGACCGCCGGCGGCGCCGCCGGTGCCGGCACTGGCGCCTTCGTCTGGGCCCAGTAGCGTTCTTTCGCAAACGGATACGTCGGAAGGCTCATCAGGCGCGGTGTGCGTGCCGGATCATTCAGCTTGCCCCAGTCGACGCTCAGGCCCATGACCCACATCCCGGCCAGCCTGGCGATGTTCCTGTCGGCGATCCACTGCGCGAGCGATTCCTGGAAGGCCGGATCTTCGTCGAGCTGCGAGATTTCGTCGCGATGCTGTTTGACCTGGGCACGATACACCTCCGGCCCGGTCGCCTCGCTGCGCATGAACGCTCGCAATTTGGTGGCCAGGTCACCGGCGGACGTCACCAGGAAGGCTGCACGCTCCTCCATCGCTTCGCGCCCGACCTGCAAGGTGTACGCCAGTGAGCGCAAGTCGATTTCGCCTCCGACCACGGCCAGCAAGGCGCTCACGCGCTGCTGCAACTGCTCCGCGGTACGTGCCGACAGCGGTACCACGACCTGCCCTTCGACGGCGGCGGTAGCCATTGCTGGTGCGCGATACTCCTCGATGATGACATGCGCATTCGACCCGCCCGCGCCGAACGACGAAATGCCGGCAATGCGCGGCAGGACCCGGCCATCCACCTCCGGTTGCTGCCATGGCTTGAGCGTCTGGTTGACCACGAACGGCGTGGCCGCGAAGTCGATGTGCGGATTGAGTTTGCTGGAGTGGAGCGACGGAACAATCGCGCCGTGTTTCATCTGCAGCAGCACCTTGGTCACGCCGGCGATGCCGGCCGCAGATTCGCAATGGCCGATGTTCGATTTGGCCGATCCGATCAGGCAGAAGCCCGCCTCGCGTCCGGGTGCCTGCACGCCCTCGTAGAACGCGCGTGTCAACGCCGCGATCTCGATCGGGTCGCCCAGTTTGGTGCCGGTTCCGTGTGCTTCCATATAGCTGACGTGACGCGGATCGATCGCGGCTTCGGCCAGGGCGCGCCGTATCACATCGGCCTGGGCCTGCGGGTTGGGCACGGTGTAGCCGTTGGTTTTGCCGCCGTGATTGAGCGCGCTGCCGCGAATGACACCATATATATGGTTGCCATCGCGCTCGGCGTCGGACAGGCGCTTGAGTACCGCCACGCCCACCCCTTCGCCCGGGATATAGCCGCCACCGCCCTCGCCGAAGCTTTCGCAGTGGCCGTCGCTCGAAATGAACTGGCCGCCGCTCAGCATCGTGTATTTATTCGGATGGATGCTGACGTTCACGCCGCCGGCAATCGCCAGGCTGGTGCGCCCCATGCCCAGGTCCTGGCACGCCAGGTGAATCGCCGTCAACGACGACGAGCACATGGTGTCGAGCGTCAGGCTCGGACCGTGCAGATTCAGGAAGTACGATACACGGTTGGCGATGCTCGCCAGGCTGCCGGAGAGATTGTATTCGCCGTACATTACGCCCGCATACACGCCGACCTGGCCATCCATGCCGCTGGCGTTGGGGATTTGCAGGCTGTCGCGTGTATAACCTGCGTCCTCGATGGCGTTCCAGGCGTACTGCAGGAACAAGCGCTCCTGCGGATCGATGCTGCTTGCCTCGCGCGGGGCGATGTTGAAAAAGCGCGGATCGAATTCGTCCACCCCTTCGATGAAGCCGCCCCACTTGCTGTAATGGGCGCCTTCCTTCGTGCGGTCTTCGCTATAGAATTCGCGCCAGTCCCAGCGATCTTTCGGCACTTCGACGATGCAGTCGGTCCCGTCGCGCAGATTGCGCCAGAATGTATCCAGGTCGCGCGATTCGGGATAGCGCCCGCTCAGGCCCACAATCGCGATCGCTTCATTGACTGGCGGCGCCACTTGGGCAGGTGCGGAGGCGAACGGGAAACGCTGGCGCTGCCGACGCCCGCCGGCAGGGGCCTGCACGGGGGGCTTGATCACAATCGGGCGCGTTGCGTCAGGGGCCGATGGCGTCGCAAACATCGTATTCAGCTTGCCGGCGTGCGACTCCACAAAATAGTCCGCAAGCTGGTCGATGTTCTGGTATTCGAAGAACAGGGTCTTGGGCAAGGCGCCGAAGGTCGCTTCGATCTGCTTGGTCAGGTTCATGGCCAGGATCGAATCGATGCCGTAGTTTTCCAGCGCGGCGCGGGTTTCGATTCGGTGAACCGGGATTTTGAGGATGGCGGCAAATTCGGCGCGCAGGAATGCACGGGTTTTGGTCGACAGGTCGGCCGATCCGGCCACGGCGACCGGTTTCGCGACGCTCTTGCGAATCGTCCGCTCGGCCGCCAGCGCGCGCTGCATGCCTGCGGTATCGCCGTGCATCACCATCACCGAACTTTGCGGTAGCGCAAGGCAGCGGTTGAACGCCTCCACGCCCTGCTCCGTGGCCAGCGAGCGCAGGCCGGTCCTCTGCTGCAAGGCTTCGCTGCTGGCCGCGTCGATATGCATGCCGCCGTCCAGCCAGTGCGGCCACGCGATGGCGACGGTGCGCCCTTTGCGCTGGCCAGCGTCCACCAGCGCGTTGCGGTAGCCCGCGAATTGGTCCATGAATCCGTTGGCGGCCGTGTAATCGGCCTGTCCGACGTTGCCCGACCACGAGGCAATCGACGAGAACAGCACAAAAAAGTCCAGGTCCATGTTCTGGCTGGCCAGGTCGAGGTGCTCGGTACCCGCTACCTTCGGCTGCAGTACCTCGCTGAACTGCGCGGAACTCTTCTTCAGGATGAAATCGTCGCGCACGATGCCGGCGCTATGAATGATTCCGTTAAGGTGACCGTATTGTTCAACAATCGACGCCAGCACGCGTTCCGTACCGGCGGCATCGGCGACATCCATCTGACGGTACTCGACCCGGCCGCTCTTCTGCAGCGCTAGGAGCCTGATGCCGGCGTCCGATGACCGCCCGGTCAGTACGACACTGGCGCCAGTGGTGGCACGCAGGATCTCCGCTGCCACCAGGGAGCCCAAACCGCCCAGTCCACCGGTGATCAGGTAAACGCCATGCTCCTTGAACGCGCACGGCGTCCTGGCCGGTACATCGACAGCGCGCCAGCGCCGCACCAGGCGGCTGTCTGCGGTGTAGTGCACCACGCGGTCTTGCGGATTACCGCGTTCGGTGCGCAGGCGGCGCGCCAGGTCACCGGCCGGTATCGCCGGACGCACCAGGACGATCTGGCCGACGATCGCCGGATTTTCCAGGGCCGCCGTATCGATCATGCCGGACAAGCCGGCGAGCATCTGCGCATCGTCGCGGTCGGCGACGACGATTTGCACGAATTGCACGCCCTGCGGTTTCGCTTCCAGAACGGTCCGAATCGCCTCGAAGCAATGGAGCGCAATATCGGCGTAGGCCTGCGAGACCGTTACTGCGACGAGGTTGACGTTACTGCAGCGGCTTCCCGGCACCAGCGATTCCAGCTCGGTGGCGGCGATCTGCGGCAGGTCGCACAGGACAATGTGGTGCTGGCCGAATGCCGGCGCCTCATCCTGCGCTGTGGACGGGGCGGCGCAGCGCTCCCAGACGGGCGACGCCAGCAGTGTTCCCATTGCGCCGGCCTTCGCCGGCTGTTTTTTCAGCGCCTTGATCTGCTCCAGAGCCTCCTGTTGCGAAAGCTTGCCGGCTGCCAGTGCACGATAGATGTTCGTTATCTCTTGCTTCATAGGTTCCCTAACTCCACAGCTTCGTCAACGGAGATCTTGTTGCTGACAATGTCAGCCAAAATCGATTGGTAATGCGCTTCATCGAAGGAGACGGAGCTCTCCATGGGGCGTGAGGAAAAGCCCCGCATCTGCACGCAGATCTCGCCGGCCGCGTCGCACAGGTCGATATCGACCTTGATCAGGCTTGCCGATGCACCCTGCCCGCCCGGCGAGTACCGCACCCAGGCCACCATCGTCTCCACGCACGGCGATACGATGCGAAGCGATTCAAGGGCAAACGGCAGCGCGACCTTGCCGGACGCTTTAAGGAACGTGTCGATCAGGGTGATCGACCCTTGCAGCGCGCTGTCCATCATGCTTGGATGGAGGATGTAGTTCTCGTCACGGCGCGCGGCCTGCGGCAAACGCAGTTCGACCAGAAGCTCGTTGTCGCCCTGGTGGGCCGCCACGATGCCGCGAAACGCCGGCCCATAATCGAGGCCCATGCCGGCAAAGGCCGGGTACAGCGCTCCCGCCTGCGCGCATGCGCCTGTCATTTGTGCCCGCAAGCGCTGCAAGTCGAGCGGCTGTAAGGCGCCCTGCTCGCCCATTGCGTAGCTGCCCTGGCAATGCAGTACTTCCTCGTAACCGTCACCGGCCTCGCTGTAGACTTCGAAGGCGACCTGCTCGCCGTGGTCGGAGAACACGGCAATCGTTACGCTTCTTGGCCCGGTGACGACGATCGGCTGGGCCCATGCCACGTGGCGCAGTTCGAGTTGGCCGACTGCTTTTTCCGCAGGCATCGCATCCATCAGGGCGGCACGCGCCATCTCCAGGTAGGCTACCGCCGGCAGCACCGGCTGGCCGCCGACCCGATGATCGCCCAGGAAGAATTCGTCGCCACTAAAGGTGCTGGTGTAGCTTTGCTGGTTCAGGTCCGACGTATTGCGATGCAGGAGTGGATGCAGCACCGCCACCGCGCTGGCCGGCGCGGCGCTCTTGCGCGACCCGGTTCCATCAACCCAGCAGCGCTCTTTGGCGAATGGGTAGGTCGGAAGCGTCATGCGACGCGGGGTGGCGTTGGTGTGCAGCTTGTTCCAGTCCAATTCAAAGCCCTTGACCCACAGGTCGGCGACCTTGGACAGGTTCTTGCGCGTGATCCAGCTCTCGATCACGGTGCGCATCTCCGGATCGGCGGCGAAGGCGGACAAGGTGTCGTCGCCCTGCGATGCCTGCCCGCGATACACGTCGGCGACCTGGCGTTCGCCGTCCAGAATTGCCTGGAGCTTCCCGGTCAGTTGCGCGACCGAGTCGACGACCAGCACCAACCGGTGGTCCATTTCATCGCGGCCAGCCTGCAAGGTGTAGGCCAGGCTGCCCAGATCGACCGTTTGTTCCTGGTGGCTGATGAATGTCAGCAGATCGCGCACTTTTTGCTGCAATTGCTCGGTTGCCTTGGCCGACAGAGGCACCAGCACCTTGCCTTCCGGCGTTTGCGTGCGATGGGCCGATGGCGACGACGCCATGTGCTCCTCGATTACCACATGGGCATTGGTGCCGCTGAAGCCGAAGGAACTCACCGTCGCCATGCGCGGAGAATCGCTGATCCAGTCGCGATACTCGGTATTGACGTAGAAAGGCGACCTGTCGAATTCGATGTGCGGATTCGGCTGGCTGTAATGAAGCGAAGGCACCAGCTTGCGGTGTTTGATGCACAGCAGGACCTTGACGATACCCGCCACGCCGGCGGCAAAGCCAGCGTGGCCGATATTGCTCTTGACCGAGCCGAGTGCGCAGTAGCGCGCGTCGCCCGCCGGTTTGCCGAACACGGACGCCAGCGCATTGACCTCGATCGGGTCGCCTAGTGCCGTGGCGGTGCCATGCGCCTCGACATAGCTGATGCGCTTCGGATCGATGTTGAACCGGCTGTAGATCTGGCGCAGCAGCTGTTCCTGCGCCCGGGAGCTCGGCGCGGTGATGCCGTTGGTCTTGCCATCCTGGTTGATACCGGAACCCTGGATCACGCCGAGGATATTGTCGTTATCACGCTGCGCCTGCGACAAAGCCTTGAGCAGCACGACCCCGCAGCCTTCCGAGAACACGATGCCGTTGGCCGATGCGTCGAACGCGGCGCAGCGGCCGTCGCGCGATGGCATGCCCACTTGCGAGGTCAAAATGTGGCCAAGCGGCGTCGCAAGCACGTTGATGCCGCCCGCCAGCGCAAGCTGGGTTTCGCCGCTGCGGATGCTGGCGCAAGCCAGGTGCACCGCCACCAGCGACGACGAACAGGCCGTGTCGAGCGCCAGGGCCGGCCCCTTCAGATTGAGCTGATAGGAAATGCGCGCCGCGAGGATCGCGTTGGATGTGCCCATGAACGCGGCGCCAACAGTATCCTGGCCATCGCCGGCCAGCACCCTTGCGTAGTCGCCAGTGGAGCAACCCACATAGACGCCGCAGGCCTTGTTGGACAACGAGCCTGGCGCGTAGCCTGCGCTCTCGATCGTTTTCCAGCATTCTTCCAGGAAGATGCGCTGCTGCGGATCGATCAGTTCCGCCTCCGCTGGCGAAATTCCGAAGAACAGCGAATCGAAGGTGTCGATATTGTCCATGAAGCCGCCCCACTTCGAATAGGAGGTGTGCGGGTGGCGCGGGTCCGGGTTGTACCAGTCCGGATAGGCGCTCCAACGTTCCGCGGGCACCTCGGTGACGCAATGCGTACCGGATTTGAGGTTCTCCCACAGCGCTTCGACGTTCTCGCTCATCGGATAACGGCACGACATGCCGATGATGGCGACCTTCTCTTCGGCCATGCCGACAACTGCCGGAGATGGCGACACGGTCGTTTGCTGCTCGATAGCCTTGCGCGCTACCCGGCGCAAGCTGATTGCATCGATGACGACAACCGCCTTACCGGCGCCATCGACCATCTCCACATAGAATTCAATCGCATCGCGCTCGATATTGCGCACTTCCGCATAGCAGCGGTAGTCAAGCCCATCGAGCGGGCCGTGCACCGCGATTTGACCTATCCGGTACGGAAGGAACTGGTCGTCGCTGGCGCCGAAGCGTTGGGCGGCAAGGTGCGCACCGTAGTTGATCACGGTGCACAGGGCGCCGTACAAGGCGAACGGATTCGCCGTGAACGCAAAATCGTGCCGTGCGACCTTGATCAGCCCCAGCGCTGCCGACTCGCCGAAGCGCAGCGATTGCAGCGGCGAGTAGTAAGTTCCGGCATTGGTCGCGATGTCGCCATGAT
Source organism: Massilia scottii (assembly GCF_030846495.1). Lineage (NCBI taxonomy): Bacteria > Pseudomonadati > Pseudomonadota > Betaproteobacteria > Burkholderiales > Oxalobacteraceae > Massilia > Massilia scottii. Next base: position 321,624 of record NZ_JAVCWM010000002.1, on the reverse strand, counting down.
CGAGCGTCTTTTCGACCGCGAATCCATCGTCGAAGCGGCTCGCCAGAGGTGCGGCCGCAATCGCGATGAAGCCCTGCATATGCAGCTTGTCGTTGCTGAAGTCAGGCGAGGTGCTCGACTTGACGAAGAACTGCAACTCGTCGCCAGCGCGCCGGATTACGACCTTGATGTGGTTCTTCCTGCCCTGCGCGCCCACCATCGGATTGACGATGACGAGGTTCTTCAGTGTCACCTCGGCGCAGGCGAAGTAGGTTTTGCAGGCTGCCAGAACGAGTTCAAGATAGGCGTCCGTCGGCAGCAGGTGCGCGCCGAAGACGACATGCTCCTTGAGCGAGACGTTGGTCGCCGGATCAATCGCCAGGCGCACTGAAAACTCGCCATCCGCGTCGAAATCGCCCTCGCCATCGCCGCAGTAGAAGTACAGGTCCTTGAACCGCCGGGTAAATTTCGGCTCGAAGCGGATCGCCGCCTGCCCGGCGACGCGAGCCGGCGGAGGCGCGATCACAGGAACGGACACCACCGGAGCGGTGACAGTCATTTCCCCGCCGAGGAAGGCGGCCAGCTCCTTGACGCTCGGGTAATCGTAGACGCGCGTCGCACCGATGCTGGTGCCGTACTGTTTATTGATGTTCTTAACCCACTCGACGCCGATAATCGAATCGAGACCGAGCTCGGTGAACGACTTGTTGACATCGATATCCGACGGCTGCATGAACAACGCTTCCGCGAGGCTGATCTTCAACTGCTGCTGCAGTCCGTCACGCGGGACTGGCGCTATCGCCGGCACCGCTAGCGGTTCTGCCGTGCCGAGCTGCGCCTGGAGAAAATCGGCCAGTTCGGTCACGCTCGGATAATCATAGACGCGTGTCGCCGATAGCGCCGTGCCAAACTGCTTGTTGACCGCCTTCATCCATTCGACGCCAATGATTGAATCGAGCCCCAGATCGGTGAACGACTTGCGCACATCCACATCGGAGGGGGTCATGAACAAGGCTTCCGCCAGACTCGTTTTGAGCTGCTGGCGCACCTGTTCGGCCGGAATGGATACGTCGCGCACTTGAACGACGGGCACCGGCAGCGTAATGACGGGGGCCGCAACCGGAGCGTCATCGACTGCGTCGATCCAGAAGCGCTCCTTGGCAAACGGATATCCGGGCAATCCCATCCGCCGTGGCGGGGTTTGGTGGAATCCGGTCCAGTCGAGCGCCATGCCCTTGACCCACAGCTCCGCCAGGCGAGGCAGTTCCTTCTTGGCGATCCACTTGCCGATCATGGCCTGGAAGTCGCTGTCCGCACTCATTGCCATCAGCGTGTCCTTGCTGCCGCTTACCTGGCCGCGATAGACCTGCGCACCATCGAACGCGGCGAGCGCCTTTTCAAGCTCGCCGACCGTGCCCGCAACGACAGCGGCACGGTCATTGCCCTCTTCCCGGCCCACTTGCAGGGTGTACGCCAGGCTGACGAGATCCAGGTCAGCACCGCTCTGTGCACGGATGAACGCCAGCAGATCGGCCGCCTTGCGCTGCAACTGCTCCGGCGAGCGCGCCGACAGCGGCACGATGACCGGCGCGCTGATCGCGGCGCTCTGGCGCGCGGCCACGTACTCCGCGACGACCACGTGCGCGTTGGTTCCGCTGAAGCCGAACGAGTTGATTGCGGCCCGCCGTGGGTCGCTGCCGTTGCGCTTCCACTCACGCAGCTGGTCGTTGACGAAGAATGGCGAGTCCTTCAGCGAGATATGCTTGTTCAATTTGCTGAAATTGATCGTCGGCGGCAGCTTCTCGTGCTTCAGCGCGAGCAGTACCTTGAGCAGGCCCGAGACGCCGGCCGCGGTCAGGCAGTGGCCGACATTGCTCTTCACCGAGCCCAGTGCGCAGTAGTCTTTGTTGGTGGTGAATCTGGCGAACGACGCCTTGAGACCCGCTACTTCGATCGGATCGCCCAGCGGCGTGCCGGTGCCATGCGCTTCGATCAGCCCAATGCCAGCCGGATCGATACCGAACTTGGTGTAGACATCGTTCTGCAATCGCGTCTGAGAATCGGCGTTGGGCGCGGTGATGCCATTGGTCTTGCCGTCCTGGTTGACGCCCCACCCTTCGATCACGCCGTAGATGCAGTCGCCGTCGCGCTCCGCATCGGCCAGGCGCTTGAGCATCACGACACCAACGCCTTCACCGTTTGCGATGCCGTTGGCGCGGTCGTCAAAGGTGAAGCAGCGGCCCTGCGGCGACAGCATGCCGACCTGGGACGTCATGATCTGCATCGACGGGCCGGCCATGACGTTCACGCCACCGGCAAGCGCAATGTCGCTGCCGCCCGAAACGAGGCTGTCGCAGGCGGTGGCAACCGCCACCAGCGACGACGAGCAAGCGGTATCGATTGGCAGGCTAGGTCCGTGCAGGTCCAGCAGATACGAGATACGCGCTGGGAGGATCGATGGCGACGCGCCCGTGAATCCCTGGCCACTGAGCCTTTCGCGGGTCGACAGTTGATGGTAGTCGCCCGCGTAGCATCCAGCGAACACGCCGCACTTGCTGCCGCCGAGCGATTTCGGGTTGTAGCCGGCATGTTCGATGCTGTGCCAGCAGGTTTGCAGGAACAGCCGCTGCTGCGGGTCCATGCTTTTGGCCTCGCGCGGCGAGATGTTGAAGAACGCCGCGTCGAACAGGTCGAATTCGCTGAGTGCGCCCATCCAGCGGCTGTAGGTCTTTCCGGGTGCGGCGTCGCCGGCCTGGAAGTACTGGTCGATATCGTAGCGGTGCTTCGGAATCTCGTCGATGCAGTCCCTGCCCTGCGCGATGTTCTGCCAGTACTCTTCCAGATTATTCGATTTGGCGAACTGGCCGGCCATGCCGATGATGGCGATTGTCTGCGCGTTCCGGACGGGAGGGACATCGGCCGCCTTTGCAAGGCTTGGCTGGCGCCACGATGTGAGCGTGGCCGGTGTCGTCGCCGCAGCTTGCACTGGAACCGCAACTACCGTGCCCGCACGCCCGGCTTCCCCGGCCACAAAACCGCTCAGTGCAGCCAGCGTCGGATAGCTGTACACCTTGATTGCCTCGATCGCGGTGCCGTAGGTGTCGTTGATTCTGCGGATCCATGTCACGCCGGTGATCGAATCGAGGCCAAGGTCGACAAACTGTTCGTCCTCCGATATCTCGTGCTCCTGCATGCGCAATTCGTGCGCCAGCATGGCCTTGAGATTGGCAGTCACCGTGCCGATGTCCGCTGCGCCGGCCGGTGCCGCTGCCGCAGTGGTGCGCTGTGCCGGCGTGTCGGTGCCGAAGCGGCTTTGGATGCGCGCCAGGGTGTCGGCCTGGCCGACAAACGTCAGTTCGTGCATCGCCAGTTCGCGCGAAAGCGTATCCGCCAGCGAGACTTGCTGCGCTTCGGACCAGTAGCGTTTGACCGCCACCAGATGCGAACGCGGACTTTGCGCGATGCGATGCGCCATTGCCAGTGCGGCAGGCAGCACCTGCTCGCGGGCCAGCGCCGGGTTGCGCATGCCCCGTTCCTTGAGTTCCCCGCCGGCGAATTCGCGGGCGGTCAGCAAGGTTTCGCGGGCCAGATCGTAGCCGATTTTGGCCGGGAACATCTGCGTCGAACCGGCGCCGGGAGTGAAGCCGTAACCCATGTAGGGGCTGACATAGCGGCTTTCGTCGCTGAACAGGGCAAAGTCGGCGTACATACCCATCGCCCAGCCGGCGCCAATGCCGTGGCCCTGCATCGCGGCGATGACCGGCACGGTGCACAGCAACGGGAGCTGGAACACCAGATTGTCGGTAAACTTGGCCCTGCCTTCGTGGATCGCCAGCAGCGTCTCCTGGGTGCCGCCGGACGAAAAGTAGTTGTCGTAGCCGGTCAACAGCACGACCTTGTACGCGCCGCTGGCCTCCACGTGCGCGAATACTTCGCGCATGCCGTCCGAAAAGGCATCCGAAAACATGTTCTTGGCGTCGCGGTCCGCCATGCGCACTTCGAGTACGCCGTCCGGATGCGCCGTGGCCGTGATGACTGTCGATGCGAGCCTGAGTGCCGTTTCAGGCGCAGCCACGTCGCGTTCATCAACGCTGAACGGGATCGCGGCATCGAGGAAGGCGGCGGTGCGCTGCTTCCATACCCCTAGTACAGCTGCCGGGAATGCAGCGATCGCCTCGGCGATCTTCAGGGCAGCGCCAAGTACCTGATCGGCGGGCACGACGTGAAGAACACCAAACTGCGCACGCAACTCGGCACCCGACGCTGCGGCGCCGGCCATCAGGAACTGCTTTGCCGCGTCGTTGCCGAGGCGCAGCGACGCCAGCGCAGGCAGATGGGGATTTTGCAGCGGTCCGGCGTAGCTACCCTGCTCGCTGTACACGCATGCGTCGCAGTATTGGGCGAGCAGCCAGCCGGCATCATTGGCGTCCCCGGCCAATGCCGCAACCACCGGCATGCCCGCACCAAACATCAAGTTTCTGATCGCCTCTTCGCTCGCTGGCGGAAGGAACTGTGGCAGATCGCTGGTAAGCACGACGCAGCGGCAGGCTGTCGCTTGCAGAACCTTGGCCAGTCCGTCCAGCAGGCCATCGACGCTGCGGATTGTCACGATCAATACACGGTCGCCGTGTAACGCAAGATGCAGGGCGTCGGATGGCGCTTCGAGCACGGTACTTTTTGCGGTGACTGGCGCGAACCAGGCATCGGCAACAGCGGGAAGTGCATGTACCGCACTGGTGATCGCGCGTGCAAGGTGCTTTTTCAGCAGGCGCAATGCGCTCTGCGACTTCGTCGCCAGATTGCCGGCCAATGCCCGCGCCACGCCTTCCACTGCATCGGCTGGCACGATCGGGCACGTCCAGCCCTTGGCTTTGAGGTCGGCGCCGGTGGCGTCAGCGCTCAGGTACAGGAAATCGTTCGCCTGTACACGACCGAAGCGTTCGATCAGCAGGTCCTCGGCGGCCGACGGGTACAAACCGCCGGCCGGCTGCGCGAAGGCATAGCATGCCGATTCGCTGCACACGACAAAGTCGCAGACGGCGGCCAGCAGGAAACCTGCGCCGGTTGTATCGCCCTGGGCGACTCCAATGACAGGGTACGGAAATTCGGCCACTGCCTTGTACAAGCCCGCATCGACGGCCTGCCGATGCTGCGCGAGGCCGCCGGTAAGAAATGATTGGGCGCCGCCTTCGATGGTCAGCGCTTTCGCCGTCGGCGCGTCCGCAACGGTGCGCATGGCGCGCAAAAGGTCGCCGATCAGCGCCGGCGACAGACCGCTTTCGGCAACCCGGATCGTAAAGATGCCGTCACCATGTTCGAACAGGCTGACCAGCGATTCGGATCGAGCCGGTGCTGGGGCATCGAACGCGGTTCCCGATAGCGAAATGCGCGGCTTGGCCACGTTGCGGTATGTGTCGGCCAAGGCGGCATCCGGCGTGCGCAAGGTGATGCTGCGCTTGGGCTTTTCCTGCAGCGGATTGTCGAAGCTGACCTGGACCAGCTGGACCGGCGACGGCGCCTGGGTAGCCGGCGCATCGATCCAGGCAGCGTGGCCCTGGCAGTGCACGACAGCGTCACTGTAAATCTCGAACGCCACTTGATCGCCGCGTTTGTCGAACAAGGCGATAGTGACCGGAACGCCACCGGCGTCAAGCGGCTGGACACAGGCGACATCGCTCAATTCCAGCGTCATCGATGCGGAAGCCGCAGGCATCGACCGTGCGATAGCGGCGCGCGCCATGTCCAGGCAGGTCTCGCGCGTCAACTGATGCTCGAATGTCGACGTATAACTCTGCTGCTTGAAGTCCGAGGTATTCGCGTGCAGCAGCGGATGCAGAGCGGATTGCAGTTTCGCCGCGCGCGGTGCAACCTCGACCCAATGGCGCTGACGCGCGAACGGGTACGTCGGCAGGCTGACCAGCGGCGGCTGTGTAGTATGGAAGCCGGCCCAATCGAGATCCGTCCCCTTGGTCCACTGGTCTGCCAGCGCCGCCATGGAAGAATGGTCCACAACAGCGATCCGGCCATCGACATACGCTTGCAGCCGCTCGACCAATGCGGCGGCCGAATCGGCGACGACAGCGAAGCGCTGGCTCATCGCTTCGCGTCCGGCGCCAAGGGTGTAGGCGATGGATGCCAGCGGCGGCGTACTGCCCTCGGCGCGCATGAACGCAAGCAGGTCGCGCGCTTTTTCACGCAGTTGATCGGCGGTGCGTGCCGACAGTGGGAAAATCATCATCGCATCCGGCTGCGCAGCTGCGGCGACCGGCACATACGCCTCCACGATCACATGCGCGTTCGAGCCTCCGGCGCCGAACGACGAAATGCCGGCGATGCGCGCCACCTGCCTGCCGTCCACCACCGGCTGCTCCCACGCGGTGAGCGCCTGGTTGACCACGAACGGCGTGCTGGCGAAATCGATATGGGGATTGAGGCGCGTGGAATGCAGCGACGGCACGACCTGCCTGTGCTTCATTTGCAGCAGGACCTTGGTCAGCCCAGCAATGCCCGCAGCAGCCTCGCAATGGCCGATATTCGATTTGGCCGATCCGATCAGGCAGAAGCCCGTGTCAGGGGTGCTCTCCTGGAACACCCGGCTGAGTGCCGCGATCTCGATCGGGTCGCCCAGTTTGGTGCCGGTGCCGTGCGCCTCGATGTAGCTGATATGGCGCGGCTCGACCCCGGCCTGCGCCAGCGCCTGCCGAATCGCGCTGGCCTGTGCCTGGGGATTGGGCACGGTGTAGCCGTTGGTCCGGCCGCCGTGGCTCAGCGCACTGGCGCGGATGATGCCGTAAATATGGTTGCCGTCGCGCTGGGCGTCCGCCAGCCGCTTGAGGACCACCACGCCGACGCCCTCGCCCGGAATATAGCCGTCCCCACCCTCGCCGAAACTCTGGCAATGGCCGTCGCCGGAGATGAACTGGCCGGCACTGAGCATCAGGTATTTGTTCGGGTGGATGGTGACGTTCACGCCACCGGCGATGCCCACCGGTGTGCGGCCAAGCTTCAGATCCTGACACGCGAGATGAATGGCCGTCAGCGACGACGAACACATGGTGTCCACGGCCATGCTCGGGCCGTGCAGGTTCAGCGCGTACGATACGCGATTGGCGATGCTCGCCAGGTTGCTGGCCATGCCCATGCGGTTGCCCTGCATGCTCGCTTCGGCGCCAAGCAGCTGGTATTCGCCGTACATCACGCCCGCGTACACACCGACCTGGCCCGGCAGGTCGCTGCCGTTCGGGCTTTGCAGCGAGGCGCGCGTGTAACCAGCGTCCTCGATCGCCATCCAGGCGTGCTCCAGGAACAGGCGTTCCTGCGGATCGATGGTTTCCGCTTCCAGCGGCGAGATATTGAAGAAGCGCGCGTCGAATTCGTCCACGCCTTCGATGAAGCCGCCCCATTTGCTGAAATGGTGGCCTTTTTTGGTACGGTCTTCGGTGTAGTAGTCGCGCCAGTTCCAGCGATCCTGCGGCACTTCGACGATGCAGTCCTTGCCGTCACGCAGATTGGCCCAGAAAGCGTGCAGGTCGCGCGCTTCCGGGTAGCGGCCGCTCAGGCCCACGATGGCGATGGCATCATGCTCGGGCGCCAGTGCTTTTTTAGCGGCGCGCTTGCGGATGCTGGACGTCGATTCCTGCACCGGCGCCACGCCCGGCGGGGGCGTTGCCACGCCCGAGAACAGCGCGGCCAGCGCCGGCGCGTGTGCCTTGACGAAGTAGCCCGCCAGTTCGCGGATGTTCAGGTACTCGAAGAACAGGGTTTTCGGCAGCGCGCCGAAGCTGTTTTCCAGCACGCGCGTCAGGTCCAGCGCCAGGATCGAATCGATGCCGTAGTCGCCAAGCGGTGCGCGCGAGTCGACTTTGCCCGCTGGGAGCTTCAGCAAGCCTGCCAGCTGCGTACACAGGAAGGCTTCGCATTGCTCCGATAGGCCGCCTACCACCATGGCCGGCGATCCCGGGTCCGCGCTTACCGGAGCGACGTGCAGCGCGGCACCAATGCCGAGAGTGCGCTGCATTGCGTTCAGGTTTCCTTCCATGACCACCGTGTGATCGACACCCAGCGCGAGGCTGCGGTAGAACATGCGCATACCGGTGCTTGACCGCATCGGATGGATGCCGGTCGCTTCGTGCAGCTGGTCGCTCGCAGCGGCGTCGATCTGCATGCCGCCGTCCTGCCACAGCGGCCAGCCGATTGCCACGGTTCTGCCGCGCCGGCGGCCGGCCGCAAATTCGTTCAGGAAGCCGTTGGCAGCCGCGTAATCGGCCTGGCCCAGGTTGCCCACGGCCGCCGTCAACGACGAGAACAGGACCAGGAAGTCAAGATCCAGGTCGCGCGTTGCGTGGTCCAGATGGACAGTACCGGCGACTTTCGGCCCAAGCACCTGGCGGAATTGCTGCGACGTTTTCTTGAGGATGAAGGCGTCGGCCGTCATGCCGGCACTATGAATGATGCCATTGAGCTGACCGTGCTCGGTGCGGACCGCTGTAATCAACGCGTCGACCTGCGCTGCATCTTCCAGATCGACCTGGCGATACTCGACTCGCGCGCCGCCTGCCTGGAGCGACGCCAGGACCGCCTGTTTATCGCCAAGCTCCCTCAGCGCGGCGCGGCCGGTGAGGACAATGGTCGCCGTCGCGCAGCAAGCCAGGATCTCCTTTGCGAACAGCACGCCCAGGCCACCAAGCCCGCCGGTGATCAGATACACGCCATGATCCTTGAACGGGCTTTCGGCGGGCGCCTCGTCGCTGAGGAAGCGCCATCCGGCCGTATGGCGGGCACCGCGTTCGTATTTGATCAGCGTGTCGTGCGGGTGGGCGCGTTCGGCCAGCAGCAAGGCTGCCAGATCGTCGGTACCCACTCCGGCATCGACCAGCACAATCTGCCCGGCGACCTGCGGATTCTCCAGCGTAGCCGTCTTGAACATGCCGGACAGGCCGGCGTGCACGGTGTTTTCTTCCGTGTTCGGCAGCACGAGCTGCAACAGCGTTTTCCCCTGCGGCTTGCTGTTGACGAGCGACTGGAGCTTGTCGAAACAGGCCAGCGCAAGGTCGGCATAGCGCGCGGCGACGTCTTTATCGGATTCCAGCGGCAGCAGCAGGCAGTCGCGCGCGATCTTGTCGGCGTCGACTTGCGGCAGGCCGCACAAGAGAACATGCTGCTCGGCGAGCGCCGCCTGGCCCTGCGTCACGTCGTTCTGCTGCCATTCGCGCGTGGCCAGCAGGCTGCCCAGCACTTCGCGGCCCAAGGGACGCGGCGAAAACCCGCGGATGCGCACGCACAGCTTGCCGTCGGCGTCGAGCATGTCGATGTCGAAGCTGGCCGCCTTGTCGCCGTCCGCGTGGCGCGCCCAGACCAGCACCTCGCTGGTGCATGGCGCGAGCAGCTGCACGCTGTCGATCGCGAACGGCACGATTGGCGCGCGTGGCGGGTTGGCGGGGTCGAACATCAGCACGGTGGCCGCTTGCAGGGCGCCGTCCATCAGGCTCGGATGCAGCACGTAGGCCGCGCCGCCCGCCTGCACGCTGGCCGGCAGGTTCAAACGCGCGAGCAAGGCCCGGTCGCCGCGCTCGATGCTGGCGATCGGCCGATGGGCCGGGCCGTATGCCAGTCCCATCTTCTCGAACGCGCCGTACAACGCGGTCCCGGACCAGTGGCCCTGTCCCATCGATTCCTTCAACTGCGCAGGATCGAAGCGTTCTGGCGTGGCGTCGGCGCTGAACTGGCACCAGCCCTGGCAGTGAATCTGGTCATCCGAGGTGTAGACCTCGAACTCGATGCGCTGGTCCGCCACGATGGCGATGTTGACCTGCGTGTCGGCGTCGACCGGGATGGGCCGCAGCCAGACGATATCGCGCAGCTCCAGCACGCTGGCATCGGCATGGACGGGGGCCGCCTGTTCGACGGCGGCGCGCGCCATTTCGAGGTAGGCAACCGCCGGCAGCACCTTCTGCAGTGCCGATGCACCCGGTTTGGTGCGCACCAGGTGGTCTTTGAGGAAGAATTCTTCGCCGTTGAACGTCGAGCTGTATTTTTGCTCGTTCAAATCGGACTCGTTCACGTGCAGCAGTGGATGCAGCATCGCCGCAGCCGGAGCGGTGCCAACTGGATCGATCCAACAGCGCTCCCTGGCGAACGCGTAGGTCGGCAGGCTGATGCGCTTGCGCTTGGCACTACCATTGAACGCAGGCCAGTCGATATCGGCGCCGCCTACCCATGAAGCGGCGAGTTCGCCTTCGGGCGGGCTGACTGGCTTGCCGTCGAGGAAAGCGGCCAGGCTCAGCTTGAGTTCGTCAACCGTGGCGACCGTGAATGCCGCACGCACGTCCATTGCTTCGCGTCCGGTCTGCAAGGTGTAGGCCAGGTCGGCCAGGTCAAGCACGCGGTCGGTTGCGAGAAAATCGGCCAGTTTCTGAACCTGGCTGCGCAGGCTGGCGGACGATTTGGCCGACAGCGGAACCACGACGGGGCCGCTGGCGGCTTTCTTCCCGGTGCGTTTCGGCGCAACGTAGTTCTCGATAATCACAAACGCATTGGTCCCGCCCACGCCCAGGCTGTTGACCGCGGCCCGCCGCGGCTTGCCGGCATCCATCCACTGCTGTACGTCGCCGTTGATAAAAAACGGCGTGGTGTCGAACTTGATGCGGGGATTCGGTGTCGAATAGTGTGCGGTCGGGGGAATGACGCCATGCTCGACCGCCAGCACCGCCTTGATGAAGCCGGCAATTCCTGCGGCAGCTTCGAGGTGGCCAATGTTGGCCTTCACGGCGCCGAGCGCGCAAAACGCCTTCTTGTCGGTCTGTTCCTTGAACGCGGCGGACAGGGCCTTGACCTCTTCCGGGTCGCCCATGAGCGTTCCGGTGCCGTGCGATTCGACGAAGCCGATGGAACCGGCCTCCACATCGGCTTTGGCCAGCGCCGCGCGCACGCAGGCGATTTGCCCCTTGGCGCTGCTGGCGGCATAGCTCATCTTGCCTTTGCCATCGTTCATGATGGCCGAGCCCTTGATGACGGCGTAAATATGGTCGCCGTCGGCAATCGCATCCGCCAGGCGCTTGACCAGTACCAGGCCCAGGCCGCTGCCGAAGACCACGCCATCGGCCGCCTCGTCAAACGCGCTGATTTTCCCCGAGCGCGAGAAAATGTAGCCTTCTTTATAGTGATACCCCTGCACGTGCGGCACCCGCACGGTAACGCCGCCGGCAAGCGCCATGGCGCATTCGCCGTTCAGCACGCTCTGGCAGGCCTGATGCAGCGCCACCAGCGAGGTCGAGCACGCGGTTTGCACCGTCATGCTCGGGCCGGTCAGGTTCAGCTTGTACGAAATATAGGTCGCAAGGAAATCCTTGTCGTTGCCCAGGTGCGTCGAGCCCGCCGTGATTTTCTTGAAGCGCTCGTCCACATTGACGAAATTGGCGAAATAGCTGGTCGTGACTCCGCCCGCGCCGGCAAATACGCCAATGTTCTGGGCTTCCTTACGGGCGTGGCCGGCATCTTCCAGCGTTTCCCACGCGCATTGCAGCAGCAGGCGGATCTGCGGATCCATCAGCTCCGCTTCCAGCGGCGATATCTTGAAGAAGCCGGGATCGAACATTTCCACATCATCCAGCAGCGCCGACGCTTTCACGTAGGCACTGTCGGCGATATCGCGCTCGGGCACGCCGGCGCTTCTCAGCTCTTCGTCGGATAGCGCGCGAATGCTCTCTTTTTTCGCGCAGATGTTCTTCCAGAACTCGGCAACACTATTGGCACCGGGGAATTTCCCCGACATCCCGATAACGGCAACACGTTGGTCCTTGATATTCATGCGGTCCTATCTCTCGAAAAACTGATGCCGGGTGATCAGCGGCTGCGCGCGAGGCAGCTCACATACACGTCGCAAAGGTGTTTGATGGTGCGGATGTCGGTGATCATCACGTCCTCGTCCTGGAACGGGTCGACGCCGAACTCTTCTTCCAGATTGGCGATCAGGCCGGCCACCATCATTGAAGAGAAGCCGAGCTCGTCCACGATTTCGGTGTCGTCCTTCAATGCGGGCAGGCTCAGGCTGCGTTCCTCGGCAATCTTGCGGATGACCTTTTCGATCTCAGCCTTCACGTTCACATCGTTCACTTCGCTACTCATCATGCAAATCTCCTGTTCAGACTGTTAGGCCGCCGTCGACGACGAGGGTTTGACCGGTTACGAAACTTGATGCATCGGAAAGTAAAAACTTGACCACGGATGCCACGTCGTCAACCCGGCCCAGGCGCGCCAGCGGCGTTTGCCTTACCAGGCGGGCCTTCTGGGCCTCGGTCAGGTCGGACGTCATGTCCGTTTCCATGAAGCCGGGCGCAACCGAGTTGACGCGGATGCCGACCGGCCCCAGTTCCTTGGCCATGCTGCGGGTGAGGCCGTCGAGGGCGGCCTTGGTGGCGCTGTACGCCGCCACGCCCTTGAAGCCGCGCACGCCGACCACCGACGACACGTTGAGAATCACGCCGAACTGGCCGACCATCATTTGCTTGACGCACGCTTGCGCCAGGTTGATGGCGCCTTCCAGGTTGACCCGGATCATCTGCGCCACGTCCTTGCTCTTCATCATCGTCAGCAAGCCTTCATGCGCCATGCCGGCGCTGTTGACGAGGTAGCCCACGCGGCCGAGCTTGTCTTTCACGCGGCGCAGATAGCCGCCCAGCTGGCCGTCGTCGCAGATGTCGAGCGCTTCCCAGTACAGCCTGCCTTCACTGCGCATGAGCAATTCGTCCAGTTCGGGCGTGCTCTTGCGGCTGAAAGTGGCCACGTGATAGCCGTCCGCCAGCAGGCTCTTGCAAATGGCGAAACCCAAACCCTTGCTGCCGCCGCTGACGACGGCGACTTTCTTTGCCAATTCCGACATGGTCATGCTCCGTGTGTGGTTGTTGCAGGTAATGGCTTATCCAGGCGAATCTTCTTGAAGCGGGCGCCGACCAGGCTGTCGTCATTGCCGATGGTGATGAAGCCAGGCACCTTGAACGGCGCCAGGTGGCGCTGGCAGTGCTCGATGACGCGCTTTTTGAAGACAGCGGCATCCTCGGCGCTGTCCAGCAGAAACTCGGCCCAGACCATCTGCCCCACCACCGGGCTTTTCTTTGCCCGCACCAGCACGTCCTTGACGTTGTCGATGGTGAGAAGAAAACTTTCGATCTCGATCGGGAAGACTTTCTCGCCGGCGACATTGATGATTTCCGACTCGCGGCCCAGGATGTGCACATACTCGCCATCGACCTCGACCCGGTCGCCGGTGTTGTACCAACCGTCCGCATCGAACGGGCTGGGCGCATTCAGGTAGCCCAGCATGGCTTGTTCGCTCTTGATCCACAGCACGCCCTCGCGCACCTGCACCTCGAAACCATCGCCGCCGATCTTCATCCATTTCGACGCCGAATCCTTCGATTTGGTGGCCAGGATGCCGAGCTCGGACAAGCCGTAGGTTTGCTTGAGCACCACGCCAGGCAGCGCGCCGTGCAGGCTGGCCAAGGTGGACGCCGGCATCGCCTCGGTGCCGTAGGTAATTACCCTCAAGGAAGACAGATCGTAGTGCCGGTGCACGCCCGACATCAGCAGCATGGTCAGGAACGATGGCGTGGTCGGCAGCAGCTCGACACGGTAGGTGTCGATGCAGGCGCAGATATCCTTGGCCTGGCGCGATGCGCAGGTGACGATGGTGCCGCCGTTGAAGATGACCGAAAACAGCGTGTTCAGGCCGCCGATGTGATCGAGTTTGAGGAACAGCAAGGTACGGAACGATTCGCGCACCTTGCCGTGGAACTTTTGCGTCATGCGTTCGTAGTCCAGCAGCACGGCCTTGCCCTTGCCGGTGCTGCCCGAGGTAAAGATGACGAAGCCGGGCCGGCCAGCCGCCACCATCGGTTCGAGCAAGCCATGCAGCGGCCCCGGCGCGAGGTCGCGGCAACTGGTGGTGGCCGGGGTAATTTCGCCTGCGGCCGGCACCGTCACCAGCTTGGTGGCGCACACGGTGACCAGACGCTCGTCGAACAGGCTGCGGTCGTCTTCCGACAGGGGAATGACGATGCAGCCGGCCTCCACCAGCGCCTGCAGCAGCGCCACCACATCGATGTGATAGTGCGAGACCAGCCCTACCCGGTCGCCCGCCACCACATCCCATTGCGCAACGGCGACGCGCCACTGCGCCACCTTGCCGAGGAAGTCCGCATAGGTGACTTCGCCCGATTCATTGATGGCGATCAATCGTTGACCGAACTGTTCCAATCGTTCGCTTATCCAGCTCATCGCCGTCGTCCTCACTTGGCCAGGCCTTCATCGATAAAATCCAGGCGCGCGTTGCGGTACTTTTCCTGGCGCAGCAGCTTGGGGTTGTCGAACGTCAGCATCTTGTGGATTTCGCCCGGCGCACCCAGGTTCAGCAGGAACTTGGGAAAGGCGCCGCTCATGTCCATGTCATTGACGAATTCCACCTTGATGTTGCCGTCGCCCACCGGCGTGTAGCGCCACACGTTGTGCACGTGCGAAAGGCGCACGCAGCAGTCGTTCGGGGCGATCTTGTTCGGCACGGCGATGTTTTCCAGCGTCAGCACCTTGGTCGTGGGGTCCTGGGTCAATTGGCCCTGCAGCAAGATTTCGCGCGGCGAGAATGGCCCCGGCATGCCCAGCGTCCACATGGTCACGTTGCTCTGGGTTTTAGGTTCCCACTGCTGAAGAATTTTGTAGCTCAGGCAGCTCGGTACCCATTTGGCGCAGTCTTCCTGGATGCTGGTGTCGAGCAAGGGCGCCAGGTGATTGCTGAGGGTAAATTCCTTCGTCTGCATCACTGCCCGGATCTTGAGCATGGCCGCGCCCGGCGCCTTGAGCGTGTAGACCTGGGTGCCGCCCTCGTCGATCTTCAGTTCCCATTGATTCGAACCGGACATCGTCCACAGCCAGTTGGCAATGAAACTGAGGGTGATCAGGGACATCAGACCCAGCAAGGTGTTCTTCAGGTAACGCCGCAGTCTGGACGGGCCTGCCTTGCGGGACGCCGCCGGAATGACGGGCTCGACCATCGGTGTGGTGATTTGCGCTTGCATGTTTTCTCCAGTTGGGTTTAGTCGGCGGACAGTTCTTGGATGTTGGCGAGGCGCGCATCACGGTATTTCGCCATGTTCATGAGGCCTTGCATACCGAGCAGGATTTCGTGCGTGCCGTAGGTCAGCGCCGGGTTCGCCAGGAAGTAAGGCAAGCCACCGATGTCGGTGTCCTGCATGAATTCGATGTCGAGTTCGCCGTTTTTCAGCGGCGTCAGGGTCCAGTGGTTGTGCAGGTGGGTAATGCGCACGCAGCATTCGTCGCGTGGAATCCGGTTGGGCGCTGCGATGATGTTGATGTCGAGCTTCTTGGTGGCCGGGTCCTGCACGTGCTCCTGCATCAGCACGTATTCGCGCGTCTTGAGGCCCGGAATGTCGAACTTGAACTGCACGAAAGCCGCGTATTGATTGGGGAAGGTCGCGATCGGTTGGATCACCTTGGCGTCGTAGCACTTGGCGTCGACGCAGCTTTCCAGGTCTTCCAGCAGCTTGACCATGCCCGACAGGCTCGATTTGATGCGCGTGGTCGCCTTGATCCGCACCAGGTCGGTGCCGGGCGTCTTCATCGTCCACACCTGCACGCCTTCCTTGTCGAGTGCCAGCTCCCATTGGTTCGAGCCGGAGCGGTTCCAGAGCACGTGCGACAGCGCCAGGATCACGGCCAGCGCCAGGAAACCGACCAGGGCGTAGCGAACGAATTTGCGTTTCCGCTTGGGGGTGGCCGTCGGCGCGGCGGCCGGGCTGAAGTCTTGCGTTGGTGTCAACGTTTGCATTGTGGCTCCGTGGTGGTCAATGAAATAGGTGTGCCCGAACCGCTTACATCGCGTTCAGGAGATGCTTGGAGAGATACCGGCCCATGCTGACCAGGGTCACCGTGGGCGTGCCGCGCATGTCGTCGGGAATCACCGATCCGTCGCACACGTGCAGGTTGCGAAATTGCGTTTCCAGCTTGTGGTCGACGTGCTCGCCGATGCTGACCAGGCCCCCTACCCTGCCGGCGGCGGTCAGGCCGAAGTCGACGATGTGCTCGGCGCCGGCCTGCTTGAGGATGCGGATGGCGGCATCCTTGCCCTTGTTCAGCCTGGCGATGTCTTCGTTGTCGAAGTCCTTGAAGAAGCGGCCATCTTCCTTCAGCCGTCCGCTCAGCTTGTCCTTGACCTTGACGCCGATGCCGATGCAGTCGGAAAAGCCCATCAGATGGCGCAGTTTCATGCCGCCGAGCATCATCGGCCGGTGCAGGGATTGGGGAATGTTGGCGTCGCCCAGTTCGATGCCGTCTTCATACTCGCAGCCCATGCTGCCGACAAAACCGCTGCTGGCATTGAGGCCCGGAATCAGGCCGTAGATGGCGTAACCGGGGTTGCAGTAAAAGCCGCGCTGCCCGATGCCCTGCACGCCGCTGTCGCGCAGCAGCTTCGGCGTGGCCAGTTCGCCCGCCGCCACGACGATTTTTGTGCCGAAGGCGCGTTTGACCTCGGAGGCGAACATGCTCTTCTTGATCCGGTATTCGACCCCGACGGCCACGTTGTCTTCGATGATGATGGACAGGACGGTGGCGCGGTTGATCAGCGTCGCGCCGTCGGCCACGGCGTCTTCCACGTAGCTTTTGGCTTTCCATTTGGCGTCGTACGAATAACCGGCGCCGCACTTGGTCAAATCGACCAGCATGTCGTTCTTTTTCCAGGTGTGGCCGAGCGCATTGGCACTGTCGCGCAGTTTGATGGCCTGCGATCCGAGCAGCGAATCGGGCAAGGGAGCAATCGGCAATTCCTTGCGCACCGCGTCCAGTTCCTTTGACAGATCGATGCCGACGTTGCGGAATGTTTCCTCCTGCGGGTAGTTGACGACCCCGAAATACAGGCTGGTGGAGCCGCCGGTCGTCAGCGCCCGCACCGTCGACAGTTTGTCGTCGCCCAGGAAAACCTGGTTGGCGATGCTGGCGATGCCCATGAAGGTTTCCCTCAAGGCCGCATCGGCTCCCCGTTCGAGGATCAGCACCTTTTTCTTTTGCCTGCTCAGTTCCCTGGCAATGGTCGCTCCGCAGGTTCCCGAGCCGATTACGATGGCATCGAATTCATTTTCTTCTTGGATCTTCATGTGTTTCCCTGGAGAGAATTGCGCCGTTTAAAATTGATACTGAACCCTGAACACGATCTGATCGCGCTGCCGGAACGTCACCAGCTGGCTCTTTACGTGCTGCGCATCGATCAGGTGGGCATCGATGCTGAACGTGGTGTTGTCGTTCCATTTGTACGATGTACGCAGGGACGACTGAATGCTCGAATACGGCCGCGAGCGGATCGTCAGCCAGTTCACCGACAGGTTGTCGTTCAAGAACAGGAAGTTCGCATTCAACACCAGCGAATTGCCGTTTTTCGGAATGCCCATGATCCGGTCGTTCCACGCGCGCACATGGCTATTCACCGCTTCCAGGCCAATCGTGTTCGACTGCCCCAGGGCGTACGTCACGCCGAGCGAGGAATCGACCATGTCGCGGTCCATCAACTGGCCGTTCATGTCGGCAAAGTCCTTCGGCGTCTTGTAGCCGACTTCACCCTTCACCAGAAAATGCCCGCGCGTGTAATTGAAGGTCACCCCGGCCAGGCGCGTGCGCTGTTTGGAGCGCAACAGCTCCATGTCGCCCGCGGCGTTCATGCCGCTCACGCGCACGCCGTAGTTGTTGTCGATCAGGCTGGCGGCCATGAAGCTGATGTCGCTCTTGCCGAAGGTTTTCTTCCAGCGCATGCCGAATTCATGGTCTTTCGCGTCCGTTTTCTCATCGGCGATCGATACCGTGCCGTTGAACGGATAGGTGTCGTAGGCCGAACGCGGGGCCGCATACTGGTTGAATTTGGGCTTGGGCACATAAAAGAAGCTCAAGTCCCCGTAGCTGGTGAAGTGGTCCACGCTCACCATCATCTGGCCGATACGCGATTCCTCCAGCGGCACCAGGAACAGTTCCGAGTAATTGCGCGGACTGACTTCATCGGTAATCGCCCCCGCTTCCGATTCGCCCCAGATGATTTTCTGGATGCCGACCTTGACGCTGGTCTGCCCGCCGGCCGCGCTGTACTGCAAAAACGCTTCCGGCGTCGTGGTTTCGAACAGGGTGCTGCGCTTGTCGGCGCGCGCGCGGTGGTCTTTTTTCCAGAACCCGTTCAGTTTCGAATCGAGCTGCAGGTAAAAACTGTCGAGGAAAAACCTGGAATACTCCAGGCGGAACCAGCTGCGGTTATTCACTACCTCCTTGTTCCCCCGCACCAGGTAGGCGCCCTGGTGGCCCAGGGTAGTGCGCAAGGCTTTGGTTGCCGGATTGGCTTTGTCGCCCCCCGACAGATCGATGTTTTCGGATTGCACCGCCTCCGCGGCGCTCGTTGCATCCTGTGCCAGCGCCACGGAACCGATGGCGAGGCCGCAGGCCAGATAAGCTAATCGACAATGAACTATCATTGAGCACCGAGCCTATTTGGCCAGTCGGGCGCGGTACTCGGCGAGGCTGCGCTCGCGGAAGGCGAAATCGGTCAGGCCACGCTGGCTGAGGAAGTCGTCCGGCACTTCGGTGTTATGGCGCATGGCCATGTAGTCCATCTGGCTCACGCGCGACGACGAGCGGTTGTTGATGACGACCTTGAGCATCACGTTCACGCCATCGATGTTCCTGATGTCGGTCTGGGTGCGCTGTTTGTGAATCTTGCCGTTGCGGTAAAGGTCTTCTTTCAGCGGCAAATGGGTTTCCTTGTCGATCCACGAAATCACCTTGCCGTAGCTGGTCTTGCGGCCCTTTTCCTCGGTCGGCATCATTTCGATGACCCACGCCGGACGGTTCTGGTAATTGGTCTCTTCCAGGATCTTGTAGGTGTATTCGTAGATCTTGCGGGCCTCGGGATTCTCGGTGGTTTCGACCGAGAACTCGGAGCCGAACACGCTGCCGGCATCGTCGTCGCTGGCAATGACGCGATTGACCTTGCCCAGCGCCGGCAGATACAGCCAGTTATCGTTGTCGCGGTTACGTTCGCCGTATTCGTAGACCAGCAGGCTGGTGCCCTTGTCGCTGATCGGCTCGCGCACGATCAACAGCGATTTATCGTTGTACTTGCCGTCGACGACAGCGCCCTTCTTGATATTCTCGGCAACGACGACGCGCGGCTTTTCCGAGCATTTCACATTCCCGCCAACCAGCATGTACTTGCAGGTCGTGATCTTCACGCTGGCCAGCTGGGTGGAATAGGCGGTGCGGGTCGCGTGATCGACCTTGGCCATGATCGCATCGGCCGATTCGGCGGTTGCTGCCATCACGGGTGCCAGCGGAACGATTGCGGCGGCCAACAGGATGACGGGCAGATTCTTCTTGATGAATTTCATACAGTCCTCTTGATTCGGTATCGATGGGTCGGTGCGGTCAGTCGGCGCTGGCCGGTGCCAGCTCCGGTGCGACGAGTGCGGACGGTGCGGCATCCCGGGTGCTGAATTTCAGCTTGAATACCAGGATCATCGCGGGAAGGAAAAACAGGTCGTTCAGCAGGCCGATCAGGATCGCCATCGAACCGAACAGCCCCAGATTGGCCATGCCGGTACCGGAAGCGAATGCCATCACGCCGAAGCCCAGGCCCAGGATCATGGTGGTAAAGACGATCGACTGGCCGGTATCGGTAATGGTGGTATGCAGCGCGCGCCGGATGTTCCCGTCGATGATCACCTCGTTGCGGTAGCGCATGATGAAATGCACCGTATCGTCGACCGCGATACCGATAATGATCGGCGCGATCATCATGGTCGTGATGTCCAGCGGCTTGCCGAGCAGGCCAAGGGCGCCGTAGGCCAGGATGGCCGGAATCAGGTTGGGAATAAGCGCGATGGCGCCCGCTTTTACGGAACCGAACAGCATCAGCAAAATCACGCTGATGAGAATCAGCGCCAGCCCGAAACTTTGCAGTTCGGAGCGGGTCAGGTAATCGGCGCCCTGCATCATCAGCGCCAGCACGCCGGTAATCGACACTTCGGCAGTCGGATATTTGCCGCGCAAGGTACCCACGGACTGGTTGATATCCTTGCGCATCGCCTCCCAGGTTTTCGCATACTCGTAGGAGCCGGCGTTATACAGGCGCACGCTGATGTGCGATTTGTCGAAGTTATCCGATACCAGCTTGCGGCGGTCGTCCGGATTGGACTGGTTGAACAGGAACAGCGTCTGCGATACCGTCGCCTCCTTGTCGGGAATGATGTACATCTCTTCCCTGCCCTCGTTCAGGGTTTTGTACGAGTGCTTGACCGTATCGACCAGGGACGTGGTCTTGACCACCAGATGGCCGTATTTTCCCTCGATGGTGCGCTGCAGCTGCTCCACCGTCCGCAGCACGAACGGGTCGTGGAAGGCGTTGTCCTTGCCCAGGTCGAGGAAGATTTCCATGCTCTGCGCGCCCATCATGTTCTGGTCCACCACCTGCACATTGCGGCGGATGGGCGAATCGAGCGGGAACGAACCGACAGGATCGGTGTCTACCTTGGTCAGCATGGAGCCGTACACGCAGACGGCGAACAGCGACACGAACATGGCAATAAAGGTCACCGGGCGCTTTTCGACGACCGGCAGCACTTTGTCGAGTTGGCGCGCCACAAAACCGGCGAAGTTGGGAATCAGGCGTCCGACGGCCGCGGCCAACCCTGCCCGGGGCGTCTGGCCGGCGTATGTCGGCGCCCAGATATCGAGCATCAGCGGCAGCAGATACACCGAGAACATGAACGGCAGCGCCACGCCCAGGGCGCACATCAGGGCGAACACCTTGATCGGCACCACCGGCGTGACGCTCAGCGCCAGCACCGCCACGATGTTAATCACGCTGGTCAGCAGGCAGGCGACGGCCACATGGCGAAAGCCGGTGCGCAGCGCGGCGGCGTGGTCCTTGCCCTCCTTGCGGGCCGACAAATAGCCTGCCAGCACGTGCACCGTATCGGCCACCCCTACCGCCAGGGTCAGCATCACCGCGATCATCACGAACGAGGTAATAGGCAAGCCGAGCCAGGCGGTGATGCCGGTCATCCAGATCACGCTGAGGACGACGATCACGACCGGCCACACCACGGCGCTCAGCGAGCGGAACAGGAACCACAGCAGCAAGGTGATGATGCACAGGGCCGCCACATTGAGCATCCCCATTTCCATGACCATCGCCCAGTTGAACTCGGCCATCGCGGTACTACCCACCGGGAAGTACTCGAAATGCTGCGCGTATGCCGGCTTGTGCAGCACGCTTTTGACCGCATCCATCAGCGCAATGTAGTCGGGCATGTCGGTCGGCTTGAACCTGGGCCGGTGCTCCATGGCCACGGCGCCCGGGTCGTCGAACTTCAGCTCGGAAAACGCCAGGTCGGACGTAGCCCCCGCCGACACCACCGGAATTGCGCCGAAGTTGGTTTCGACCATGATGCCGCCGTACTTGTTGTCTTTCGAGAAATACAGCAGCGGGAAGCTTTTCTGCGACAGGGCGACCTTGCGGATTTCGTCGAGCTCGGCCTGGGTGCCTGGTACGGTATTGCCCACCAGCTTTTTCGAGATCAGCGCGTCCTGTTCGGCCCGCAGGACCGGCGCATTGATCAGCGAAGTGACCTTGACCACGTGGTTCAGCGGCGAACTGTCGCCTTCCTTGACTGCCGCAACCTTGGCCGCGAGCTCGTCCTGCATCGCCTTGAGGGTCTTGAGCGAGGCTTCGGAGAACACATTGCCGTCTTTCGGCTTGTAGACGATATACAGATGGTCGTCGCTGCCGAACTCGTGATGGAACCAGTCGAAGGCGACGATGGTCGGGTCGTCCGCCTCGAACCAGCCTTCGATCGAGGCATCGAACTTGGCCCGGCCCAGGCCCGCGAACATGAAAGCCGTCGCCAGCACGAAGAACAGCCAGACGACATATTTACGCTTCCTGAGCTGGTCGGGAACGTTCCCGAAGTAAGCAATCAGGGTGTTCATCAAACGCTTCATCGATCTCTCCAAGAGTGTTGAACCAGACGCCTACAATCAAACGCTCACTTCCAGCTCGTCCACGGCTGTGGACTTGCCCGCTTTCCCCGCCTTGCCGCCGAGCGCATTGATCTTTCTCGCCAGCTCTTGCACGGAGCCTTTCTCGATCAGCGAGAAATGGTCGCCCTTCAAGGGAAAGGTGCGTACCGGCACGGGAACGAATTCGCCCCAGCCGTAGTCATTCGGCACGCCCTTGAAGCCGTCCATGGCTTTGAGCAGCACCACGTCCACCTTCTGGACGAGCGGAACCGGCTGATAGGCGCGGCAGGCGTGTTCGCTCGCCGTGGCCACGTTGAAGGTCGCCACGAATTGCTCGCGCGGCAGTTCGTGGCCGAGCATGACCAGGCTGTCGTACAGGTAGTCGCTGCGCTCGCCTTCGGGAATACGCTTCAGGGTCTGGACGTCGAGTTCCACATGCCCGCCGAGCGACGTGGCGAAGTTCTTGAAGACCGCCACCACCATGTCCTCGATCGCTTGGCCGCCGCGCGCGGTGGGGCACAGGCTGTCGAGCAGGATCAGCGAGGCAACTTTTTCCTTGCGCGCCAGCAGTTGCCGCGCCATCTCGAAAGCGACCACGCCGCCGTTCGAGTAGCCCAGCAAGCGGTACGGACCGCGCGCCTGGACCGACTTGAGGCGCTCGATATTGAGTTCGGCAATCTCTTCCACGCTTGTCATCGGAGCGAGACGGCCATCCAGGCCCACCGGTTCCAGGCAGTAGAACGGCTGGTCGTTGCCCAGCGCGTGGCTCAGTTGTTGCAGCGACAGCGCATTGCCGCCGGCACCCGGCATGGCAAAGATCGGCTCGCGCTCGCCCTTGCCCTGGATGGCGATCAGGATCTCGGACGGTGCGCGGGCCGGCGTTGGGCGGGCTGAGTCCGGGTAGGTGTGCGCCAGGTAGGCCGACAGTTGCGCTATGTCAGGGTGCTTGAAGACCTCGCTCGGCGACAAGTGGCAGGCCAGCATCGCGTCCGTCCTGGCAATCAGCTCGGCGATGCCGACCGAACTCATTCCCAGCTCGATCAGGTTCGACTCCACCGCGATCTGCTCGACCCGCCGGCCGAGCTGGCGCGCCACCTCTTGCCTGAGAAACAGCGCAATGGTTTGGGTGCGGTCCATCGGACCAGGTTCGGCCGCATGATCAGACTGCGCCGCGGCGGCGTGCACAGGCAAGTCGGCCATCGGCGCCGCCACGCTGTCGATCCAGTAGCGCTCGCGGGCGAAGGGATAGCCCGGCAGCGACACCGGACGCATGGATTGACCGCGCCACACCACTTCCCACGGCATCGCCACCCCGTTCACCCACAGCAGCGCGACCGGTTTCCAGTGCCGGGTTTGGATTGCTTGCGTCAGGGGCGCCAGCGCCATGTCGGCTGTGATGAGGCTGGCAACCGGGTGGTTGTCGCCCTGAGCAGCGCTGCCGCGGAAGATGTCCTTTGCTTCCAGTCCCAGCGGCGCGCGCAGGCCCGCCTGCTTGACCAAAGTCAACTTTTCGATCAGTTCGGCGCGCGAGGCGGCGACGATGGCCAGGCGCTCGTCCATGGCTGCGCGCCCCATCTGGGCGGTGTAGACCATGCTGCCAAAGTCGCCGTCGCCGCCGCGCGACAGACAGGCGATGTACTCGTCCACACAGGCGGCAAGCCGGCCGGGGTTCTTTGCGGAGAGTACGAACAGTTGTTTGCCATCGGCATGCGACATCGCGGCCGGACGGTTGGCAACATATTCTTCCAGCAAAATATGCACATTGGTGCCGCTGTCGGCGAAGGAATTGATTCCTGCCCGAACCGGCACGCCGGCTTGGCGGATATCCGCAAATGGGATGGATTTACTGGCGATATACAGTGGATGCGCGGCGTTCGCGATATCGATGAAGGAATTGACGGTCTTGCAGGAAATCGTGGCCGGGAAAATCTTGTGATGCAGCGACAGCGCCAGCTTGATTACATTGGTCACCCCGCTGGCGGCCTCCACGTTGCCGATGTTGCCTTTCACACTGCCCAATGCGCAGTGTTTGTCGCCCTGGCGGCCGCCCTTGAACGCGTTCTTCACGCCTTCGTACTCGAAGGAGTCGGCCCACTTGGTCGCATAACCATCGACTTCGACATAGCGCACGGTCGCGGGATCGATCCCTGCATTCACACTGCAGGCGTCAATAACAGCCGTTATCGATTCGTGCTTCACCTCGGACTGGCTGCGCGCCGCGCCGCGGAAGTTCTGGTGGCAGCCTTTGATGAGGGCGTAGATGCGGTTGCCGTCCCGTTCGGCGTCTTCCAGGCGCTTGAGCACGATCGCCGCAACGCCTTCGCCACGCGTAAACCCCTTGGCGTCATTATCGAAAACGCCACTGGTGCCATCGGGCGAGAGCAAGCCGTACTGCGACGATGCAATGTAATCGCCCTCGAACAGGTTCAGCGATACGCCGCCGGCAACCGCCGCGTCCGACTCGCCGTTGACCAGCGAAAAATACGCCCGGTTGATCGCCACCGCCGAGGAGGCGCAGTTGACGTTGAACGATTCGCTCGGCCCGCGCAGGTCGAAGGCGAACGAGACGCGGTTGGCCAGGTAATACGAGGGGCTGGAGGAGCTGAACAGCGGGCCTTGTTTCGCATCCTGGTTGGCACTCTTGCGCAACAGTTGCTCGTACTCCGAATACTGGTAGCCGACAAAGACCCCGGTTGTCGAGCCGGCCAGGGTGCCCATGTCGATGCCGGCATCCTCCACGGCGCGGTACGCTTCCTGCAGCAGCAGGCGCTGCTGCGGGTCCATCATCGCCGCTTCCTGCGCGGAGATGTTGAAAAACGCCGGGTCGAAGCAATCGACGCCGTCGATCAGGGCGCCCCACTTCGAGACGGTCTTGCCGGGTTGCGGCGTTTCCGAATAATGCTGATCCCACTGCCAGCGCGAGGCGGGAATTTCCTGCGCGCTGTTCTTTTCGTTCAGCAGGTTGTCCCAGAAGGCACGCGCATCGGGTGCGTCCGGCAGGCGGCAACTGATGCCGACGATGGCCACATCCTGCGAGCGGGCCGGGGCGGCGGGCGCGTCCGCCACCCCGATGCCGTAATGGCGCAACAGCTCACCCGTGTGATCGGCAAGCAGCGCATCGGCCATGGCGTCGACCGAGGCCAGGCCCAGGTGCGACAGGTCGACCGCGTACTTGCGGTTGATGAAACCGAGCATGTCCGGGGCGGCATCCGCGCGCGGCAGCAGTCCATCGACCAGGGTGGCAAGGTCCGACAGGGTTTCGACGTCCACGAACAGCGCGGGCGTGAGCGCCAGGCCGAATTCGGCGTCGATGTTCTCGATCAGCTCCATCATGATCAGGGAATTGATGCCCATCGTTTCCAGATGCACATCGATATCGATCTTATCCGCGGGCAATTTCAGCGTCGCCTCGATGATGCTGATCAAACGATTCAGAACGTTAGCGTTGGACACGTGATTACCCCTTGTTTGAAGTTTGAAAGCGGCGCAGATCGGCCAGGACCAGTTCCCGCAGCTTGTCGGTCTGGATGGTCGTGACGGTGCCGGCGGCAGGCGGACGCAGCGCAGCCGGAGCGGCGGCCTGGTCCGGGAAAAGCAGTGTTTTCAGGCGCTCGACATGGCCTTCCATGACCAGCGTTTGCCCGACCGGCAGCGCCAGGCTGCGATGGAAGGCGTGCATGCCGATTTCGGTGCGCATGGGCAGCATTCCCGACATCTTGAGCAGCATGGCGCGGCTGCGTGCGTCGACCTGCATGCCGCCCTCCTCCCACAGCGGCCAGTTGATCGAGACGGTGCGGCCGTGGCGCTGTTTCTCGTCGACGAGCGTGTTGCGCCAGGCCGCGAACTGATCCATGAAGCCGTTCGCGGCCGCGTAATCGGCCTGGCCCACATTGCCCATCACCGCCGTGAGCGACGAGAACAGCACCATGAAGTCGAGTTCGATGCCGGCGGTGGCCTGGTCCAGGTGAACGGTGCCGCCGACCTTGGGCGCCAGCACGTGCGCAAACTGAGAGGCCGTCTTGTTGACAATCAGGCTGTCGCGCGTGGCGCCCGCGCTGTGAATCACACCGTTGAGCGCGCCATACGTGGCCACCACCTCGGCGATGACCGCCGTCACCTGGTCCTGGCGATCCAGGTCCAGCTGCCGGTAGGCCAGCTGCGGGTTGCCTTCCAGCACGCCGCGCTGTTCGTCGCCTGGCGCCGAGCGGCCCGTCAGCACGATTCTGGCGGCCGGGGCGTGTTCAAGGATTTCCCTGGCGAACAGCATCCCCAAGCCGCCGAGGCCGCCGGTAATCAGGTACACGCCGCCATCCCGGAATGCCATCGCCGGCCCACCGCGGTTCACCTGCGCCTGCCAGCGCAGCACGCTCTGGGCGGTGCGCTCGAACTTGAACAGCGACTCATCCGGCTGCGCCCTGCACACCAGCAACTGGCCGGCAACGGTGTCGTGGTCCGCCGCGTCGGTCAGGATGACCTGGCCGATCAGGCTGGGGCTTTCCATGCGCGCGCTCTTCATCATGCCGGCCAGTCCCGCCATCAGCGCGTCCCGGTCCGCATGGCTCGCCAGCACCTGGAACAGCACCTTGCCCTTGGGCTTGGTCTTGAGGATGGCTTGCAGTTGCTCGAAGCAGGCCGAGGCGGTCGCGCCGTAGCGCTGCGCGATGCCCGCTCCCGCCTGCGCCGGCACACGGACCGCATCGACACCCAGCAGGGCAATGTCGAGCTGCGGCATGCCGCACACCAGCACCCGGTGCATCTGCACGCCCGCCCGCACGCCGACGACCGCGCCGGCCGTGCGGGCCCATACCGGGCGGGCCAGCAGGCTGCCCACGTCCGGCGACTGCAGCACGGTCACCGTCGGTGCCGGCTTCGGCGGCGCTTTCTCGACAGCGGCGGCAATCCAGTAACGCTCGCGGGCGAATGGATACGACGGCAGGCTGATACGGCGGCGCTGGCCGTGCGGGTGGAGTTCGCTCCAGGCCACGTCGGCCCCCTTCACCCAAGCGTCCGCCACGGTGTCGAGGTCGCCGCTCGCGGTTTCTGGCTTGCTGCGCTGAACACGGCCGCAATGAATGCCGGCGGCCATGCCGTCGCCGAAGGCACGCAGCCGTTGCGCCAGGTCCGCTACCGAGCTGACAACGACAGCCATCCGGTGATCCATCGCATCGCGCCCGATTTGCAGGGTGTAGGCCAGGTCGCCCAGGTCGACCTCGTGCCTGGACATGTGCGACAGCAAGGACGCGGCGCTGGCCTTCAGGCGCTCTTCGCTCTTGGCCGACAGCACCACCAGCTGCGCACCCGCCTCGCCCACCGCGCGCGCTGGTGGAATGTACTCTTCCAGCACAACGTGGGCATTCGCGCCGCCCCAGCCGAACGAACTCACGCCGGCGCGGCGCGGCAAGGGCGAGCCGTCCGGCCCGACAGGCGCTTCCCAGGCGGTCGTCTTGTCGACAATATAGAATGGGCTGCCGCCCAGATCGATGTATGGGTTGAGCTGGTCGAAGTGCAGCAAGGCAGGAATCTGGCGATGCTTGATCGACAGCAGCACTTTGAGCAGGCTGGCGATGCCGGCCGCAGGCTCAAGGTGGCCGATGTTGGTCTTGACCGAGCTCAGGCCGCACGATGGCGCGCTCGGTGCGGCCTTGTTGTGCTTCTTGTACAGGTCCGCAAAGGACTTCTTCAGCGCCTGGATCTCGATCGGATCGCCCAGGCTGGTACCGGTGCCGTGGCATTCGATGTAGCCAACCGTGGCCGGATCGATCTGCGCCTTCTCGTACGCCTCCACCAGCAGCTCGGCCTGCGCCTTCGGATTGGGGGCCGTCAGCATGGTCACGCGGCCGCCGTGGTTCTCGGCGGTGGACTTGATGACGGCGTAGATCGGATTGCCGTCGGCCTCGGCTCGGGCCAGCGGCTTGATGAAAATCGCTCCAGAACCCTCGCCACGGACATAACCGTTGGCATCCTTGCTGAAGGTCTTGCACTTGCCATCGATACTCAGCATGCCGGCCGAACTGAGCGAAATATGCCCGATCGGCGTCAGCATGACTTGCACGCCGCCCACGATGGCCATGTCGCTGCTGCCGGTGTGGATCGATTCGATGGCGCGGTGCAGCGCAATTAGCGAACTGGAGCACGCTGTATCGAGCGGCGCGCTCGGGCCACGCAGGTTGAACAGGAAAGAGACGCGGTTGGCCAGGATCGAATGCGAGTTGCCGGAGGCGGAATAACCGTCGAGGGGCGACTTGTTCTCGGCCAGCACGTCGATATAGTCCTTGGCCGACGCGCCCACGAACAGCCCGGTCTTGGTCCCGGACAAGTCCGACACCTTGTGACCGGCGTCTTCAATGGCGCTCCACACGGTTTCGATGAAAATGCGTTGCTGCGGGTCCATCATCTCCGCCTCGCGCGGGGTGATGCCGAAGAACAGCGGGTCGAATTTATCGACCTCTTTCATGAAGCCACCCCATCTGGAGTTGGATTTATTGACTTCCTTGAAGGGATTGCCGTCGAAGTCTTCCCATATCCAGCGGTCGCGCGGGATGTCCGTGACCATGTTGCGGCCGTTTTTCAGGTTGGCCCAGAACTCTTCCATGTTGGCCGACTGCGGCATGACGCCGCCGATGCCGACGATGGCAATGGGCTCGTTGGCAAAGCGCAGCGCGCGCGACAGGCCGCTTGGCGCGGCCGGTGCCGCTGCGGGCAGTTCCCAGCCCTTGTTGATTGCGAAAACGCTCGCGCTTTCGGCGCGCGCCTCGACCGGTTGCGGAGCCGTCGTCGTGGCGGGCGCCGCGCTGCCGTGCACCTTGGCGACCGCATCCTTGTAATCGCTGGCCAGAACCTCGGCGATGGCGCGAATTGACGGATATTCGAAGAACATGACCGGATTGATATCAAGCTGATAACGCTCATTGATCACGTTGGCAAAGGTCGCCAGGCCGATCGAGTCGAAGCCCAGGTCAAGCAGGATGGCGTCCAGCGACAGGTCGTCGGCGCCGATCTTGAGCAGGTCCATGACTGTGGCGGACAGTTCGCCGGTGACCAGCGCAGGCAGGTCGCCCTGAACGGGAGGCACGCTGGCCGCAACAGGCACGGGGGCGGCTTTCCTGGTGATGCCCCATGCCAGTTCGATCTTTTCGCGCACACCTTCCAGCACCGCGATGTGCGGCTGGGGCATCGACAGCGCACGCAGGAAGGCGTCCAGGCCGAGTTCGGTCCGCAGCGGGACGATGCCCAGGTTCTTCTTGAAGAATTGTTCGGTCTGGGCATCGAGTTTCATGCCGCCCTCTGCCCACAGCGACCAGTTGATGCTGACCGTGCGGCCGCTCCGCTCGCCGCTGGCACGGAGTTGCTCGCGGCGGGCCGCGAAACTGTCCATATAGTGGTTGGCGAAGGCGTAATCGCATTGGCCGGCGTTGCCGCCCACCGCCGCCAGCGACGAAAACAGCACGAAGAAATCGAGATCGTCGTTGCGGGTCGCCTCGTCCAGATGGAAGGTGCCGTAGACCTTCGGTGCGAACACGGCATCCATCTCCTCGCGGGTCTTTTTCCGCAGCAAGGAATCACGCAGGACGCCGGCGCCGTGGATGATGCCGTTCAGCGCGCCGAAGCGGGCCCTGGTGTCGGCGATGAGCTGCTCGACCTGCCCGGCGTTCGACACGTCGGCCGCCACGTACATGACCTGCGCGCCAAGGCTGCGCAAGGTGTCGAGGCGCGCCTCCTGCTCGTCCGACAGGCTGGAGCGCCCGGTCAGCACCAGCCTTGCCTTGCATTCGGTGGCAAGGAACTGCGCGAAAATGAGCCCGAGGCCACCTACGCCGCCCGTGATCAGGTACACGCCGTTCTGCTTGAGGGCGATGTCAGGCGCGCTCGCCGGCGCAGCCGGGTCGAGTCTTGCGAGCACGCGGGTGGACCTGACGCTGCCTTGGTAACGCACGGTGATGTCGTCCTGGGCGCCCGCATGCAGTTCGGCAAGGATCGCCGCCAGCGTTTGCTCCGCGCTGCCGCTTTGCGTGCCGATATCGAGCACCTTGCAATCCATCTTGGGATTTTCAAGACGCAAGCTGCGGGCGAAGCCGTTGACGGCCTCGTTATGGGCGCTGGCACCGGCATGCAAGTACAGCATCTGCACCCTGCCCTTGGGTTTGTGCTCGATCAGGGCCTGGCAGGCCGACAGGAAGCCGTGAACGCCAAGGTCGAGCGCCTTGCCCAGTTGTTGCGGCGCGCTTGGTTCCGCCGCTTCCGGCCAGGCGTAGCACATCTTGTCGATGCCGAAGCTGGACCGGTTCAGCGCCTCGAACAGGCGCGCGACATCCTGGCGCTCACGCGGATTGACCCCGTAGACGCCATTGCCCAAGTCCTCGAAGCGCTCGCGCGGCAAGACCAGTACGGTCTTGATATTGCGGCCAAGGCAAGCATTGCGCAGGCGATCGCTGGTATCGAACAGCAGCAGCGCCTGAACGTCGCTGGCTGCCGGAGCCAGCGGCGCCGCCTGCCAGGAGTGCGCGTAGTACAACTGGTCGTACGTCTCCTCGGCCTGCGCCGGCGCCGGTTTTTCGTGAACGCTGGTCAAGGACACGCCGACCGATTCGCGGATGCGCGCCAACACCTTGCCGTTCTCGTCGACGATGGTCACGTTCTCGCGCGACACGCCGGTCCCCGCGCCGCGTTCGCTCTTCACCTTGGTCAGGTAGCTGTAACAGGTGCGCGTGAGCGGAAACAGCAGCTCGACCTCGCCGATCGAATACGGCACCTTCATCTCGCCCGCCTCCGCGCCGAACTGGGCCATGACGCCGGCCTGCATCGCCGCGTCGAGCACGCAGGGATGCAGCACGAAGTCGTCGAAATCGGCGCTGCGCACGTCGGGAATGGTCAGCAGGCCCAGCACTTCATCGTCGTTTTTGTAGACTTCCTTCAACACCTGGAAGCTAGGACCGTAGTGCATTCCCATGGCGTCAAACAGCGGATACGCGTCCTTTGCGACGATCGGATCGCCACAGCGGGCCCGAATGGCATCGATGTCAATACAGTCCGGCAACGAAGCGCCTTGATCGTCCGGCGCGTACACCAGCTTGCCTTGAGCATGGAGCCGCTTCTTGCCGGCTGCCTCGCTGAACACCTCGAACAGCACCGCGTCGGCACTGGGTTTTAGCTCGACAAAGGCTTGCGTCGGCAGCGTTCCCTCGACCGCGAGCGGGCTGACCCAGGTGACATTGCGGATCTTGCGCACCTTGCGCCCGGTGGCGATTTCGCCCGCCATGCGCGCCAGGTCCAGGTAAGCGGTGCCCGGCAAGGTCGGCACGCCGGACACCACGTGATCGCGGATGAAGAACTCGCGCGCATGGAACGTCTTTTTGAACAACTGGCGCTGGAAGGTCGATTCATTGCTGTCGATCATCGGATGCAGGCCGGGCACCGCCTGCGTTGCCGACACGGCGGGTGCAGCCTTGCCGGCACCGATCCAGTGGCGTTTGTCGGCGAACGGATAGGTCGGCAGGGACGTCCGCTTGCCGCCGAACTCGGCCAGGCCGCGGCAGTCGGACAGCAAGCCATCGATCCACAGCTGCGCCAGCTTGTGCGGATCGCGGCTCTGCGACAGCAAGGCGACGAACAGCTCTTTTTCGGCGCGGCTGAGCAGCTTGGTCACCCCGTCCGCATTTTTCGCGTGGCCGGCCAGGATGTCGCCGTCTTTCTTCCCATCCACGAACAAGCCCAGCCTGGCGATCAGCTCATCCAGGCTGGAGGCGACCACCGCCAGGCGATGTTCGAAAGACTTGCGGCCATCCTGCAAGGTGAAGGCGATGTCGACAAGGTCAGCCTGGTGATCGTCGCGCTGCAGATGGGTACGCAGCCGCGCCGCCATCTCGCGCAACTGCTCGTCATTGCGCGCCGACAGAGGGAAAATCAGGCTCCCATCGATGGCCGGCGTTTCCCGCTCGGGGGCCGTGTACGCTTCCAGCACGATGTGGGCGTTGGCGCCGCCGGCGCCGAACGAGCTCAATCCCGCACGCAAGGGCTGCTGGATGCCATCGACTTCCTTCCCGGCCCATGCTTCCAGGCGGCGCTGGACGTAGAACGGCGAATTCTCAAAGTCGATAAATTCGTTCAGTTCGGCGGAATGCAGCGATGGCGCCAATTGGCGGTGCTTCATCTGGAGCAGCACCTTGCATACACTGACAACGCCGGCGGCCGCTTCCAGATGGCCGATATTGGTCTTGACCGAGCCTATCGGACAACTCTGCTTGGGCACATCGTGCGATGCGAACGCCTTGGTGAGGCCGGCAATCTCGATCGGGTCGCCCAGCTCCGTCCCGGTGCCGTGCGCCTCGATGTAGGCGATGCTGCGTGCGTCGACGTTCGCCTTCTCCAGCGCAGCGGCGATCAGCTCGCCCTGGGCCTTGGGATTGGGCACGGTGTAGCCGCTGGTTCTTCCGCCGTGATTGACGACGGCGCTCTTGATCACCCCGTAAATATTGTCGCGGTCGGCAATGGCCCGGTCGAGCGGCTTGATGAGGATGGCGCCGACGCCCTCGCCTGCCACATAGCCGTTGGCGCCGGCGCCGAAGCTGCGGCACACGCCGTCCGGCGACAGTGCGCCGCCGGCGTTGTTGATGTCGAACTTGTGCTGGTGCAGATCCAGGTTGACGCCGCCGACGATGGCGCTGGTGCAGTCGCCGTTGCGGATCGCTTCGCATGCCAGGTAGATCGCCGTCATGCTCGATGAACAGGCGGTGTCGACCGTCAGGCTCGGACCGGTCAGGTTCATCCAGTACGAAACGCGGTTGGCGATACTCCAGAGGAAGGAGTTCGGGTTCAGGTGGTTGCCGGCAATCTTTTCCTCGACGCCGGCCATCTGGTACATGGCCCACACGGCGCCGACGAACACGCCGACGTTCCGCGCGCCATCTTCCTGGGACATGGTTTCCGGGTAGTAGCCGGCGTCTTCCAGGGTTTCCCACGCCACTTCGAGGAACAGGCGTTCCTGCGGATCGAGAAATTCAGCCTCGCGTGGCGAAATATTAAAGAACAGCGAATCGAATTTGTCGACATTGTCGACAAAGCCGCCGCGGTAGTCCCGGGAAAAGGGATTGCGCAGGCGGCGCGCGCGGCGTTCGGGCGGCAGGTCGCCGACGCAATCGACGCCGTCTCTCAGGTTATCCCAGAATTGCGAAAGGCTGGTCGATTTGGGGTAGCGGCCGGCCATGCCGACGATGGCAAGGTCGCCTACCTGGCTCTCGGTCGGCGCCGCCTTGGGCGCGCGCGCTTTGGGTGCCGTGGGCAGCAGCGACAGCGCGGGCAGCACGGGGCCGGAAGCGGCGGGTGCTTCCTCCTCGACAGGGTCGACAGCGCCGTGGTAACGCACCAGCTCGTACTGGTCATGCACGCCGCCGAAGGACTCGGTACTGGCTGCCGGCAACGCCAGCTCGGGAATATTCCTGTTGTCGCGGAACAGCTGGACCAGGCGGGCGGCGATATCGTCGGCCTGCTCTTTCTTGAGCCCAACCGGGATCGCCAGGCGCACCTGTCCGCTGATCGGACTGTGGCTCTGCATGCCCACGCTGTGCGCCCCGCCGCGGATGCCCGTGTTGACGAACAGCCAGGCCAGGAACGACGGCACCGGATGCGCGAAACCAGCGAACTGCGGCAGCCGCTTGACATCGATCACCACGCAATGGGCGCCGGCCGGGCGAACTAACGGCACCTGCTCGTTGTCCAACGCTTGCCAGATCGTTTCGACCGCGCGCATCCTGCGCACGACCGAGGTTTCGATCTGCCTGCGGTTTTGCAGCGACAAGGCAACCAGCTTCTTCTCGATCACGTTCAGGCCGCCGCCTTCGCGCCGCATCAGGTCCTGGAGCGTGCGCAACAGGGTTTCATCGTTGGTGGCGATCAGGCCGCCCTTGTTGACGCTGAAGTCCTTGGCCAGGCTGCCGATGACGGCATCCGCGTACGACAGGAGCTCGGCGGCGACATCGAACAGTGCCCTGCCGGCACAAGCGGGGTTGCGTTCGATGAGAAATTGCGCGTTTTCCAGCACGCGGGTGCCGTCGATCACGAGGGCAATCGCATGCGGCGTGAGCAAGTCCTTGACTTGCTGGAGGTGCTCGATCGAAACAGGATGTCCGCCGGCCGAGTTGTCGCTCACTTCAATGCAGACGTAAGCGATCTGGTCGGCATTGCTGGCGACGTACGCTTGCAAGGCATCGAAGTCCAGCTCGGACTTGCGCGGGTCGTCGGAATGGGCGACGAAGACCGATGGATGCGCCAGCTCATGCGGCGTGTAGCCTTTGTCGATCTGGTGGTAGATGCAGGTTGGGAACAGCAGGTTCTGGACGACGACGCCCTTCTTCGGCCAGGCTTTGCAGAACAGGTGATCCGCACTGCGGCCGGAATCGGTCAGCACGAAGTACTTGAAAGGAAAGACGGAACGCAAGCTGTCATCGACATTGGCCGGCTGCTGCAGTTGCGTGTGCAGGTGCGCCATCTGCTTGTCGATGAAGGCGGCGCGTCCGAGTTGCGCCCAGGAGTCGGTTTTCAGGTCGTATTCGACCTGATCGGCGGACATATTGAGCGGGTTGTAGCCACAGGCGGCAAAGTCGGCCGACGCCACCGCTACCGGTGTCGTCGCGCTCGCTGCTGCGGCTGGCGGCTTGACGGTCGCGGAAACGGGGGCTGCCGTGGTGCCGGACGGCGCCGCGGCCTTGCCGGCGTGCGCGGTATCGGCGTTCTGGTTCTCCGCTTCCGAGGTCTGGGCCTTGGCCGGGTCGGCGATCATCATGATGAGGTCGATCACGTTGTCGCCGCTGCCGCTGCCGACCGGACGGCACAGGTAGATAGTGCGGTTCTCCGGGCGGAATTTGTTTTTGAATTGCAGGTTGCCGTCGTCGCTGAAAATGTTTTGCTTGTGCAAGTCGTCGAGGATGGCGTCCACCGCCGGGTCCGCGTGCGGCGAGGTCTCCAGCCGGCAGCCGTAGGTGCCGCCCAGGCTGAACATGCTGCAGCCTTCGGCCTTGAGCGTGTCGATGATCCGGGCGATCGCGTACTCCAGGCCGCCGAGCGGCATGTCGTCGCCATAGAATTCGAGGTCCATCAGGTAGCCGTTGAGCGAGGCGCACATCGCCGAAATGAGGATCACGTTTTGCAGCTTGTCGTCGAGCCAGGTCAGGAAGATGCGGTGTTGCGCATGCAAGGTGCCGGCCAGGATTTCTTCGCGCACGATATGGATCAGCGGATTGACCATGGTTTTGGCGGCGCACCAGCGGTCGATGACGGCGGCGATGTCGCGGTCGACAGCGGGATCGCTGCCGCATGCGTACTCCACGGTGCGGCAGGTGCCGGCTTTTTCGAATTTGGCGACCTGGTAGCGCAGGCGCCGCATGGCCCCGCCTTCCAGGGTGAAGCTGCCGATGTCGAGCACGCGCTGCAAGGCGCCGAACGGGGTCGAGGAAAACGCCATGCCGTCGATCTCCGGGATGGGCGCATCGCCGAAGATATTGAGCTGAAAATTCTTCTCGGCGCAGTAGCGCTGCATCTCGGCGGCGATCTCGGCGAAGTACGTTTCCGGGCCGGTGTAGGCGTACACAAGAATGATGTTTTTGCTGCGGCTATAGTTGAAGTAACCCTTGCGCGCGCTGCCGATGAACAGATTCGGGGCGATATTGCGCGTGCCGCGCGATACGCAGCCTTCGTTCTTGTAGCGCTCGAACAAGCCCGCGACCAGGGCCGCCAGCGCCGGATGCCCTGGCAGATCGGTTTCGAGGACGCGCACCGGCACCGCCGATGGCGCGGACGGCAAGCTTGCGGGCGCCGCCGGGCGTGCCCACGCCTGCACCGGAACCGGGGCCTGCAACACTTTTGCAGGCCGTGGAGGGGGCATGGCGGGACGCGCAGCGGGAGCGCTTCCATTGCGAGCTTTTTCAGCCCCGGCCAACGCCTTGGCAGGCGATCCAACCCGGTCTTGCTTACCGGCGGCGAACTTGTCCTGCAGGGTATCGCCGTGCTCATCGACGAAGTAACGCGCCAGCGAATCGACGTTGAAATTTTCGAATAGCAGCGTTTTCGGCAGCGTCCCGAAATCCGCTTCGAGCGCCTTGATGATCTTCAAAATTCTGAAGGAATCAATTCCGAGTTCGCCGAACGGCGCGGCGGTATCGAAATTGGTCCCCAGCGACGCCGACGTATCGGCGATCAGGGATTTGAGGTAGGACTCGGTATATTCGAGCAGCATTTCTTGGCTAAGCATTTCATCTCCGGCGGTAAGGCGGACATACGAAAACTCGAAAGAAAATCGTTGGAAGTACAGGGTGGCGCCGGAAAGATTTGCTCAGCGGATGCTGCTGGCATTACATTCCCGCTGCGGCGCGGTTTTCTGCATCCCAACGGTAAGATAGTTGGACCTGACGATCTACTGCGCTTGCGCGACTTTATGAATCGATCGCCGGAACGGTTCATCCACGCGATTGAATTGTCCTCGTCGATGTCAACTACGGTGGATGAGACCGCTACAACGAGGGCGCCAAAGTTTCATCCGGGCAGGCTCCGCCCTTTCAAGTGCATGGATGCACTGGGCGCGGAACAAGCTTATATATATAGAATGACCACTTCATTACCTGGGAGATTTTTCATCCCCTCACCTGCAGCTGAGGTGAATCCCGGTGCGACTGGGTAAAGCGATGACGTTTAAAGCACTTCGATGGCATCCCGGTCGATATCGACGCGCACGCTGCTGTTGAGCATCTCGATGTTGACGACCAATAAGTCCTGCGATTTCAACGACACCAATTCGCCCTCCATCCCCGCCAGGGGACCGGCAACAATCCGGATACGTTTGCCAGCAGTCATTTCCGGATCGACCATCAGCGAGATGCCGCTGTCGACCAGGATCTTGACCGATTCCAGATCCTTCTCGGGCAGGCAAGCCGGTTTGTTGTCGGCTAGCACTAATCCGCACGAGCCCCGGATGTAGCGCATGCTTTCAAACTGCGCCGCCGTCGGCCGCACGAACACGTAGCCTGGAAACAGCGGCAACTCCACCACCCTGCTGCGGCCTTTCCAGGACCGGACCAGCTTGCATTTTGGTAGATATGAAGTGATGAGCTTCTGCTGGAGGAAGCTCTCGACGACGCTTTCGTGACGACTTCTCGTACGAAGCACCAACCATGGATCGACCCGGACTTCGCTCATTCGGTTTTCTCATATAGACATGCGAAAACTCATCAGATCATGGTTCAAAGATTTTTGTCAATTAAAAATGTTGCACTATCCTTAATGCATAATCTCGCCAAAACTCACAATTTAGGGGAAATTCACGAAACTCACACCGGTTTGAAGGATTGTAAGGCCCGCGTAAGGTCGATATCGCGAGAATTTGAACAGATTGTGAATTTCCACTTTTATTCTTTTGGTGAAGCGGAGCATTGTAACTATCCATGCAGACACAAAAACGCCGTAGTGGCGCGTTTGACAATCGTTTTCATTTATGCAAGCATTAAACTCATGCGCATTGCATACCCTGAATGAATAACATAAGGAAATGAAAACCTTGAAACTAGTACAACCTTTCCCGGCGTGACATACTGTAAAAAAAGTCGAAAAAAATGACTCTCGGGCATGGCGGAAGCGATATTTTTGAGTGGCCCGACATCCGACCGGGCGCAACCGGTCAACGCCGGCGCCGTCGAACGGCAAACGTTAACGCCTGGTTCAGCGGCGGTTTTCAGGGTGGCGCTGGCGGCGCTGACGGCCGTGCTACCTCTGGCCGCTGGTTTCGACTCATCTCACATGGCACACCGTACGAAGAGCCGAGAGAAGAAGCAGGTCGACGAACTGGCCGTGACTGCTTCCGAGGTGGTCGCCGTCTCGCAGGCGCATACCCCCATGCACCAGAACAGCGATTACTCGCGCAAGATCGTCGCCATCATCGGCGTGATCGACGGCCGTGGCTTTCAGATCAACCCGTCCACGAAAGGCGGGCCCTGGTGCCGCCGCCGGAAGCGCTGTCGATCTCGATGTCGATGCCGACGCGCTCGCCGAGCCGTCGCGCAATCGACAGTCCCAGGCCGAAACCATCGCTGGCGTCGCCCTTGGCGCCCGAGCTGAACAGGCGCTCGCGCAGAGCGGGGGCGATCCCCGGCCCGCTATCGGCAACGACCAGGCTGCCGCCTTCCACGTAAATCCGTATTTCGCCCTGCTGCGTATGGCCGAACGCGTTGCTGACCAGGTTGGAGAGCAGGATCGCCAGCGCCGCGCGATGGCTCTGGACGATGGTGCCTTCCGCCACCTCAACGCTGACCTCGACAGCTTTCCCGTCCAGCAGATGCGCAAACTGCACGACCGCTTCTTCGACCAGCGGCAGCAAGGCCACCGGCTCGGCCACGGACGCATCGAGCTCCTCGCGCGCCAGCGACAGCAAGGTCACGACCGTCTGTGCCATCTGCGCCGCGGCGCTGCGCACGCGCTGCAACTGGTCGGCCGCCTGCGCCGACAGCGGTTGTTGCGCCAGCAACTGCGCCGCCCCTTCGATCACGGCCAGCGGCGTGCGCAGCTCATGGCTCGCATCGCGCGTGAAATGCTGTTCGCGTTCGATGAACGCGGCGATACGCGCCATCGCATCGTCTAGCATGCGCGCGAGCGCGCCGATCTCGTTATCCGGAAAATCCTGTGCGAAGTGCCGCGGCAACTGGCCCGGCTCCGCCCCCGACACCAGAAGCGCAAGCCGCGTCAGCGGCGCCGTGGCGCGCCACGCCAGCCAGTAGCCGATCCCCAGCGTCATGGCCAGGATCGCCAGGGTCGACACGGCGAGAAAGCCGAGAATGAACGGCATGCGCGGCCGCACCACCAGGTCGCGGCTCACTTCCGCCACCAGGTAAGCCGGTTCGCTGCCCAGCTCCAGCTTGCGTACGTGATAGTGGCGCCCCTGCTCGCCGAAGAACTCGCCGTTGCGCGCTCCGCCCCCCAACTGAAGCGCAAGGTCCGCCGGAAACGTGGCCAGCGCGCGATGCAGACTGACGTTATCGTGCAGCGGCGCGGCCAGGCTGCCCGACGCACTCCAGCTGCGCTGCTGATGCGCGGCCTCCTGCCGCAGCATGTTGTCGAAAAAACTGTCCTCGACCGAATAGACGAACAGCACGCTGAACAGGCTGAAACACAAGGCCGTCGCCAGCGCGAACAGCGCGAACGCCGCCATCATCCTGCCGCGCAGGGAAGCGCCGACCTTCACGCGCCCGCATCGAGCTTGAACCCGACCCCGTGCACGGTCAGCAGCATGGCGCGGCCGAAGGGTTTGTCGAGACTTCGCCGCAACTGATAGAGATGCGTGCGCAGGGCATCGGAATCGGGCGGCGTGTCGTACCACAGCTTCCGGGTCAGCTCCGAGCGGGTGATCACGCGCGGATGCGCCTGCGCCAACGCCAGCAAAATCTGATACCCGACCGGATTGACCTTGACCGCCTGCCCGTCTCGCGTCACCGCCTGCGCCTGGCGGTCGATGCGCAAGCTGCCAATGGCCAGCGTATGCTCCTGATTGAGCGTATGCCGGCGCGCCAGCACGTTGCAGCGCGCGAGCAGTTCTTCCAGTGCGAACGGCTTGACGAGATAATCGTCGGCACCGCTGTCGAAGCCACTGAGCTTGTCGTGCAAGGCATCGCGCGCGGTCAGCATCAGCACCGGCATGCGGCGCGTCATCTGATTGCGCAGACGCCTGCATACTTCCAAGCCGTCGATGCCGGGCAAGCCGAGGTCGAGGATCATCAGATCGTAGTGGCTTTCCAGCGCCAGCTTCAGCCCCAATTCGCCGTTGCCCGCGAAATCGGCCGTGTGGCCGTGCAGCTCCAGCCCATCGGCGAGATTTTTCGCGAGCATCGCATGGTCTTCGACGACGAGAATATGCAGGGGCATCGGAGTCCTTATCCGTTTGCGAGGCGCTGGAGGTTGACGGCGTCGATCGCGCGCCACTGCATGGCGGCCACCACCGAATGCATCAGTACCAACATTTTATCAAACCGTGGCAGCACGGCTTGCTCGGCGCGGGCCGCGCCCAGGCCGTCGCGATAGTAGGTCGCCAGCAGCCGCAGACTGACCTCTTCGGCGGTGCGTTCGCGCGCCACGGGCCGGTGTCCCAGCGCGGCGATCATCGCTTCCGCCACCGACCAGGTGGACCAGGCGTTCTGCCCCGTGACCAGGCGGCCATCGACGACGGTGTTGTCGATGTACTTGGGACCGGAGACAAAGTGCGCGCCCTCCGCGACCGCCCTTTCCTCCAGCAGGAAGCGAAAGCGCGTGCGCGCGTCCTTCATCAGAAACAGTTCCTCCTCGTTGGTGAAGGCGGTCATGCGGCGACCATCCACCAGCGCCTTGCCGCTGGCCAGCTTCACGCCCAGCAAGGCCGCCGGCCCGTGACAGACCGCGCCAACGACGCCGCGTCCGGCGATATCGTTGACAATGCGGGAAACGTCCGGATTGTCGGGCAAGTCGTACATGGCGCCCTTTCCTCCAACGAAATACACGGCCGCGTACTGGCGCGCATCGACATCGGCCAGCGCGATCGAATTGACGACTTTGTCCTGCGCGGCGGCGTCGTTGAGGAAGGCGTAGTCGGCTTCGCCCATGTCATCCAGATCGATCCGTTCCGGCGGCTTGCCGCCTTTGGGCGAGGCGATATCCACCTCGTAGCCATTGGCCTGGAACACATAGTAGGCCCGGGCGAGTTCGGTCAGCTCGTAGCCGGCCCGCTTCATGGCAGGCCCGCCGCGCTCGGTGCTGCTGACCACGGCCAGGATGCGCCCGCGTTTCTGCGCCACCGTGTTTTTCAGATAGGCCAGATCGGCCACGGCGAACTGCGGATTCGCCTTGGGCAGCTTGTCCAGGTCCAGGCTGCGATAGTAAAGATAGGCGCCAGCGGCCAGGAGAACCAGGGTCGCGGCCAGCCAGGCCCCTGCGCGCAGTAATTTCTTGATCATTGCCACCTCCGTTGTTGTCGTATGGCTGACAGGATGGCGTACGCAATGTGAACTGGACGTGAAAGAGCCAATGTGCCGAGACAACAAGCGTCGCGAGAATACTGGCTAAAAAGCAGCAGCCTTTCATGACGGGTGTTTGGTCAGCCTCTCACGGCCGCAGCAAGCCTTACACTGCGAATCCGCCGGCGCCCGCGCTACCGGCACTGCGCCGCAGCCAGAACCGCTCCCGCGCATAGCGGGTCACTGCCGCATAGGTTTCGCCGAGGCGCTGGCAATACCGCGCTTCAACCGCGCGCATCTCCTCAAGGTAGCGCTCGCGCGCATTCCCGACGCCATCGAGGTAGCGTCCGATCGCATGGGCGCAACTGTCGGCCGTGGCCAAGGCGTTAAACAGCCCCTGGGATGCAATCGGGTCGAATGCCAGCATCGCGTCGCCGATCGCGAAAAACCCGTCGGGCAGCGCGGCCGTGGCGCCTGGATCGAGCCCGCCCCCGCCGGCCGGCCGCAGGTGCACCGGAAAGTCCAGCGTCGTGGGCCGGATCGCGGCCAGCAAGCCATGGCGCTGCGCTTTGGCCAGCAAGCGTTGCGGATCGCGCAGTGCCTTGAGCCCGGCATCGTCGCTATCAAGATGACATGCCAGCACCCGTTGCCCGGACGGCACGCGCACGCTGTACCACCAGCCGTTCGCGTCGGCGCAGACACGGGTGGCCTGATCCTTGTCGTCCGCGTCCACGGGCAAGTGCGCATACAGGCAGACCAGGCGGTCGTGGCCGCGCCGGGCAAGGCCGAGTTGCCTGGCCGCCGCCATGCTTCGGCCACTGGCATCGACCAGCACTGGCGTTTCATGCATTCCACGGAATGGGGGAGCACCGCCCTGCCCCAGGCAGTCGGCATCGATACGCCAGCGCCCGCCCTCGTGCGACAGCGCCAGCTGCCGCACCGTGTCGACCAGCGCCACGCCCGCTTCCACGGCGCTATCGCGCAGGCCAGCGTCGAACAGCACGCGGTCCAGGTGCCACCCCACGCCATGCGGATCGCGAATCGGGTCGAACCACGCCGGCGTATCCGAGTCCCACTGCGAGACCGACGCGCCGCGTCGCGCATGGCCCTGGGCCAGAAAGCGCTCGTAGATCCCCTGACGCTGGAGCAGCACGCGGGCCGCGCCCGGCAAGGACTCGCCGATGCGCGACGCTGCGGCCGCCCTCGCCCGCGCCCGGTCCAATAGCAACACGCGATACTGCGGGCGCAGGCGCCGGGCCAGGGCCGCGCCGGCCGGACCGGCGCCCACGATGACGACATCCCACTGCGCCGTCCAGCGGCCCGGCGGCAGGCCGATCACTCGGCAGGCCTGGGCGTGCCGCGACGCGCGATCTGGCGCATCTGGCTGTCGGTTGCCTCGCGCTCGGCCTCGGTCAGCGGCTGGCCGCCGCGATCCTCGACCTGCATCGTCGCAGGAAAGTCCGGGTCATTCGGAATGCCCTTGCGTACCTCGACGATTCCTTGCCTGTCGAAATGGCTGACCATGACTTGCAACTGCTGCAAATGGCCGGGACCCAGGGTCCGGTCCCAGTCCATGCGCTCGTTGAAGGCGGCCAGCCGCTCCTCGCGGCACAGTTCCGGGTCCATCACTTTCATGTAGTTCCCGGCACTGAGCACCTGGTTCGGCACCCGCGCCGGCCAGAACGTCGGCAGGTAGGGGTCGTACTGCGGGTCGTAGCCGGACCGGCAACTGGCGGTGTCGGTCTGCCAGGGTACCGCCATCCAGCGCGTGACCGACCCGGGAAACTGGCCGTACAAGGGGCCGTTGAAGGAACATGCCTCGGCCGGGGTGAGCGCCTTGCCGTAATCGGCCTCGTGATCGTCCCCGGCGCGGTGGCGCCAGCGATACGCCTCGCTGTACATCGAGGCGTGGCGCACCGGCCAGGTCATCTCGCAGCCGGGATGAAATGCATCGGCCAGGCAAAATTCCAGGGCGGCGCGATCGAGCATGGCCGCCTGATCCGCGAGCGGCACATCGTCGATGTCGTGCCTGTCCTCGTCACCGGCGCCGGCGCCGGGAGGATAATCGGCGATGAAATCGCCCTCCGCCCAGCGTTCGAGCATCGCCAGCTGCGTGTCGGTGAGCGCATTCATCGCCCGCGGGATCGGCGGCATCGGCACATCCATCGCGTCGCCATAGACCCAGGGCCAGGGCTTCATCGATGCATCGTGGTAGCGCGGATTGCGGAACGCGTTGGCGACCGTGCGGCGCAGTTGCGCGTAGGTGTCACCCGCTTGCGACAGCTTGCGCAGATAGGCCGGCGCCATGAAGTCCTGGGGCATGCCGTGGCCGAAGCCCGCCGCGAAGCTGGCGTTCATCCACTGCAGGTCGCACAGCGCCTTAAAGATGGGCAGCAGATCGTTCCTGAACGATGGCCGCACCGGTACCGGCAGGTGTCCGGCCTGGATGGCGACATCGGTCATCAGGGCGTACATGGTGCGGACCGATTTCTGTTGCGGCCCG
The DNA here is from genome assembly GCF_030846495.1 of Massilia scottii. Classification (NCBI taxonomy): domain Bacteria; kingdom Pseudomonadati; phylum Pseudomonadota; class Betaproteobacteria; order Burkholderiales; family Oxalobacteraceae; genus Massilia; species Massilia scottii. Next base: position 278,133 of record NZ_JAVCWM010000002.1, on the reverse strand, counting down.
TAGTTCGGCGGCGCCACCACCACCCATGCCGGCGCCACGCGCAGTTCGCGTCCGCCCACCCGCACCCGCGCGCTGACCGGACCATCGCTGGTGTCGTCGTACCAGCCATCGTTGTTCGCGAACGTGACCGGGGCCTTGCCGTCGAACGAGGCCGACATGCCGTGTCCGCCGAAGACCCGCAAGCGGCCGCGCGGATCGGTGCGCAACTCCCCCAGCGGCACCGGAATGCCGAAGCAGCTGCCGCCATCGAAGTGGTACTGCTGTCCCGCGGCGCCCGCTTCACCGATGGTGCGGGCGCCGGGCTGGATGGACAAGGTGCCGCGCTCGGGCAGCGGCACGCCGGCATTGCGGCGCGTGGAAGGCGGCGCCGTCGCCGCTTCGGGGATGTCCAGCGCCAGCTCGAAGTTATACCAGGCCGCCTTGTGATTGGCCAGTTCGACCTTCCATTCGATCTCGATGCCGTCCTGCATGGCCAGTTCGCACACCACACGCCCCTGGGCGTCGTAGCCATAGATGCGGAACTCCGCCACCTCGCGTTTCAGCGCTCCGGTGCTGTCACGGTAGAAATCCTGGGCCTTGGGCAAGGGATCGATCACCTGGGGGCCGACGTAGAATCCATCCTCTTGCCTGGAATTACCCACCCGCGCGATGCCGATGGACGGGTGGATCTTCGCGTACACGACCTGCTCTGCAAGCTTGCTTTCACTGCTCATGACGGCCCCTTTCAAGGTGACGGTGTTGCTCCTTTGATTGCTGTGCGGGCCCGGTACGGCCGCCCTTCGATCGCACGCGTCCCCCATCGCTTGAACGCCTATGGTGCGCCACTACGGAACGAAATTCGCGAGAAATATTGCCTATGTTTTAATTCTGCCACTCGTGACAATGTGTGATCAATGCGTTACAAGATCGGCGTATGCTGCTTGCCGGCGGCCTTACATCCAGCTGGCGGCGGCGAGCGACAGCGGCGCAAGCAGCGCGGCAAGGCGCGCGCTGGCCGTCACTGCGCTGCGCGCAAACGGCAGCAAGCAGATGAGCGCCACGCCCAGCATCCCGGTCTGGCACGGCCACAGCAGCAGGCCGAAGCGGGTGCCGTCCGCGACGACGGCGGCCACCAGCGAGATGGCGATCAGGGCCGCTCCGGCCAGGATGAAACGCCACCGCTCGCGCCCGCTCTGTTCGCGCAAACCCATGCGGCGGCGCTGGCTGGAGGACTGAAAACACAGGACGGCCAAGCCGGCCCAGGCCGCAAAAGCGGAACCCGCGGCCATCAGCGGCGCGTTCATGGCACCGCTTCCTTCAGCAAGCGCGGCGCGCCCGCCGTTGCCGCGCCGCGCGAGCCCAGGCGGCGCGCGGCCATGGCTGCCAGCGCGGCGCTGGCCAGCAGAACCAGATCGGTTCCGGCCACGGCCATGTTGCCCTGGCTGACGCTGCGCAGCAGATGGTCGCCCGTCAGCACGCCGTTGAGCACGACGGCCAGGAGCGCCAGCAATGCGCTGGCCCAGGCCTGTTCGCGCCACGCGGTGCCGAGCTCGGCCCGGAAGCGTGGCTGCCAGGCCCGCGCCAGCGCATGTACCAGGGTGCCGATCCATACCAGGAAGAACATGCACTGCTCCAGCAGTGCGCGGCCGGCAATTGCCTCGGGCAGCAGCTTGTTGGACACAAGCATGGCCAGGGTCGCCACCAGCACGCCCACGCTGCCCGCCGCCGCCACCGCGTTGACCACCCGATAGCTGCTGCGGCCTTCCTTCACCTGCCGCACCCGGCGCTTCTCTACCCAGAGCAGCATACCGGTGCCGATCATCACACAGCTCACCAATCCCATCCCGAAATACATCCAGCGCAACCACCAATGGTCGAACGGCAGCATGTGCAAGCCGGTGAAAAAACGTTGCAATCCGATTGTGGCCGACAGATCCGAGCGGCCAAGCAGCGCGCCGCTGCTGCCGTCGAAGCTCAGCATCCGCGTGTCGTAGCTGATCTGGTCGTGCGGACGGCGCTGGAAGTCGACGCTGGCATGGGCGTCATGCGGATTGCGCACGCTGACCCGGCGGATCTGGCCGCCGCCCCAGAGCCGCTGGGCCTGCGCCGCCATCGCATCGACCGAGGCCAGTTCGGCGCGCCGCCCGGATGGCTCGCGCTGCACCAGGGCGAACGCTTCCCGTGTCGCCTGGTTCGCCTGCTTGCCGTACACCAGCGCAATGCCCGGCCTGGTGTATACGAACACCATGATGATCAGGCCGGTCAAGGTGATGGTGAAATGGAAAGGCAGCAGCAGGACGGCCGAGACATGGTGCAGGTCGAGCGTGGCGCGCTGGCGCGATTTGGCCGGGCGGAAGGTGAAGAAGTCGGTAAAGATCTTCTTGTGGATGATCACGCCCGACACCAGCAGCGCCAGCATCGCGATCGATACCAGCGCCAGCAACCAGTAGCCGAGGTCCATCCATTTGATATGGAAGGTGTAATGAAACGGGAAAAAGAAGCCGGTGCCGCCCTTGCTGCCCGCTTGCGGCAGCAGCCGGCCGGTATTGGCGTCGACATCGCGGCTCTGGAGTGCGCCGTTCTCGAACCAGCTCAGGCGCATGGCGGGCGCGCGGCTGGTCGGATATTGCACGGTCCATTGCTTCGCATCGGGGGCCAGCCGCTCCAGATGGGGCAAGGCGAGCCGGTCGAACGACACCGCCGCCGGCTGCGCCACCCGGGTCGCCGGCATCATCCAGCGGTCGATTTCCTGGTCGAACACCGACAGCGAGCCCATGAAAAACACGAGGAAGAGCAGCGCGGAGCACAGCACCCCGGCCCAGGTGTGCAGGTAGTCCATGGCATGGCGCAGGCGCGGCGGCGTGGACGCCGCCGTCATGCAACACCAGCCAGCGACAGGCTGGACCAGCCGATCAGCGCGAAGCCGAACGCGCTGCCCAGCACCCAGGCCGCGGCGCGCCGGGTCGTGGCGGCGCCAAAGGCCACCAGCAGCGCGATGGTCCAGACCAGAAAGGCCAGCATGCCGGTGCCGACGACTGCATCGGCACGCCGCATCATGCCGCTGGCCAGCAGGACGCCGGAGCCGGCGGCCATGAAAGAGATCGCCAGGACGTAGCCGCCCAGCGCGCCGATCAATGTGCGCGCCAGGGCCGCCCGCCGGCTGAAGCCGAATTTGGACATGGAAATTATGAGGTGGTGCCACCGTGACGTCGGTTGTGCGTCATACTAGCTGATTATTGAATGAAAATCACTATCATTCTCATTCAATGGTTCAGCCTGGCGGATGCGATGTTCGGATGATTGCATCGGGCAGGCTTGCACCGGCGCGCCAGGCCGACGGCCAGCGCACGGCTCCATCCGGGAGCGCATCGGCAGGCCCGGGCCTGTCGATTTCATTTTTGCAGATCCGTCGTTAATAACCATATGAAAAACACACAGCACCGAGGCCAACAGTCCACGCCCTTCCGGCGCACCGTCATCAGCGCCGCCCTCCACGCCGCCTGCCTGGGCCTGGCCCTGTCCGCCCCCGCGAGCCAGGCGCAGGATGCCGGCGCCGGCGCGCGCCAGGAAACCGTCCTGCCGACCGTCAGCGTCTACGGGGAGCGCACCCCGGAACAGGGCTACGTCGCCCGCCGCAGCGCTGCCGCGACCAAGACCGACACCCCGCTCATCGAAACGCCGCAGGCGGTCTCCGTGATCACGCGCGCCGAGATGGATGCGCGCAACGTGCGCGACCTGGGCGAGGCGGTCGCCTACAGCGCCGGCGTGACCTCGGGCGGCACCGGCGAAACCACCCTGTTCGGCGGTAACAGCGTGCGCGTGCGCGGCTTCGGCGGCGGCGGCACCGCCGGTTTTTCATTCAACGAATACCTGGACGGCATGAAGCTGCAAGGCACCGGTTACGACGGTGGCAATCTCGATCCGTATCTGCTCGAGAGGGTCGATGTGGTCAAGGGGCCGGCCTCGGTCCTGTTCGGCCAGACCCAGCCCGGCGGCATCGTCAACATGGTCAGCAAGCGCGCCGGCGCGGACATGGTCAATGAGGTGCGCCTCGGCGCCGGCACCCGCTCGCACCTTGACGGCGGCGTCGACGTGGGGGGCGCCATCGGCGCCAGCCTGCATTGGCGCGTAACCGGCCTGGCCCTGGACGAAAACCTGCAACAGGAACCCGCCAAACGCCAGCGCCAGGTCGTGGCGCCTTCGCTGACCTGGACCAACGGAAAAACCTCGCTGACCGCGCTGGCGCATTACCAGCACGACGACATCAACGCCACCCTGGTCAATGTGATTCCCGCCGCCGGCCTGTTCGGCAATCCGGGCGGCCGTGTGGCGAGCGATATCCGCGTGGGCGACCCGGGCTACGAGAACTGGGACCGCACCACCGCCTCGATCGGCTATCTGTTCAGCCATGCCGTGAACGATACCCTGACCATCCGCCAGAACCTGCGCTACACCCGCAACGAACTCGATTCGCAGTGGCTGTACCGGCGCACGCTCGCGGCCGACCGCCGCACCCTGAACCGCAGCGCCTTCTCCGCCGTCGAGGATGCCGCCAACATCAGCCTCGACAGCCAGCTCGAATGGAAATTCAAGAGCGGCGCGCTGCAGCACACCATGCTGGGCGGGATCGACTACCAGCGCCGCACCAACGATGCGGTGCGCCATTTCGGTTTCAACGGCGTGCCGGCGCTCGACCTGTTCGCGCCGAAGTACAACCAGGCCATCCCCGCGCAAGCCGTGTTCCAGAGCGAAGATGTGGTGGGACGCCAGCTCGGCGTGTATGTCCAGGACCAGATCAAATTGGGCGCACTGTCCGTGCTGGTGGGCGGCCGCCAGGACCAGGCGCGCAGCGATACGCGCAACCGCCTGACCAACGGCACGACCTTGCAGGACGACGACGCCATCACGGGCCGGGTCGGCGTGATCTACAACTTCGCCAGCGGTGTCGCGCCGTACGCCAGCTACGCCACTTCGTTCGAACCGATCAGCGGCCGGGCATTCGACGGCACCGTGTTCTCACCGATGAAGGGCAAGCAGGCCGAAGCCGGCGTCAAATACCAGCCTGCCGGCAGCGCCCACATGGTGACGCTCGCGCTGTTCGACCTGACCCAGCAAAACATGACAACCGGCGACCCCGGGCACACCGGCTTCAGCATCCAGACCGGCGAAGTGCGCACGCGCGGCATCGAGCTCGAAGGCAAGGCACAGCTGGTCAAGGACCTGGACCTGACGGCGGCCTACACCTACCTGGACGACGAGGTCACGCGCAGCAACAACACCGACCTGGGCAAGCGGCGCGCGCAGATTCCCGCGCACAGCGCTTCCGTGTGGGCCAACTACACCGTGCGCGCAGGCGCGCTGGCCGGCCTGGGCCTGGGCCTGGGCGCGCGCTACACCGGCAAGACGCAGGGCGACACGATCAACAGCTTCGCGGCGCCCGCCCGCACCCTGTTCGACCTGGCGCTGCGCTACGACCTGGGCCGGCTGGGCATGAACGACTGGATGGCCGAACTGCACGTGAACAATGTGGCGGACAAGGAGTATGTCGCCTCCTGCTTCGCCGCCCACAGCTGCTATCTGGGCCTCTCGCGCTCGGCACGGGCGACCTTGAAATACAACTGGTAAGCGCCAGTTTGCGCACTTCATTGCCCATGATGCGGCAATGAGGCGCGCCAGGCTGTCCGGCGCCGGCCGGCAAGCGTAGCGCTTCCTCGGGCCCGGCCTGTCACTGCATATTGAAACGTTGCCAAATACATCAGCAGCCGTTATGATTGCCACGTTTTGGTGCTCGCGGCCTTGTTCTGAAGGCCGCAGTTAAACGGGAAACACGCGCTGGCATGCCAGCGGCAAACGTGTGCTGTCCCCGCAACGGTAAAACAGGCGCCGCATGTCGTGCAACGACGTGCGGCCGGTTGTCTCTTTGGTCCACTGTGCCGCCGGCATGGGAAGGCGAGGCAATCTGACCTGTCAGCCCGGATACCGGCCAGGACGCATGGAAGCAAGCGGCCGGGAATTGTCGTGTTTGTGGATCGCCTGGGACCGCGCTTAACGCCGCCGCTCCCTCATCTCCATCGACTCTCGCGCCTCTGTCGGCCGCAGCTTCTTTTTTCTCGGTGCACGGGGATGTGCGCCGTACAAAACAAGCGGACCGGCCTGTCCGGTCTTAACCGAGAGTACCCGTGAAAAATACCACCCCTGCCCCGTCGCAACGCGGGCTGCGCCTGCTGTCGCCAATGCTGCTGCTGGCCATGCCCGCCTTTGCCAACGCCACCGTCGACGGCGATACCCCATCCCCCGTCCAGCAAGTGCGCGTGTCCGCCAGCCTGATACCGCTCGGCGTCGCCGATTCGGCCAACCAGGGCACCGTGACCGCCAGGCAGCTCGAAAACCGTCCCTTGCTGCGCACAGGCGAGCTGCTTGAAGCGGTGCCAGGCCTGATCGTGACCCAGCACGCCGGCGACGGCAAAGCCAATCAATATTTCGCGCGCGGATTCAATCTCGATCACGGCACCGATTTCCGCACCACGGTCATGGGCATGCCGGTCAACTTGCCGACCAATGCGCACGGCCAGGGCTATTCGGACCTGAATTTCCTGATTCCGGAGCTGGTCAGCACCATCGCGTATAAAAAAGGCACCTATTACGCGGAGGAAGGCGATTTTTCCGTCGCCGGCGCAGCCGCTTTCGACTACGTGCGGCACATGGAGCAAGGCTTGCTGAGCCTGGAGGCCGGCCAGAACCGCTTCAGCCGCGCGCTGCTCGCCAACGCCACCCCGCTCGCCGCCGGTACGCTGCTGTACGCCCTCGAACGCGCGGGCCAGGATGGTCCCTGGGAGACGCCGGAAGACTACAAGCGTGTCAACGGCGTGCTGTCGTACAGCTGGCGGCGCGGCGACGACGATGTGCGGGTGACGGCGATGGGCATGCATTCGTCGTGGACGTCGACCGATCAGGTGCCGCAACGCGCGCTCGACGCCGGGCTGATCGGCCGCTATGGCACGCTCGCTCCCACGGATGGCGGCGACACCTCGCGTTACAGCCTGTCGGGCGAGTGGCGCCGCCAGTACGGCACGGGCAGCGCCAGGGCCAATGCCTACATCATCGCATCGCGGCTCGACCTGTTCAGCGACTTTACCTATGCACTGGACGATCCGGAGCACGGCGACCAGTTCCACCAGGCGGAAAGCCGGCAGATTCTCGGCCTGGACGCGCAGCGCGCATGGCGCCACGCCCTGGGCCCCTTCGCTTCCGAGACAGCGTTCGGCGTTCAGCTGCGCCAGGACAGGCTGGCCCCGGTCGGCCTGTATTTGAGCCAGGCGCGCCAGCGCCGCTTGAGCGTGCGCGAGGACAGGGTCAAGCAGCGCAGCGGCGCGCTGTACCTGTCCAATAGCACCGTCTGGGCGCCATGGCTGCGCACTGTCGCCGGGCTGCGCGCCGACCGCTACGGGTTCGATGTCCACAGCGACACGGGCGCCAACTCGGGCAAGGTGAATGCCGGCATCACCAGTCCGAAGTTCACGGCGATTTTCACGCTGGGGAACAATGCGGAGATGTACCTGAACTGGGGACGGGGCTTCCACAGCAATGACGCGCGTGGCGTGACCGGCACCGTCGATCCCAGGACCGGCCTGGCGGTGGACGCCGACGGTGCGGACATCAAGCCCGCCACGCCACTGGTGCGGGGAACCGGCAAGGAGGCAGGCTTGCGGCTGGCCGGCCTGGTGCCGGGCATGCAAACCACCATCGCCGCCTGGAAGCTCGACCTCGATTCCGAACTGATCTTCATCGGCGACGCCGGCACCACCGAGGCAGGCCGCCCGAGCCGGCGGCACGGCGTCGAGCTGGCCAATTTTTACACGCCCGCCAGGGACTGGATCATCGATGCCAACCTGGCGTGGTCGCACGCGCGCTTTCGCGACAGCGATCCGGCCGGCGCCTTCATCCCCGGGTCGATCACCCGCACCGCCTCGCTCGGTGTGTCGGGCGCCGCCGGCCCGTGGTCGGGCGGCGTGCGCCTGCGCTACTTCGGCCCGCGCGCACTGGTCGAAGACGATTCGGTCCGCTCGCCCTCGTCCACCTTGCTCAACATGAAGCTCGGCTACCGGCTCGCGCCACGCCTCAAGCTGACAATCGAAGTGCTCAATTTGCTGGACCGCCGCGTGAGCGATATCGACTACTACTACGCATCGCAGTTGCCGGGCGAGCCTGCACCGGTCGCCGACATTCATACCCATCCGGGCGAAATGCGCACGCTGCGCGCCGGCCTGGCATGGCGCTTCTGAATGGCCGCGAACCTGCCTGCGCCGGCACGCCGCCATTTACGGCATACATCGTGCGCTGCTACAATCCGCGCATGTTTACCATGAGAGCAGCGCGACGATGCGCATGAACCGCAGCGCGCAGCTCCTGGCGTCCTGGCTGGCCGTGCTGGCCATGCTCGTGGCCGTGCTGGCGCCGGCGCTCTCGCATGCATTCACCGCCAACGCCAGCGCGCCCTACCCGCCGGCTGACATCTGCCGGGCTGGCAGCGCGGCGGCCGCCGCCGACCGACTGCCGGCCGGCGACGCTGCGCCCGCGCCACACGACGGCAAGCTCAAACACTGCCCGTACTGCCATCACAGCAACGGCATGCTCCTGCTGCCGCAAGCGCCTTGCCAGCTGGCGCTTGCCGTCGCCGACGCCCCACCCACCGCGCGCCTCCCCGACGCGCCCAAAGCCCGCTTCGCATGGACAGCCGCGCAGGCACGCGGTCCGCCATCGCTCTGATCCGGTAAGACTTCGCTCACGAATCGGCTCAAGCAAGCCGACCAGGCGCCGCATGCGGCGCCCATCTCCACTCGCCTGTCACAAGGCAAACGACACAAGAGCACCATATGACTGCAACCCCATTCCATGCGGCGGCGCTGGCCCTTGCCTGCACCGCCATGAACGCCCACGCCCGCGCCGATGAGCCCCTTCCCACGGTGGAGATCACGGGAAGCGCGCCGCGCGCCAACGGCAAGCTGAACCTGGACACGGCCGCCGCCACCGGCAGCCGGCTCGGCCTGACGCCGCGCGAGACACCGGCCACCGTCACCCTGGTCGACCGTGCCATGATCGACGCGCGCGGCGCCCAGGATACCCAGGAAATCCTGCGCGCCATTCCCGGGGTCAGCGCCCACAATGCGCCGGGCAATATCGGGGTCAGCTACCGCGGCTTCGGCAGCGGATCGATCAGCCAGCTCTTCAATGGCATCAACGTTCAGTATGCGATCGCGGCGCGCCCGGTCGACAGCTGGATCATCGACCGGGTGGAAGCCATCGGCGGCCCGTCGAGCTTCCTGTTCGGTTCGGGTGCGGTCGGCGGTTCCATCAACTACATTACCAGGGTGGCCGAACGGCGCGATGCCGGCGAGGGGCAAGTACGCCTCGGCACACAGGGATTGAAGGAAGCGTCCATCGGGCTGAACCGGCGTATCGGCGGCGCGGGCGGCGACGAGCATCACGTCCGCATCGACCTCAACCATCGCGATGCTGCCAGCTGGATCGACGCGGGCGGCGCCCGCTCAACCCAGCTGGCGGCATCGCTGCGCTCCGACATCGGTGCGCGCTTCTCCCATATCCTGGCCTACGAGTTCCAGGAGGAGGATGTGGCACGGCCCTACTGGGGCACGCCGCTCCTCAATCCGGTCGCCGGCCGCGCGCGCATCGATCCGGCCACCCGCTTCAAGAACTACAACAGCACCGACGGCGTCTACGCCCAGCGCGTGCACTGGCTGCGCTCAGTGGCCGAATGGCGCGCCAGCGAAGCGGTCCAGCTCACCAATACCGTGTATGCCTACGACGCCGTGCGCGACTACCGTAACGTCGAGAGCTACCGCTTCAACCCGGCCAACACGGCCGTGGCGCGCTCCGGCATCCTGTTGCAGCACCACGAGCAGCGCATGCTGGGCGAGCGCCTCGACGCCACCTGCAAGGGCGAGTTGGCGGGCCGGCGCAGCGACTGGGCGTTCGGCATTGAGGTCAGCGTCAACCGGCAGACCCGCTTTCCGAACAGCCTGCCGGCCTCGCTCGGCAGCGTCGATCCCTACGACTTCGCGACCGAGCGCTTCTTCGACATTCCCGGCATGAGCCCGGCCTTGCGGCCCGACCGCGACAACAAGGTCACGACCCGCGCCGCCTACATCGAAAACCGCACCGCCATCGCGCCCTCGCTGAACCTGGTGACCGCGCTGCGCCACGAGCGCATCGACCTGGACCTGGTCAACCGGCGCGAGATCAGCGCCGCCAACCCGGCCAGCTTTGCGCGCCGCTACAGGCCAACCACCGGCCGCGCCGGGCTGGTATGGAACCTTGCGCCGGGTACCACCGCCTACGTCCAGTATGCAACGGCGGCCGACCCGCCGTCGGGCGTGTTGTCGACCGCCTCGTTTGCCGACGTGCGCAACAACAGCGAACTGACGACCGGACGCCAGGGAGAGATCGGCGCCAAGCTGGACTTCTGGCAAGGCAAAGGCGCGGCCACGGTGGCGGCGTACCGCATCGAGCGCAAAAACATCGCCACCCAGGACCCGGACAACAGCGCCCTGACGGTGCTGGTCGGTGAGCAATCGGCCAGCGGCGTCGAGCTGTCGCTGGGCCTGCAAGCGACGCGCCAGTGGTCGATCCAGGGCAACCTGACCCGGGTCGATGCGCAATACGAGCAATACCGCCAGGGCGGTGTCTCGCTGGCGGGCAAGACGCCGGCGAATACGCCGCGCTCCGTCGCCAACCTGTGGCTGGGCTACGCCGTCACGCCCGCCATCAAGGCCGACCTGGGTCTGCGCCACGTGGGCAGCGTGCATGCGGATGCGGCCAACAGCATCGCCTGGCCGGCCTACACCCTGCTCGACCTGGGCCTGCGTTACCAGATCAGCCGCGATGTCACCGTGGTGGGACGGGTGCGCAATGCGGGAGACCGGGTCCACGCCGTCAACCTCGGTGCGGCCATGGCCTATCTGGGCGCGCCGCGCACGGCCGACCTTGCGCTGCGCGTAGCGTTTTGAGGCCGCCGATGGGAACTTCGTTCAAACGCCTGCTATTGCTGGGCCACCGCTGGCTTGGCATTGTCCTGTGCGCCTTTTTCGCGATGTGGTTCGTCTCCGGCGTGGTCATGATGTACGTCGGCTATCCGAAACTGACCGATGCCGAGCGCCTGCGCCATTTGCCGGCCCTGCAGGCCGGCGCGCCGCTGCTCGGGCCGCAACAGGCCATGGCGATGGCCGGCGTCACCGGACCGCTCAAGGAACTTCGGCTGGCCGCTGCCAGCGGCGGGGACGCGGTCTACCTTGTTCAGCCCACCGGCGCCAAGGGAGCGGCGGCCATCGCTGTCGATGCGCGCAGCGGCGAGCGGATACCGCTCACGGACCGGGCGCGCGCCATGGCCAGCGCGGCCGCGTTCGCCGGCCCGGGTGTCGGCACCCATTACCTGGGCACGGTCGAGGAAGATGCGTTTACCCACTCGCGCGGGCTGGATGGACACCGGCCCCTGCACCGCGTGCAATTGGCCGACCCGGAGCAAACGCTGCTGTATGTGTCGGGCCGGACCGGCGAAGTGGTGCGCGATGCGCCGCGCCATGAACGGCTGTGGAACTACGCCGGCGCGTGGATCCACTGGCTGTACCCTTTGCGCGGCAATGTGTTCGAGCCTTACTGGGCCGATATCGTCAACTGGCTGGCCATTGCCGGCACCGCCATGGTGCTTAGCGGCGCCACAGTCGGCATATTGCGCTGGCGCTTCCGGGCGCCCTACCGCAGCGGTTCGCGTTCGCCCTATCCGGGTGCGATGATGCGCTGGCACCATATTGGCGGCCTGCTGTTCGGGGTGGTGACGGCAACCTGGATCTTCAGCGGGCTGATGTCGATGAACCCGTGGCGCATCTTCGACGGCGGCGCGCCCCCGCTGCGCATCGAGGCGCTCGAAGGCGCGGCGCTGCTGCCGTCCGCGCGCGATGCGGCGCCGGCGGCGTTATTGTCCGCTGCGGGCCCGGGGATACGCGAGCTCAAGTGGACGCGGGTGCTGGGAGGCACAATGGTGCTGGCCCAGCCGGCGGCCGGTGCGCCGCGCGTGCTGGACAGCCGGACCAGCCGCCCGGCAGCGGTCGCTGGCGGCGCGCTGCTCGATGCCGCGCGCGCGCTGCTGCCCCATCCGGTGGCCAAGGTCGAACGCCTGGACGCGTACGACCTGTACTACTACAGCCGCGACGCCCACAGCATGACCGGCGGCGGCGGCAAGCCGCTTCCGGTGTGGCGCATCGCCTTTGCCGATCCGCACCAGAGCTGGGTGTATCTGGATCCCCACACGGGTGCGCTGGTCGGCCGCAGCGACCGCCACAAGCGCTGGAGCCGCTGGCTGTTCGCCATGCTGCACAGTTGGGATTGGCTGCCTTTGCTGGAGCGCCGGCCCTTGTGGGACCTGGTCATGCTGGCGCTCAGTGTCGGCGGCGCCATCTTGAGCATGACCGGCGTGGTGATCGGCTGGCGCAGGCTGGGGCGAAAGTTGCACGCTGCGGGCGACGGCCGCGCATGGTCCAGGCTACGCGGCCGGGCGCTGCCGGACGGCGCGGATGTAGTGCCCATCCATCCGCACACAGGCGATTCCCAGGCGCACCGCAGTGGTGGGTCTTCATCTGAAACGCGACACCGCCGGGCGGCGTCAGCCCGGACACAGGCGCGGTAACGACCCACCGCATGATGCAGGTAGCCTGTCGGCGGCCGGAAAAGCGCGCCCGCAAAAGCGATGAATGGCTTCTGCATCGATTGCCTGGCGCACGCCGCGCTCGAACCGGCGATCGGTGCCGACAAAGCCGGCGGTCCAGCCCAAGCGCCGGCGCGACGTCAACCTATGCAAACCACTTGCAAAGCGAGGTAAATTGCCATGGACATGCCTACAGCACATCCCAACTGAATGACGATTGATCTCTCTCAAACTCCCATGCATGATCGTCGCACGATTGGATCGGCGGGCGATCAAATAGTAGAAAACCGTTGGAATCAGAATCATGCCTCAATTGATAGGCTTCAAGAATCGAATGCAGGCCGGAGAAATGCTTGCGCAGCCCCTTGCAGCCGTCAGGAACCGCAGCGTTCGGAAGTCGATGACATGATTGTCCTGCCGACTCCCGCGCCATTCCATGCCGTGGACCAGCGGTACGAGGTTTTCCACGCAAATCGGTGATGACGAGGTAACGGGTCTGCGCGGCGAAGCGCACCGCATGCGAACCCGGCGCATGCCGGCATCGGCCGCAGATCAGACGGGCAAGAGGGGTAGTATGGAAGCGGGGAGACACTGAGCATGCATCCGGTACTCAAAGAGCTTGTCACGGTCAAGGCTGGCCAAGCCAATCTGGAAGGCATGCTTGAACTGCCCGACAAACCGCTCGGCGTCGTGTTGTTTGCACACGGCAGTGGCAGCAGTCGCTTGAGTCCGCGCAACGTCTATGTCGCCGACCAGCTTTGCCGGGCCGGCGTGGGAACGCTGTTGATCGACCTGCTGACGCAGCAGGAAGACAGGATCGCTCAATCGCGCTTCGACATCGCATTGCTGACGGACCGGCTCAGCGCAGTGATCGCCTGGCTGCGCCGGCACGACAGCACGCGCAGTCTGCCGATCGGCTTGTTCGGCGCCAGCACGGGGGGCGCCGCGGCATTGCAGGCCGCCGCCAGTAACGATGCCGATATCGCGGCCGTGGTGTCACGCGGGGGGCGGCCGGACATGGCGGGACAGAACGCGCTGGAAAAGGTACGTGCGCCAACCCTGCTCATTGTTGGCGGCCGCGACGATGCCGTCATCAGGCTGAACCGCGCTGCCTTTTCCGTGTTGCGTTGTGAAAAGCGGCTCGACATTATTCCTCACGCCACCCATCTGTTTGAAGAGCCCGGAACATTGGAAGCGGTCGCTGCCCTTGCCGCGCAGTGGTTCGGACGGCACTTGCCCGCATCCCGATGAACTCTTCTCTTCCAAGATCATGTAAAGTACGCCGATTCCCCGTCGACCGGCGCCAGTTCCTCAGTTCCGGAGCCGCATGCCCATGCAGCGCAAAGACGAGCGGCCACTGCGCATCAGCGGCTCGAGCATGGCTTTGCCCGGCAACTCCTCGGTTTGCGGTGCCAGCATGTCGCCCGTCATCGTAGCGCCTGCATAGCTGCGAAAAACCTGCTTGGCTCCCGGTCAATAGCGTTTCCCGGTGGCGTCGGCAAGACCGTGTTGCCAATCGTCGCCCTCGCTCCTTCGCCTCGCCGCCACCTCGCCGCGGTCATGGCGGAGACGTCCGGTAATGGTGCGCCAGCAGCAGCGCAACGGCGCAGGAAGCCAGCCGCCGTAACAGATTATCCGAACAGTCGGTCAGGATGACCGGTGCGCGCGCGCCCAGAACGATGCCGGCAGCCTGGGAGTCGGCCAGGTACAGCAACTGTTTGGCGAGCATGCTGCCTGAGGTGAGGTCGGGAACAAGCAGGATATCAGCTTGTCCGGCGACCGGCGATGCGACCTGGCCGGCAAGCGCGGCCGACTGCGACACCGCGCTGTCGAACGCCAGGGGGCCATCGAGCACGCCCCCGGTGATCTGGCCGCGCTGCGCCATCTTGCACAGCGCGGCGGCATCCATGGTCGAGCGCAGCCTGGGATCGACCGTCTCCACCGCCGACAGAATGGCGACCTTCGGCGTGTCGACGCCCAGCACGATCGCCAGGTCAATCGCGTTCTGCACGATGTCGCGCTTGTCGGACAGGCTTGGATCGATGTTGAGAGCCGCATCGGTGATCAACAGCGGCCGCGGATAGCTGGGAACGTCCATCACGTAGACATGGCTCATGCGCCGCCTCGTACGCAAGCCGCCGGTGCGCGCGGTGACAGCGTCCATGAGTTCATCCGTGGGCAAACTTCCTTTCATTAAGATTTCGGCATCGCCGGCGGCGACAAGCCGGACGGCTTTTTCGGCGGCATCGTGGCTGTGCGCCGCCTCCACCAGGGTGAACGATGAAATATCGAGTGCCGCGGCGCTGGCGATAGCGCGGATCTTCGCTGCCGGCCCCACCAGGACCGGCTTGATCAGTCCCGCCTTCGCCGCTTCGACCGTCGCCGACAAGGACGCTTCGTCGCACGGATGCGCGACCACGGCCGTCACCGCGGCCAATGCCCTGGTTTTCGCCAGCAGCTCGCGGTAGCGCGCGTACTTGTCGATCAGGCGCACCTCGGGCAGGACGATGCGCGGCCTGCTGATTTTCGCGGCCGGCGCGATGACCTCGGCCGAACCGGTGATGACTGGCTGGCCATGCTGGTTGACGCACAGGCAGTCGAACACGATGCGGCGTTTCCCGCTGTCCTTCTCCTGCACCGTCAAGGTCACGGTCACGGTGTCCCCCAGCATCACCGGGCGAAGGAAGCGCAGGTTCTGGCCGAGATAGATCGTCCCCGCTCCAGGCAGTTGCGTGCCCAGCACGGTGGAAATGAGCGCCCCACCCCACATGCCGTGCGCAACAATGTCGCTGAACTTGCTGGTCCTGGCGAATTCTTCGTCCAGGTGCGCGGGGTTGACGTCGCCGGACATCACCGCGAAGAGCTCGATGTCGGCTCTGGAGAGCGTACGCGCCAGCGCGGCGGACTCGCCGATCCGGATCTCATCGAAGGTGCGGTTTTCGATACTCGGCGAAGCGGGTACTTGCGTCATGGGAACCCTCAGTCGACGACGTGATAGCCGGCGTCGACATAAATAAGGTTGCCGGTGAGGGAACGCGCGCCGTTCGACACCAGCAATGCGGCTACCGTGCCCACGTCGTCGATGGTCACCAGATGATGGAGGGGGGCTTTTTTTGCCGCCAGTTCCAGCAATGCATCGAATTCCGGAATACCGGATGCGGCGCGGGTCTTGAGTGGCCCGGGCGAGAGCGCATGAACCCGGATGCCCTTTTCACCGAGCTCGGCCGCCAAGTACAGCACCACCGTTTCCAGCGCCGCTTTCACCGGCCCCATGACTCCGTACTGCCTGATGACTTCGCGCGCCCCATGGAAGCTGACCGTCAGCAGGCAGCCGCCCGCTGTCATCAGCGGAGCGGCAAGCTTTGCCATGCGGATGAAGGAATGGACCGACACATCCATGGCGCGGGAAAAACCGGCACTGGGGCAGTCAGTGACCCTTGCGCACAGCGCTTCCCTGGGGGCGTATGCAATCGAATGCAACAAAAAATCGAGCCGCCCCCAGCGTTGCGCGATCTGTCCGAACACGCTTTCCAGTTCCCCTGCCTTTTCGACATCGCAAGGGGCGATGATCGGACATTGCAGCGCCTGCGCCAGCGGCCTCACATGCGGTTCCGCCTTGTCATTGAGATACGTTACGGCCAGTTCCGCGCCCTGGGCACGCATCGTCCTCGCGCAGCCGTACGCGATACTGTCGGCATTGGCAATCCCGACGATTAATCCTTTCATCCCATGCAGTGAGCCTGCGTTGTTCATTGCTTACCTCGCTATCAATCGATGACGCAACAGGTTTCCAAACGCCGTTCGGCACCGCCAGCGCTACCGAAAATTGCGCAGGTGTTTCGAACGGTCATCCGCTGCGCCGGCGTGGCATGCGGCCATGACCCTGCTGGATTAACGGGCCATCTGCCGCGGCAGTGAAACTGCGCCGGCCGGCAAAGCACAGGCAGCCGAACTTCCCCGCCGCACCGAACCCGGGTGCGATCCGCCGGATCCGGCAAGCATCCAGTGCTTATTGCCACTGTCCGATCGGGCCACATATCGGGCCAGGCTGCCGGAAAGCCGGCGCTACCGGTTGCGCAACCCTGGTTGCGCGCGAAGCGAACTGGACAGCCAGGGCAACGCTCGGTAAACGCGGGACAAGGACTGCCGACAACTGCCGAACGCGCGCATGCCGGATCACCACGTGACTAATCGAGCGTGACGTAGAACAAAATGGCACAGCCGATGACCGCCGCCAGCCACAGGACGGCGAGCACGGCGATCAGCGCGACCAAGGCGCGGCTCCAGAAAGCAATTTGCATACAGGTCAGACCCGCGCAAGCCGGATTGGTTCCGCATCGCGGTCCGATGATTCGATCATGGACCGGGCGGGGCGGGCCCATGCATCGGACGCGCCATCCATGGCTTGCCAAGCCCCTTGTTGAACTCGGGAGCGCCATCGCACTCTAATCAGTGACAAACGGAGACTGCCCCATGAATCCCGCCCAAGCGCCCTATCATTTCCAGACTGCCCTGCAGCCCCTGCTGCTCCAGGCGTTCACGCAACTGGCCAACGCCGTCTTTATCACCGATACGGCTGGCCGTATCGAGTGGGCAAACCATGCGTTCTGCGCACTGAGCGGCTATGAATTCGATGAGCTGCCAGGCCGTACGCCCGCCTTGCTGAGCTCGGGCTCGGAGGGGCCGGTCTTTTATGCCGAGCTGTGGCAAAAGGTCCTTTCCGGGCGGGTTTGGCATGGGCAGGTGATCGACAAGCGCAAGGACGGGACGCTGTACGCGGCTGACGAAACGATTACGCCATTGCGCAACGAGGATGGTGCAATATCCCACTTCGTCGCCGTTCAACAAGACATCACGCAGCAGCTTGCCCTGGACAACACGACACGCAGCAAGGGCCGCCTGGAGACCTGGTCATGCTATCCCAACCGGGCGGCCTTTCTCGACTTCCTGTCCGCGGCAATGTCGCGCGCATCCCGGAGCACCGCTCGCACCGCTGTTGTGCGCATGGCACTCGATGGTCATCCGGACCTCCATGGGCAGCTTGCTGTCACGGGAAATACGCTGCTTTGCGCTGCGGCCGACCGCTTGTCCAACACGGTCAGGCAGTCCGATACGCTGGCCCATGTGGGCGATGCCGAGTTTGCGATTCTGGCGACCGGCATTGACAACCGCGACATCGCGCTGGCGCTGGCAAACAAACTGCAAGCCGCGCTCGCGGCGCCGTTTGTAGTCCGTGGAAATCGCATCGTCCTGCAAGCGAGCATAGGCATTGCCATGTCGCCCGAGGATGGCGCCGAGGCTGGCACCTTGCTCTGCAATGCCGACCATGCGCTGTACCAGGCAACGCTTCAGGGAGCCAATCGATGCCAGTTCTTCGAGCGCAGCTTTGCGCACGGCCCGGGCGGGCAACCCGGCGCGGCCAGGACGGCGCAATGAACGCGCCGCAGCTGGCGTCGACCCTGGCGTTCCTGTCGCATGGCGCAAGCTACGGGGCCGGCCAGCACCGGGTCGAAAGAATCGAGACCCACATGTCATGGGTGTTTCTCTCCGCAGACTTCGCCTACAAACTGAAAAAACCCATCCATGTCGACCTGATCGATTTCACGACCGTGGAGGCACGGCTGTTTTACTGCCAGGAAGAACTACGGCTGAATCGCCGCCTGTCGCCCGATATCTACCTGGCCGTGGTGCCGATCACGCTTGACGGGATGAACCAGTTACACCTCGACGGCGAGGGCACGCCGGTGGAATGGCTGGTCAAGATGCGCCGGCTGCCGGCGGCGCGCATGCTCGACGCCGCACTCAGCCGCCGATCGGTGCCGGCTCCCGATATCCGGCGCCTGGCCGCAATGCTGGCCACCTTTCACAATGCACTTCCCACCGAACCGGTCGACGCCATCGCCTACCGTGATCGCTTCGGCCACCAGCTTCAACAAATACAGGACGAACTGGGCGAACCGCGCTACGCCATCGAGCGCAAGCATCTCGACGTGCTCGGCGCCGCCCAGGCAAGGGCACTGCTCAGCGTATCGCACCTTCTGGAGACGCGGGTCCATCAAGGCAAGGTGATTGAAGGGCACGGCGATCTGCGCGCGGAACACGTGTGCATGCTGCCAAAGATCGCGATTATCGACTGCCTTGAATTTTCGCGCGACTTGCGCATCCTGGACAGGGCGGACGAGCTCGGGTTCCTTGCGCTGGAATGCGAGCGCCTTGGCGCGCGCGGCATGGCAGAACTACTGCTGCGCTCGTACGCGCGCTATGCATCGGATGCGCCAGAGGCGGCACTGGTGCATTTTTACCAGAGCTTCCGGGCAAGCAAGCGCGCCCTGATCGCGTTACGGCATTTGAGGGAAGACCAATTCAGCTACTCGCCGCATTGGCGGCGCACGGCGCTCAGCTACCTTGCCCTGGCGGCGGAACACGCGGCCCATTGCACGTTCTGACCGGGAACGCGCCGACATGCGCATCCCTGATGGCATCGGCGACCAGCGCGCCGCACGACAGGACCTGCAACTTTCTCGCGAACGGTTCCGTAAACCAGCCTGAACGGCGGAACCGTATCGGTAACGAATAACTGGTTCAACGGTGCGTCGGCGAGGGTGCGGCACGCATCCCCCGTAAACAGACCGTGCGTGGCCAGCCCATACACACCTCGTGCGCCGCGGGCCACGCACATGCCGGCGCTACGGGCAAGCGTGTTGCCGCTCGCGATCAAGTCGTCGACGATCATGTGCATGTAGCCGCGCCCGGGCGCGCCGGATTTCGGCCTGGCTGATGCGCAATTCCGGGCGCCGCAGCAGCGCCACCTCAAGCGAGGCATCGAGGTCGGGAATGGCGACGATGCCGTCCAGCACCCCTTGCATCTGCAATGAGGGCACGGGGCGGTAGGGTTCCTGGCCCAGCGCGGTATTGAACATGGCTTCGGCCGCGCGCAGGTCAGCTCCGGTGAGAGCGAGGCGGCTTTTCAGCCGCGCCTGCTCGATTTCCATGCGCAGCACATCGGCCTGCGTGGCCGCGCCAACGCCGTGGCGCGCCGCCGCCAGCTTGACCAGTTCCTGCGCCAGCGTCGTTTGCCGCCCCAGGATCTCGACCACCTTGCGCCTTTCATTGAGCATGAAGAATGCCTGCGCGACTTCGGCATCGATTTTCAGGGCGGTCTTGCCGCCCTCGCCCTGATACCTGTCCACGTCCGCTTCCGCCGCGCGGCGCCGATGCGAACGCACGCGCGACAGCGGGAAGCTTTGTTCGAACGTGATGCTGCGGTCGGTTTTCATCATTGGATCGACCGGCTTGTGATCGATCGAGGGGGCAATGATCGGGTCGTCCAATGCGGATACGATGATCGGACGCTGCCTGGCCGCATCGACCCGGGCGGCCGCTACCCGCATCTCCGCGCGCGAGGCACGCGCCACGGCCAGTGCGTCATCCAGGCTGACGGCCGGGCCAGGCGCAGCCACGCACATGCCATTCAGTGCGCTGAAAGCAAGCGCGGACCACACCCACCTATGATGACGCGTGCTGCTCATGTATGCCCCGCAAGAAAAGCCATCCGAATGCAGGAGATCTGCCAACGGCAGCGCTGGATAGGCAATGAGTCTATTGACAAGGTCGGCAAAAAACCCTGACTTGCATCAAAATCTCCACGATGGCCATGTCCCCCACCGCTTCAAGCGCGACGGGTGCCAAAGGTGGCCATGACGCCTTACACGCGCAAGACATGGCCGACGCCCGACAGGAGTTCGATTGCGTCGGCGATCGGCCCGCTCATGTCGATGCGATTGCTTTCGTGCGCAATGGTATTGCTGCTGACGATGCCTGCCACGCCGGCCGCGCGCAACGCGGCATGGGCGTCGCCCGCGAACAGCGGATGGACGGCGATGCACCAGGGCGCGCGCAAGCCGGCTTCATGCATGCGCGCGACGGCGCCAATCATGGTCATCGCGGTCGAGGCGATATCGTCGACCAGCACCGGCGTGCGGTCGCGCCACGCGGCCACGACCGGCACCGACACTTCCACTTCGCGGTCGCCATTTCTGGTCTTTTGCAGCAGCGTGAACGGGCAGCCGGCCACGGCAGCCACTTCCGACACCCATTGCTCGCTCTCCGCGTCGGGCCCCACCAGCAGCGGCAGCTGCACGTTGGCGGCGATCCACGCGGCGATGCTGGGCGAGGCGCGCACCGCGCGCGTGGGCACGCTGTACACCTCGCCCAGATGATGGATACGGTGCAGGTGCGGATCGACCGTCACCAGCCAGTCGCAGGCGCTGGAGAGCAGGCGCGCGAAATGAATCGCGGTCATCCCCTCGCCCGGATGGAAAGCGATATCCTGGCGCATGTAGGCCAGGTAGGGAACCGCCAGGCCAACACGGCTGGCGCCCAGTTCGCGCGCCACGCACGCGGCCAGATACAGCGCGATCGCCCTGGCGTCCGGGTCGGCCAGGCTGCACACGATGGCCACCTCGCGCCCCTTGATGTCGCACAGGTAGCGCACATAGCTCTCGCCGTCGGGAAAACGCCGCGTTTCCCACCGGCCCGCCTCCCACGCGCGGGCCCGGCAGATCTGATCGGCCAGGGCTTCATTGCCCGGCATGGCAAACAAAATCGGCGTCATGTTGGTTCCATTATCGCGTTGCGGATGCGGGCGCGGCTTTCTTGCGCCATGTCGTTTCCATCATCGGGTGCTGCTGGCCCATCATCTGCTCCATCATCTGCGGCATGAGCGCCTGATGTTCCTTCATCCACTCCTCGTGCCCGGGGCCGCTCATCGCCTCTTTCGGCTTCATGACGGCGTGCTTGTCCATCACCTCCTTCATCA
Source organism: Massilia scottii (assembly GCF_030846495.1). NCBI lineage: Bacteria > Pseudomonadati > Pseudomonadota > Betaproteobacteria > Burkholderiales > Oxalobacteraceae > Massilia > Massilia scottii. Next base: position 256,621 of record NZ_JAVCWM010000002.1, on the reverse strand, counting down.
TTGTCAGATGTTCTCCCATCAGCGCCTTGCGCTGGGAGCCCTTGGCCGCTTCGGCCTGTTTGGGTTTCTGCTTGGCGGCCATCGCCTGTTGCAGAACGTAACGCTGGGCCTCGTCAGGAGCGCCCATGGCGGGATGGGATGCCCGGCCATGCCGATCGCCGTATCGTTAACGGGATCGATGCCGACAAAGCCGAGGATATTGCGCTTCATTGACTTGATGCTGTGGGCGCGCAAATACCACTTGCAGAACAGCCCCGGCATACCCATCGTCGCCACGATACGGGCCGAGCGGCAGGTCGCTATGTTCCCATTCGTCCTGCCTTTTGAGCAGCGGAAAATGCAGGCCCGCGACCTGGATGTGGCGCACCTCGTGCCCCGCCGCCAGCGCGCCCTCCCCGTAGGCCCGTTCCAGCGCGCCGCACAGGTGCGCATGCCCGGCATCGGGATGTCCCTGGATCAGCAGCACACGCTGTTTCATGGCGGCTCCCGGTTTGCCTGGTGCGCCATCCACAGCGGAATAGTCTTGTACATTTGAAACACCTCCCGCAACCACATTCGTCACAGTCCAATGTACGCTTGATGACGGTCCCGGTTATATGATGTGCATCAAGTTATCCAGCCTTGGCAAAGGCCGCTGCCGCTAGCGGGCGGACTGCTGTATCGTCACCAGGTGTTCCTGTGATTGCGCATACGCAAGGGCATAGGCAAGCGCGCCGGGAGACTCGGCATGCACGGTGAACAGCGGATCGCCGGTGACAAGCTGAACCCCGAGTCGCGCATGGATGCTGATGCCGGCCGCGGCCGCGCCCGGCGCGCCGGCCAGCTTGGCCAGCAAGGCGATGCCCCGGTTGTCGAGCGCGACAATCTCGCCGCTATGCAAGGCGCGCACGACGTGGGTGTAGGCGGCCACGGGCGGCTCGCGCATGCCGCCCTGGGCTTCGCAAATGGCCTGGAACCTGGCCCACGCGGCGCCGCTGTCGAGCACCTGGCGCGCCGTCGCGATCCCCTCCCCCGGCCCGGCCTTGCCGCCCATTTCCAGCACCGCCCCGGCCAGCAGCAAGGCGCGCTGGCGCAAGTCGTCCGGCGCTTCGGGACGGCCCTGCAGCACCGCCAGTATGTCGCGCGCCTCGAGCGCCGGACCGATGCCGCAGCCGACCGGTTGCGCGCCGTCGGTCACCAGCACCTGGACCGACAGGCCCAGCGCCTGCCCGACCGCCTTGAGCCGCAATTCCAGCGCGGCCGCGGCCTGCGCCGAGCGCACCTTCGCCGTACGCCCGACCGGAATGTCGATCAGCACGTGGGTCGAGCCGGCGGCCACCTTCTTGGACAGGATCGACGCCACCAGCAAGCCATCGCTGTCGAGCCCGAGCGGGCGCTCGACCCGGATCAGCAAGTCGTCGGCCGGACTGAGCGACACCGCGCCGCCCCAGGCGATGCAGCCGCCCTCCCGCTCGACGACCGCGCGCATGCGGGGGACGTCGAGCGTGACCGGGGCCAGCGTTTCCATGACATCGGCCGAACCGGCCGGCGACGTGATCGCGCGCGACGATGTTTTGGGAATGAGCAGCCCGCACGCGGCGACGATGGGAACGACCAGCAAGGTGGTGCGGTTGCCCGGCAAGCCGCCCACGCAATGCTTGTCCACCACCACGGCGCTGTCCCAGCTCAGGCGCTGGCCGGCGCCGATCATGGCGCGCGTGAGCGCGATCGTCTCGACCACGTCCATCCGCCCGCCCGAACAGGCTGTCACCAGCGCGGCCATCTCGATGTCCGAATAGCGCCCGGCGCACACATCGGCGACAATCGCGATGGCCGCGTCGCTGGTCAGGGGACGGCCGAAAATCTTGCCCCGCACTGCGGAAAACGACTGCAGCGGCGGCGGATGCCCGAGCTGCACCGGCGCGCCCCCGGCCGGCCCCAGCGCGCTCCAGGCCGCCTCGGACAAGCCGATCTCGTCGCGTTCGAGCAAGGAAGAATGCACCACATTGAGCGTGGCGACGACGCACTTGTCGCCGCAGCGCAGCTCGATGCGGGCGCGCGCCTCGAAGCCTTCGGACTTGCACACCTCGCAGTCGCTGCGCATGTAGGCGACCCGCTCCTGGTAGGTGTCGATGCCCATGCGGCGCGCGCGCAGGACGGGTACGCTCATGACAGCTCCACTTCGTCCAGGTAGGACGGCACCTCGCACGGCCAGTCCAGCTCCTCCTGCATCCGGCGCCGCAACGCCTCCGCCGCCGCCGGCTCGCCATGGGTGATGAAGGTGCGGGTCGGACGGCGCTTGAAATGGGAAAGCCAGCCAAGGATCTCGTCGGCGTCGGCATGCGCCGACAGATTGCCGATCTGGCTCACCTGGGCCCGCAGCGGCACGTACTGGCCGTGGATCTTGATCGATTCGGCGCCGGCCATCATCAGCGCGCCGCGCGTGCCGCCGGCCTGGTAGCCCGCAAACAGAATGGTGTTGCGCGGGTCGGGCGCGAACGCCTTGAGGTGATGCAGGACGCGCCCGCCGGTGGCCATGCCGCTGGCGGCGACGATCACCATCGGTACCTGCCGCTCGTTGAGCGCGATCGACTCCTCGACGCTGTTGACGATCGTGGCCGCGTGCCGCATCGCATGGCACTGCGCATGGCTGAGGCGATGGATCGGCAGATGGCGCTGGTACAGCGCTGTGGCGTCGGCAGCCATGGGACTGTTCAGATAGACAGGAATATGGGCCGGGATCTGCCCCTTTTCCTTGAGCCGGTGCAGGTCGTACAGCAAGGACTGCGCGCGGCCCACGGCAAACGATGGAATGATGGTCACGCCGCCCTTGGCGGCGGTGTCGCGGATCGTCTTGCCCAGCAAGATCAGCGGATCGGCCGGGTCGTGCCGCTGGTCGCCATAGGTCGATTCGACCACCAGGTAGTCGGCTTCCCCGATAGGGACAGGTGCCACCATGACCGGGTCGTTCGGCCGCCCCAGGTCGCCGGAGAACACGATGGTCTTGCCGTCGCCGCGCACGGTCACGCTTGCCGCACCCAGGATGTGGCCAGCCAGGGTCAGTTGTCCGTGCAGTTTGCCGGCGATGGTAAAGCGCTCGCCGAACGGCACGGGCGAAAAATGGCGCAGCGCGCGCACCGCGTCCGCTTCCGAATACAAGGGCAAGGCCGGCGCGTGCTTGGCAAAGCCGTGGCGGTTGGCATAGTTGGCCTCTTCTTCCAGCAGGTGGCCGCTGTCGGGCAACAGGATCTTGCACAGATCGTAGGTCGCGGCACTGCAGTAGATCTTTCCGCTGAAGCCATTCTTGACAAGCAGCGGCAGGTAGCCGCTGTGATCCAGGTGGGCGTGGGTCAGCACCACGGCGTCGATCTTCCCGGCGGGAATGGGAAAGCGATCCCGGTTGCGCAGCCTCAGTTCCTTGTAGCCCTGGAACAGGCCGCAATCGACGAGGATATTGGTCGGCCCCGATGTCAGGAGGTACCTGGAACCGGTGACCGTTCCGGTCGCGCCGAGAAATTTGAGCTTCATCACAATACCTTTCCAGAGTGGAAATTGAACTATGAACGAGCCGATCACTTAAAACCTTGACTCAAATCAAAATAGAATAACTTCGTTCTGGTAGGCGCCGGCATCACGGCCTATCCCGATTCGGTGTGTAATCCAAAGGGGCGTCCATGCAAAGCGCGATGGTAAATCTGGAACTGCAGCACACGCCGGCATTGTCGTGCCACAGCACATGCCCGGTGTTCGTGGAAAGCCCGGCCGAGCAGGTTTTCGCTGATGTCGACAACCATCGGCGCGGCGCCGCAGCAACGCCTTTGGACACCTGCGAGACTTTATGCATGTCAAGCAGACCACACGATCACGGCATTAAAAGACCGGCCACCAGTACGGCAGCCAGGCCGCCGCCAGCACCAGCAGCAGACTGCCATTGACGCGCAAGGCGAACTGCCAGCCGCCGGCCAGGGCGGCGGCTGCCTTGCTGAGCGTGTTGGCGGTGATAGCCAGCAGCATGGCCAGCAGCGCGGCGCGCGGCTCGGCCGCGCCACCGGCAAGCAGCGACAGGGCCGAAGCGGAGGCGGCGTGCACATCGAAAAAGCCGGCCACGGCCGTTCCCATCAGCAAAGCGTCCTTGCCGAGCCGCGCATTCGCGTAGGCCAGCGCCGCGCTCGCCGTGCTCAGCAGCAACGCAAACAGCACGGCTTGCCGGACGCTGAAGGCGCGCCCGGACGACGGCGCATCGGCAAGCTGGCCGCGTCCTCCCGCCAGGCTCAGCGCCGCCACGGCCACCACGGCAATCGTGCCGCAAGCCAGTGGAAGCGCCAGATGCGCCACGTGCGCCGGCGCGACCGTGAACGCGACGACCCACAGCAGCAAGAAGGTGGAGATACTCGACAGCAGCGCGCCGGCCACGCAGGCAGCGCGCAGGCTGCTGTCCTGGCGGCAGCGCGCGCCCATCGCCGCCACGGTGGCGACGCTGGAGACGAAGCCGGCGGCAAAGCCGGACACGGCCAGGCCCAGCCTGGGACCGGTCAGGCGCAGGCCGACGTGGGCCGCGCCCTGGATGCACATGATCAGGATGACCAGCGTCCACAAGCTTGTCGGATTGATGCCCAGCAGCCATGCGCTGCTGGCGTCGGGCAGCAAGGGCCTGACCACCAGCGCCGCGCCGGCCAGGATCAGCGCGTCGCGCAGCTCGGTCTTCCTGAGCGACACGCGCGCGAAATGATGAAGCGCACTGCGCAGGTTCAGGGTGGCGGCGATGACGACGGCGGCGCCGGCGGCCAGGGCCGGCTGGTCGAGCGCGGCCACGCCCAGCAAAAAGCTGAGAAACAGCGCCAGTTCGGTGGTGATGCCGGGGTCGCCGGACTGGTCGCGCCAGTACGCCACCACGGTCAGCGCCACGATCAGGGCGGCGCCGGCGAACACCAGGGCGCCGCCGAGCAGTTGCGTGAACGCGCCGATGACGGCCGCCAGGGCGAAGCTGCGCATGCCGGCGTAGGCGCGGGTGGGACCGCTGCCCTTGCGCCGTTCGCGGTCGATACCGATGAGCAAGCCGCAACCGAACGCCACGCCCAGGCCGGCCAGCGCGTTCGCACCGATGGTCAACACAGCCCTGCCTAGGCCGCCGCCGCGAAGGCCGAGCCGGCGCTGGAACCGGCGCACGGCAAGCGCCGCTTGGTGGCGATCGGCTCGGCGCAGGCCTGGCCGCTGGCCACCGCTTCCATGCTGGCGCGGTCGAGCAGTTCGACCTCGCGCAGCGCCACCCGCAGCCAGCCCTTTTGCTTGAACCTGAGCAGCAGGCGGCTGACGCTCTCGACCGTCAGTCCCAGGTAGTTGCCGATTTCCTCGCGCGACATGCGCAACTGGAACACCGTGCCCGAATAGCCGCGCGCCGCATAGCGCGCCGCCAGATTGAGCAGGAAGATCGCGAAGCGCTGCTCCGCACGCATGCCCCCCAGGAACATCATCGCGCTTTGATCGCGCGTGATTTCGTTGCTCATGACGCGGTGGAAGTGGCGCTGCAGCTGGGGCAGCTCGGTAAACAATTCCTCGAGCCGGGCAAATGGGATCTCGCAAATCTCGCTATCCTCCAGCGCCACCGCGCCGCTCTGATGGCGTTCGGTGCCGATCGCGTCCAGGCCCAGCACGTCGCCCGCCATGTGGAAGCCCACCACCTGCTGCTCGCCGTTCCGATTGATGCGGAAAGTCTTGAAATGGCCGCACCGGATCGCGTACAGGTTCTTGAACGAGGCGCCCATGGCAAACAGGCTCTCGCCGCGGTCGACGCGGCGGCGGCGCAGGATGATCTTGTCAAGCCGGCCAGTGTCGGACTCGTCCAGGCCGGTCGGCAGGCACAACTTGTTCATTGCGCAAGACGTGCACTTGATCTGCGTGCGGCCGATGGAGAGGGGCACGGGAGACAGATGGATGGCGGTTTTCATGTTGGTCGACTCCTTGATGGCATAAGGACAGTATCGACGACAACGGGGTCGGGCGGCATCGGGTAACCCGGCCAGTGCTTGTAGGGTTTACCCTACAGCAGCGGCGGCGGCGGCGTGCTAGATGATGCCGTTTTCCAGCGCGTAGCGGGTCAGTTCGGCATTGCTACCCATGCCCATCTTTTCCAGGATGCGCGCGCGGTAGGTAGTGACCGTGTTCGGGCTCAGGTGCAAGGTCTTGCCCACCTGGACCAGCGATTCGCCGGCCGCGATCAGCTTGAACACCTCCAGCTCGCGGTTCGACAGATTTTCGTGGGTGGCCATGCCGCCCCCGCCGATGAGACTGGCGAGCTTTTCCAGCAACGCCGGGCTGACGTGCTTGCCGCCGGCGGCCGCCTTGCGCACCGCCGCCACCAGCACGCCCGTGGGCGCATCCTTGGTCAGGTAGCCGGCCGCGCCCAGCTTGAGCGCGCGCACCGCGTAAATATCCTCGGCGTAGGTGGACAGGATCAGCACGGCCAGTTTCGGCCGTTCGAGGCGCAACGCGCGCAGCAGGTCGAGGCCGTTCTTGCCGGGCATGGTGATGTCGACCAGCGCGACGTCGAACTCGTCGGCCTGCACCAGCAGCATGGCTTCCTGCGCGTTGGCGGCCTCCCCCGCGACCTCGATGTCGTCGGCCGTGCCCAGCATCAGGCGCACGCCGTTGCGCGCGATCGCATGGTCGTCGACCAGCAGGACTTTAATGGTGTGTGTCGTCATTGGTTCGTTCTAACGGTAATTCGAGCGATAATGTGGTGCCCTCCTCGCTGCTGCCCGCGATGCCCAGTTCGCCACCAAAATGGCGCGCCCGTTCGAGCATGCCGCGGATGCCCCAGGACTCCTTGTTGCGCGAGCGTTCGGGGGCGATCCCCTTGCCGTCGTCATGCACCCGCAGCAGCAATCGATCGCCGTGGCGGGCCACCGTCACCCGCACGTGCGCAGCCTCGGCATGGCGCACGACATTGGTCAGCGCTTCCTGCACGATCCGGAACAGCATCGTGCTGCGCTCCGGGTCGAGCTCCAGCGCCAGCAGCGACGGCGCGATGCTGCATTCGCAATGCAGGCCGGAGCGTTTGCCGACCTGCTCGGCATACCACTCGAGCGCGGCCCACACGCCCAGCTGGTCGAGCACGCTCGGCCGTAAATCGGTAATGACCTTGCGCACCGCCCCCATCGCCTCCTTGGCCAGGGCGGCGGCATCGACCATCAGCGGGTCGGGCTCGGCGCCGGCCAGCAGCGCGCGCTCGATCGCCACCGAAATGTGGGCATTGATGCCGGTGAGCAGCCCGCCCAGTTCGTCGTGGATTTCCTGCGCGATGTGCTTGCGCTCGCGCTCCTTGATCGCCTCCTGGTGCGCGGCCAGCTTGCGCAGTTCGTCCTGGGAACTGAGCAGGGCCTGTTCGGCCAGCTTGCTGCGCGTAATGTCGACCAGGATGCCCTGCATGAACAGGTGCTGGCCCGCCTCGTCGGTGACCACCTCGGCTTCGTCGCGGAACCACAGCGCCTCGCCAGTGCGGGTCAGCAGCCGGTATTCGTGGCGCAGCGCGCTGCCGGCGCGCCGGCTGTCGCTGATGGCCCGCAGCGCCCGCGCGCGGTCGTCCGGATGCATCTGGCGCGCATGCAGGCCGGAGGTGGCCAGCCACTCGGCCGGCGAAAAGCCCAGCATCCGGATTTGCGGACTGATGTAGGTGAGCGTGTCTTCGGCCGCCAGCGCGGCGATATAGGTGATCGCCTGGATCTGTTCGACCAGGGTGCGGAACTTGGCCTCGAGCTGGCGCTTGTCGTTGAACAGCTGTTGCTCGCGCAGCATGCGCAGCACGGCGGTGGGCAGGAAGCCCAGGTAGCGGCGCTCGACGTCCTTGACCAGGTAGTCGCGCGCGCCGCGCCGCATCGACTCGGCCGCGACGGTGGCGCTGTCGGCCCCGGTGAGCATCATCACCGGGATCGCCGCCAGGCCCGCGTGGCCGGCGAGGCGGGTCAGGAACTCGAGGCCCGTCACATCCGGCAGGTGGTAGTCGAGCAGGATGCAGTCGGGCCGTCGCAGCGCCGCCAGCGCCAGTCCGTCCTGCCCGGTGTCGGCCTCGAACACCTCGAACGCATGATCGGGGTCGGCCGCCAGCGCGCGCCGGCACGCCATCCGGTCGACCAGGTCGTCCTCCACGATCAGCAGGCGAATCGGCGCTCCGCTCACGGAATTTCGCTGGCGGACCAGTACAGATCGATCGAACGCATCATGTCGACGAAGCGCCGGTAGTCGACCGGCTTGGCCATGTAGCCGGCCACGCCGAGCTTGAAACTGTTGACCTTGTCATGCTGCTCTTCGGAGGTGGTCAGCATGATCACGGGAATCGACCTGAGCTGTTCGTCGTGCTTGGCCTGCTCCAGGAATTCGAGGCCGTTCATGATCGGCATGTTCAGGTCGAGCAGGATGATGCAGGGCCGCGCGCCGGCCGGATCGCGCAGGTAGGCCAGCGCGTCCTCCCCGTTCTCCCTGACCACGACCGGATTGAGCACCGCGATTTCCTTGAGCGCGCGCCGGATCGTGAGGATGTCGACATGGTCGTCCTCGACCAGCAGGATGGGTCTGCTACTGACTCTCATGGGACGGTCCTCGAAACGGGGGAAGTGATGGCCTTGGGCAGCGCAAACCAGAACGTGGCGCCGGCGCCGGGCACCGACTCGACCCAGATGCGGCCGTGGTACATCTCGACAATCTTCTTGGCCAGCGCCAGGCCCACCCCGGTGCTTTCGACCCGGTCGCGCGGCGCCAGCGTCTGGAACAACTGGAAGATCCGCTCGACATGGCGCGCCTCGACGCCAGGGCCGTTGTCGGCCACGCAAAAGCGCCATTCGCGGCCGTCGTCGACGCAGCCGACGCGCACGGCGCCGTGCGGCTTGTCCATGTACTTGATGGCGTTCGAAATGAGGTTGTGGAACACCTGCTCGATGCGGGTCGGTTCGACCACGATCGTCGGCAGGTCGGCCTGCACGGTCACGCTGATGTGGTCCGGCGCGGCCAGCAGGTCGACCACGTCGCGCAGCAAGCGGTTCAGGTCGACCGCGCTGACCGCCTCCTTGACCCGTCCCACCCGCGAATACTGCAAGATACCGTCGATCAGGCCGCCCATGCGGTGCACCCGCTGGATCAGCAGGCGCATGTGCTCCTTGCCCTCGTCGTTGAACTGGTCGGCGTAATCGGTCGAGAGCCAGTCGGCCAGCGAGCCGATGCCGCGCAGCGGCGCCTTCAGGTCGTGCGAGACGACGTAGGCAAAGCTGGTCAGCTCTTCATTTGCGCTGGTCAGTTCGTGCAGCAGGCTCAGGTTACGTTCCTCGACCTGCTTGCGCGCGCTAATGTCGCGCACCATGCCGGTGAACATGCGCCGCTCGCCCAGGCGCATTTCGGCCACCGTCAAGTCCATCGGAAACACCGTACCGTCCTTGCGCAAGCCTTCAACCTCGCGCCCGGTGCCGATGATCTGGCGCTCTCCCGTCCGCAGGTAATGGGCAAGGTAGGCGTCGTGATTGCCCCGGTGCGGCGCGGGCATCAGCATCGACACGTTCTGTCCCGCCACCTCGGCCTCGGTGTAGCCGAACATGCGCTCGGCGGCGGCATTGAGCCGTTCCAGCCGGCCCCGGTCGTCGATGGTGATGATCGCGTCGACCGCCGTGTCGAAAATCGCGCGCATGCGCGCCTCGCTCTCCTGCAGCGCGGCCTCGGCCTGCTTGCGGCTGGTAACGTCGTGAATGGTGGCCATGGCCAGCGGCAAGCCCTGCGCCGTTTGCAGCGGGGACAGGCTCACTTCGACCGGAAACTCGCGCCCGTCGCGGTGCAGGCCGAACAGGGCCGCGCCGCCGCCCATGGCGCGCGCGCGCGGCTGGCTGAAGTAATCGAGGCGCTGGCCCCCATGGGCGTGCTGGAAGCGGGCCGGCACCAGCGCCTCGATGGTCAGGCCCAGCAGCGCATCCTTGGGGTAGCCGAACAAGGTGGCGAGCGCCGGGTTGGCCAGCACGATGGTGCCGTCGCGCTCGATGATGACGATGGCGTCGGTGGCCGACACCAGCAACCACTCCAGGCTCTGCCCTTCGATTACAAGATTTTTCACCGATTATTCCCTGATGGCATCGTTCTCTGGCGTATCCAGGAACAGGCATTGTACATTTGATGGGCGAATTTGACCTACATCAACTACTTGGGCTGACGACGGGCGCTCGCGCCGTTACAGTCGGGGCTAGTGCCCATCGGGCATCGATCAACGCTTTGCCACGGAGTGTCACGTGCCGCACCTTTCTCATGACGACATCAAGCAATTCGACCTGCAGTTGCGGCTGGGGCGCGAGGCGCTGCTTGGCGCGATCCGCAATCGCCTGCACCAGGGCGACGGCCCGGGCGAGATGGCCCTGGCCAATCCGTACGCCGACGTGCGCGAACAGGCCGAGGCCGACCTGCTGGCCGACACCGACATCGGCCGGCTGCAGCGCGAACTGGCCGACCTGCAAGCCATCGACGAGGCGCTCGCGCGCGTCAGTGCCGGCAGCTACGGCACCTGCACCGGCTGCGGCGGCCGCATCGCCGTGCGCCGGCTGCGCGCACAGCCGGCGGCCAAGATGTGCCTTTCATGCCAGGAAAACTTTGAACAGCACCGGCAGGCGCCGCCCTGAACGCCGCCCGCGCTGCCAATCACGCCATTTCGTAGTCCCACCAAGGAGAATCACATGTTCAGAACCAACGACAGCATCGACACGGCCAGCAGGGAAATGCGCGCAATGATCAATGAAGCGGAGCAGTTGCTCAAGGCGGCGGGAGCGGCGACCGGCGAGAAGGCCGCCGAGTTGCAAAAGAAGGGAATGGACCTGCTCTCTTGCAGCATCTCGAAAGCGCATGAGCTGGAACGCAAAACGGTCCATTCGATCAGGGACGTTGCCGCTTCCACCGACAAGCTGGTGGCGGCCAATCCGTGGCGCTCGGTTGCCGTGTCGGGCTTGCTGGGCGCCGGCATCGGACTGGTACTCGGCATTGCCCTCGCGCGCGACTGAGCAGCTAGGCCGTCGCCGCCGGCGGCGCCAGGTTCGCGTCGACGGCCGCCACCCGATTGCGTCCCGCGTTCTTGGCGCGATACATGGCGGCGTCGGCGTCGTTCAACAGGGCGCTCCAATGCGGGTGTTTCTCGGTCAGCATCGCAACGCCGAAGCTGGCCGTGAAGCGCAGCGTGCCCTGCGGCGTGGAAACGCGCAGTTGCTCGATGTTGCCGCGCATGCGCTCGGCGCAGTGCAGCGCGTCATCCCTGCTCGTCTCGGGCATGATGGCGACGAATTCTTCGCCACCGATGCGGCCGAAATGGTCGATCGAGCGCAGCGTGCCGGTGCAGGCCGCGACCAGCTGGCGGATCACCTCGTCGCCAGTGGCGTGCCCATGGTCGTCGTTGATGCGCTTGAAGTGGTCGATGTCGAGCATGGCCACGGCCAGCGGCCGCCCATGCCGGCGCGCCAGCGCGACTTCGCGTTCGGCCAGTTCGGTCAGGAAGGCCTTGTTGCATGCCCCGGTCATGCTGTCGTGGCGCGAACTGTACAGCAGCGCCTTTTCGGACAAGTAGGCGCGCTGGCGAAACACGCGGATCGCCAGCATGAGGGTGGCGGCCATGAGCAGCGAAAAAATATACAGGATCACGCTGTTGATGAAACCGAACGGCGTCAGCGTCGCGGCGCTCAGCGCGAAGAACAGCAACGACGGCGCGGCCACGATCGCCATGAAGGTCGGCAGCCGGATCGCGATCGCGGACACGGTAAACAGGCAGGCGGTGACGCCGGCCAGTCCGTACAGCAGGCCGTTGTGCAGCATCGACGCGGCAATGATGATGGCCCCGACATGGGTGGAATAGACGAAGCCGCAGCGCTGCAGCGGCGTCCAGCGCAGCGCCGTGGCGACATAGGCGATCGCGCCCAGCCCCACCAGTGCCAGCCGCACCAGGAAAGTACTGACGACCCGGCCCGGATCGAGGAGGTAATCCCATACCGTAAACAGCAGGATCGACAGGCCGAAGCACGGCCCCAGCACCGGCAGCATCAGCGCCACCGCGGCCTGGTGCTGTTCGGAAAAAATGGCTTCATCTTCGAGCGGCAGCGACCACTCCTTACCGAACCGGCGATCCATCCCATGCTCCTGGTCTGCGCATGCCTCTTTATACATCAATTGAAAGGAATGCTGGATGAAATCACCAATCTATTTTCTGCTTGCCGCGCTCATCGCTTGCTGGCCGACGCGTGGGCCACGGCGCAGCTGGTGCTCGGCGAGCGCGACGGCCCCGCACTGGCGCGCGAACGCGGCATCGATGCGCTGTTCGCGGTGCGCGACGGGCTACGGCTTGAGGACATTCTGATTGCATCCTGATGGAGTTTAATAATGAAGAACATCCGTGTATTCGATCCGGCGCTGTGCTGCAGTAGCGGAGTTTGTGGTGTCGACGTGGACCAGGCGCTGGTCGGCTTTGCGGCCGACGTGGCCTGGGCCGGCGCGCAAGGGGCGCGCATCGAGCGCTTCAACCTGGCCCAGGAGCCCATGGCGTTCGCCGCCGATGCGACCGTGAAGGCTTTTCTTGTGCGCTCCGGCCACGAAGCGCTGCCGCTCATTCTGGTCGATGGCGACATCGTCATGGCCGGTCGCTACCCCCAGCGCGCCGAACTGGCGCGCTGGGCGGGAATCGCGGTGCCGGCCGACACGGCGGGCCCAGGCAGTTGCTGCCCCGGCGGCCGTTGCGGCCAGACGGGCACCCCATGATGAAGTTTCTCGCGCAGCCGCCCCGCTTTCTCTTCTTTACCGGCAAAGGGGGCGTCGGAAAAACCTCGATCGCCTGCGCCACCGCCGTTGACCTGGCCGCGTGCGGCAAGCGCGTTCTGCTGGTGAGCACCGACCCGGCCTCGAATGTGGGCCAGGTATTCGGCATCGACATCGGCAACAAGATCACCGCCGTCGACGCCGTGCCCCGCCTTTTCGCGCTTGAAATCGACCCGCAGGCCGCCGCCCAAGGCTACCGCGACCGCATCGTGGGGCCGGTGCGCGGCGTGCTGCCCGACGCCGTGGTCAAGGGGATTGAAGAACAGCTCTCCGGCGCCTGCACGACCGAGATTGCCGCGTTCGACGAATTTACCGGCCTGCTCACCGACGCCGGCCTCGACGCCGACTACGATCACATCGTTTTCGATACGGCCCCCACCGGCCACACGATCCGCCTGCTCCAGCTGCCGGGCGCCTGGAGCGGCTTTCTGGACGACGCCAAGGGCGACGCATCGTGCCTGGGCCCGCTTGCCGGCCTGGAAAAGCAGCGCATCCAGTACAAGGGCGCGCTCGAGGCGCTGGCCGATCCGCGGCGCACGCGCATGGTCCTGGTCGCGCGCGCGCAGGCCGCCACGCTGCGCGAAGCGGCGCGCACCCATGACGAACTGACGGCAATCGGCCTGTCGCGCCAATACCTGGTCATCAACGGCGTCTTGCCCTGCGCCGAAGCGCACGACGACCCGCTGGCCCGGGCCATCGTCGAGCGCGAACAGGCCGCGCTGGCCGCCATTCCGGCCAGTCTGCAAACCTTGCCATGCGACCAGCTGTCCCTCAAACCGTTCAACCTGGTCGGACTGGAAGCCCTGCGCGGCCTGTTTGCCCAAGCCGCCCCGCTCCCGGCCAATGACGACGACGCGCCGTTTGTTTCTGCGGCGCCCACGCTGGCGGCCCTGGTCGATGAGATCGCCGGCGATGGCCATGGCCTGGTGATGTTGATGGGTAAGGGTGGGGTCGGCAAGACGACCATCGCCGCCGCTGTCGCGGTGGCACTGGCGCAGCGCGGCCTGGCGGTTCACCTGACCACGTCCGACCCCGCGGGCCGGCTGGCCGAAACGCTCGACGGCACGCTGGCCAACCTGACAGTGAGCCGGATCGACCCGCGGGCCGCCACCGAGCGCTATCGGGAACGGGTATTGCGCACCAAAGGGGCCAAACTCGACGCGGCCGGCCGCGCCCTGCTGGAAGAAGACCTGCGCTCGCCCTGCACCGAAGAAATCGCCGTGTTCCAGGCCTTCGCGGGCGTCATCCGGGAAGCGGGCAAGCGGTTCGTCGTGATGGATACGGCCCCGACCGGCCACACACTGCTGCTGCTCGACGCCACCGGCGCCTACCATCGGGACGTGGCGCGCCAGATGGGCGAGTCGGGCGTGCACTTCGTCACGCCGATGATGCAACTGCAAGACCAGCGCCAGACCAAGATCTTGCTGGTGACCCTGGCCGAAACCACGCCGGTGCTCGAAGCGGCGCAGCTGCAAGCCGACTTGCTGCGCGCCGGCATGACGCCATGGGCCTGGATCGTCAACAACAGCGTCGCGGCGGCCCGGCCGCATTCGGCCTTGCTGCGGCAGCGCGCCCGCAGTGAGATGCGCGAGATTTCCGCGGTCGCAACACGCCACGCCGGGCGCTACGCGCTGGTTCCCCTGCTGCGGGCCGAACCGGTGGGCGTCGAGCGCCTATTGGCACTGACGGCCGGCGCGCGTGGGGAAGATTTGATTTAGGTCAAGTGTTGATATTGCTCTAACAGAAACCGACGTCTATATTCAAAGTTCGGTACGCGCGTACGCGACCGGGTGCGGCATGCCCCATGCCATCGCAAGGATTACCGGAGAAAGCCATGCATGGCCAACAGGACACGGGCGCGGCGGCGCCGCCCGTCTTCCGCATACGCGGCCTGAGCAAAACCTACGGCAGCGGCGAGCTGGCGGTACGGGCATTGCGCGAGGTCGACCTCGACGTCGCGCGCGGCGAGTTCATCGTCCTGCTGGGCGCGTCGGGCAGCGGCAAGTCGACCTTGCTCAACATCCTCGGCGGCCTCGACACCGCAACGTCCGGACAAGTGCTGTTCGGCGAGCAGGACCTGAGCGCGGCCGGCGAAGCGGCGCTGACCGCGTATCGCCGGCGCCATGTGGGCTTCGTGTTTCAGTTCTACAACCTCATTCCCAGCCTCACCGTGTTTGAAAACGTGTCCCTGGTAACCGACATCGCCAGCGACCCGATGCCGGTCGACCAGGCCATCGCCATGGTTGGGCTGGCCGCGCGCAGCGACCACTTTCCGGCCCAGCTGTCGGGCGGCGAACAACAGCGCGTGGCCATCGCCCGCGCCATCGTCAAGCGTCCCGACCTGCTGCTGTGCGACGAGCCGACCGGCGCGCTCGACTATGCCACCGGAAAACTGGTGCTCGACGTCATTGCGCGCATCAACAAGGAGCTCGGCACCACCGCCATCGTCATCACCCACAATGCCGCCATCGCGGGCATGGCCGACCGGGTCATCAAGCTGGGCGACGGGCGCATCCAGAGCGTCGAGGCCAATGCGCACAAACTGAGCCCGTCGGAGCTGGCATGGTAAGCGCGGGGAGCCGGGCGTGAAGATGCTGGACCGCAAGCTGCTGCGCGACCTGATGCGCATGTGGAGCCAGGCGCTGACGATCGCGCTGGTGGTGGCAAGCGGCATCGGCGGCTTCTTGACCAGCCTGTCGGCGGTCGACTCGCTCGAACTGGCGCGCGACCGGTTCTATGCCAACGGCCGCTTCGCCGACCTGTTCGCCGGCGTCAAGAACGCGCCGCTGTCGCTCGCGGCCCGGCTGCGCGAGGCGCCCGGCGTGGCCGACGTGCAGACCACGCTGGAACAGGTGGTCCGGGTCGAGCTGCCGGGCGTTGCCGACCCCATCATCGGCCAGCTGATCGGCATGGACCCGCGCCACCCGCACCGGATGAACCTGGTGACGCTGGCGGCCGGCCGGCCCCTGAGCGCCCAGCTGGACGGGCGCGCCGACGCCGACATCGAGGTGCTGGTATCGGAGGCGTTCGCCCAGGCACGCAAGTTGCGCCCGGGCGCCCGGCTGCGCGCGCTCATCAACGGCAAACAGCGCAATTTAACGGTGGTGGGCATTGCACTGTCGCCCGAATTCGTCTTTGCCGGCCTGTGGGGCATGCCGGACGCGCGCGGCTTCGGCATCTTCTGGGTCGACCGCGACGTGCTGGCCGCGGCCTACAGCATGGAGGGCGCGTTCAACCGCGCCGCGTTCAAGCTGGCCCCCGGCGCGGCGCCGGAAGCGGCCATCGCGGCAGTTACCACGCTGCTCGAACCGTACGGGGGACGCGAAGTGTTCTCGCGCACCGAACAGGTGTCGCATGCCATGCTGGACAATGAAATCAAGCAGCAACGCGTGATGGGCACGATGCTGCCGGCCATTTTCCTCGGCGTGGCCGCCTTCCTGCTCAATGTGGTGCTCGCGCGCCTGGTATCGACCCAGCGCGAGCAGATCGCCACGCTCAAGGCGCTCGGCTATGCCAACGCCGCCATCGCGCTGCACTACCTCAAGCTGGTCCTGCTGATCGTGCTGGCCGGACTGGTGCTGGGCATCTTGATCGGCAAGGAACTGGGCTACCTGCTCACGCGCCTGTATGCCGAATCGTTCCACTTTCCCGCCTTCGAGCACCAGCTCACGCCATCGCTGTTGCTCATTGGCGCCGCCATCACGGTGGCGACCGCGTGCATCGGCACGCTGCATGCCATCATGGCGACGGCGCGCCTGGCGCCGGCCGAGGCCATGCGCGCGCCGGCGCCGGCCCATTTTCGCCGCACGCTGCTCGAACGGCTGGGCATCAAGCGGGTTGGCACGGCGCTGCGCATGGTGCTGCGCAACATGGAACGCCGGCCGGCACGCAGCGCGCTGGCCAGCGCCGGGGTGGCCGCGGCCGTGGCCATTGTCATCATGGGCAGCTTCTTCCGCGACGCGATCGAACTTGTCATCGACAACCAGTTCACGCTGGGCCTGCGCGGCGACATCACCGTCTGGACCACCGATCCGGTCGACGACAGCATGCGCCATGGTTTGCGCCGCCTGCCCGGCGTGCGCCACGTCGAGTCGCTGCGCTTCGTCACCGTCAGCGTCGGCAACGCGCAGCGGCGCGAGCGCACCATCATGCGCGGCTACGCCGGCAGGCCGGAACTGTACCGGGTCATCGACATGGCGCAGCGCGAAACCCTGCTGGACGGTCGCGGCCTGGTGCTGACCGACCGCCTGGCCGACAAGCTCGCGCTGCGGGTGGGCGACACGGTGCGCATCGAGGTGCTGGAAGGACGGCGCCGCACCCTGCTCGTCCCCTTGCGCGCCACGGTCGACGAAATGTTCGGCCTGAATGCCTACATCGAGCGCGAGGCGCTCAATCGCCTGATGGGTGACGGCGACCTGAGCACCGGCTTCGTGCTGTCCGTCGATCCCGGCTTCGAGGCGCGGGTGCTCGAAGCGAGCAAGGCCATGCCGCGCATCGCCGGCGCCTGGAGCAAGTCGACCATGCTGCGCAACATGGAAGACATCACCGCCCGCAACATCCGCATCATGAGCGCCATCCTGACCACGTTCGCCAGCGTCATTGCCGTGGGCGTGGTCTACAACAACGCCCGCATCGCGCTGTCGGAGCGGGCCTGGGAACTGGCCAGCCTGCGCGTACTTGGTTTTACCCGGGCCGAGGTGTCGGCCATGCTGCTGGGCGAAATGGCCATCATCATCGGGCTGGCCCTGCCGGCCGGCATGCTGCTGGGGCGAGGCATGGTCGGCATGCTGGCCGAACTGATGAAATCGGACCAGCTGCATTTTCCGGTCGTGATCCTGGCCCGCACGTACGCCTGGGCGGCGCTGAGCGTGCTGGTGGCCGGCGTGGCCAGCGCGCTGGTCGTGCGGCGCCGGATTGACCGCCTTAATCTGGTCGAAGTGTTGAAAACAAGGGAGTGACATGATTGCGCGTCGATGGTGGTATGTGGGAGCCGCGGGGGCCGGCCTGATCGCCGCGCTGGCGTGGGCATTTGCGCCGCGGCCCCTGCAGGTGGAGGCCGCCGGCGTCACCGTGGGCCGCTTCGAGACCGCCATCGAGGAGGACGGCAAGACGCGCCTGCGCGACCAGTACGTGGTATCGGCGCCGCTGGCCGGCGTGGTCGGGCGCATCGTCTTGCGCGAGGGCGATCCGGTCGCCGCCGGTGCCGTGGTGGCCACCATGCGGCCGGCCAGCGCGCCGCTGCTCGACGAGCGCGCGCGGCGTGAACTGCAGGCCCGCCTGGGCGCCGCGCAGGCGCAGGCGCGCGGCGCGGCGGCGGCGCTCGAACGCGCGGCCGTGGCCTTGCGCGGCGCCGAGCGCGATGCCCGGCGTGCCGTGCAGCTGGCCGGCGCCGGCTATGTCGCCCCCAGCATGCTTGAAGACGCGCAACAGGCAGCCCTGGCCGCCACCAAGGAATACGACAGCGCCGCCGCCCAGCGCCAGATGGCGCAGTACGACGTGGCCCAGGCCCGCGCCGCGCTTGACGTGCGCGGCGCTCCCGACAAGGCCGGCACCGCCAGTGTCGCGCTCCATGCCCCGATCGACGGTCAGGTGCTGCGCGTGATCCAGGCCAGCGAAGCGGCAGTGGCGCCTGGCGCGCCGCTGCTGGAAATGGGCGACCCGCGCCAACTCGAAGTCATTGCCGAACTGCTCACCGCCGACGCCCTGCTCTCCCGTCCCGGCAGCGAGGTGCGCATCGATCGCTGGGGCGGCCCGGTATTGCGGGGCCTGGTCAGGCGCATCGAGCCGGCCGCGTTTACCAAGATATCGGCGCTGGGGGTGGAGGAACAGCGGGTCCGGGTGCTGATCGACATCCTGGAGCCGCCCGCCAGGGCCGACACGCCGGGTATCGGCTATCGCGTCAACGTGCGCATCCTCACGTCCCGCGCCGAGAACGTGCGCAAGGTGCCGGTGAGCGCGGTGTTCCCGCTGCCGGGCAGCGCCGCAGGAGACGCTGGCGGCATGGCCGTGTATGCCGTGCGCGACGGGCGCGCGCGACTGGTGCCGGTGCGCCTGGGAGGCCGCAACGACCGCGAGGCATGGGTGCTGGACGGCCTGGCCGACGGCGCCCAGGTCGTCGTCTATCCGCCACCCGAGGTGCGCGACGGCGCCCGCATCAGCGTGCGCGCGGTTGGCCGGCCCTTGTGAGCGCAGCGAGCAGCGTATCCTTTCATCGGCACACCGACAAGAAGAAGCAATGATATGAGCGAGCGGAACGACATGCGCAGCGGGGGGCCGGCTTTCCAGAGCATTCGGCAATTGGAACTGGCGGAGACATTTTTCGAGCATAGCGTCGCCTGCCTGGTCATATTGGACCGCGACTACAATTTCATCCGCGTCAGCGGGTATTGACCGCGCTGCAAGAGGTGGAGTCGCATACCGTCCGCAGCAATTTTTCCGCCGCACGCGAACTGGTCGCACTGCTTCCACACTGGTTCCTGTTTCACTGGGTGCACATGGACACGACACTGGTCGTGGCGGCCGACCTGGCGGCGTCCGCCACCGCCCCGGCGCCGCCATCGCATCAGCCGGCCCAAGGCGCCTTACCCGCCCGCGCCCTTTCCTGAGGCCAAAGATGGACAAGCGCAACAAGTCAGCATTGGCACGCGTGTGTTGTCTTGGCAGTACTGGTCGCCGAATTGATGGTACTGCTCCGGCGTGTCGGTCACCATTGCCGGCGCGTACGCGAACACGTGAAACTCGGGAGTGATGCTGGACTTGCTCGCGCTCCGTCGTGCGGATCGCCTCCGTCGGGAAGCAATCTCATCTGGTGCCTGCAATACAGGGCGCATCAGCGTGAATTGATGTGCATCACAAAAACGCCATTTTGCGCGCGGGAGCACGGGCATCTTTCCAGGCATGTCGGCCAAACCTGATCCACCTCAAGTATTGGCAATGACAATATGCAAGATCTCACCTACATTGGTGATCGCGCGGTGCAGCCTGTTGCACGGCGCACGCCATCTTTCGTCAATGTGCCAGCCCAGGAGACCAGCATGCCCGACTATCCCAACGCGCCGCAGCGGCAATCGGACGATCCCGCGACCGAATCGTTCGCCGGATTGACCCGTTACGAAAGACATTCGGAAATACGGCAGATTTCCTACTACCTGTCGGGCAGTATTGTGCAGTCGAATTATTACAATGAACTGTTCTATACCTTGCGCACCGCCACCGAAACAGATTTGATCTACTTGCATCTGAATACCTGCGGGGGCGACTTCGATACCGGTCTGCAGATTATCAACAACATGCAGGCATCGAGCGCGCGCGTGGTCGCGGTACTGGAAGCGCGCGCGTATTCGATGGGCGCCTTTATCTTTTTGGCCGCCGATGACATGGTGGTGCATGATAATTGCCAGCTTCTGTTCCACAATTATTCAGGGGTGTTCTCGGGCAAGGGGAACGAGCAGCAAGCCCAAGGGATGGCACTTGCCAGCTGGTTCGAGAAATTCATGGAGCGCATCTGCCAGCCCTTTCTCACCATCACTGAGATAAAAAGCATCTTGAAGGGCGCGGACATGTGGATGGACTCGGACGAGATCCGTCACCGGATGGCACGTATGCAACGCGCGCAACACAAATTGATGACGCCCCACCTGGAACGGCACGGCGCCGCGCACCGGACAGCGCAAGCGCCGCTGATCGACACGGCAGCAACATGACCAAGTCGTTCGCATGCCTATCGCCAGTTCCCGACGCATCAAACCTTCGCCTCCTTTTGCAGGCGACGCAATAGGCTCAGGCATCGGGATGAGGAGCGAAACACGCGCCTTGTGATGCGCGTGGCCACGACTTCATCGAGCTCGACGCGGCGCGCATCCGCGTCGCCGCCGTGGCCGAGTCTCGTTAACAAGCTAAGCCGCATGATCAATAAGAAGGATGAAATTGCGCAACTCAGCAAAATTTCATTAGAAAAAGCCCTGTAAAAACAGGGCCTTATCTCTCACCAAGAGGGGAGCAATGTTTCCAAATGGGAACTCACTCCCATTCGATCGTCGCTGGTGGCTTCCCGGAAATATCGTAAACGACACGGTTGATCCCGCGCACTTCATTGATGATCCTGTTCGACACCTTGCCCAGCAGGCTGTGCGGCAAGTGCGCCCACTGTGCCGTCATGAAGTCCAGCGTCTGCACCGCGCGCAGCGCCACCACATATTCGTAGGTGCGGCCATCGCCCATCACGCCCACCGACTTGACCGGCAGGAACACGGCAAACGCCTGGCTGGTCGCTTCGTACCAGTTCTTCGGCGCCGCGCCCGCATCGATGCTTTCCAGCGCCGGCAGGTCGCACGGCGTGTTGCGCAGTTCTTCGATGAAGATGGCATCGGCCTGGCGCAGCAGGTCGGCGAAGTCCTTCTTCACTTCGCCGAGAATACGCACGCCCAGGCCCGGACCCGGGAATGGATGGCGGTACACCATATCGTGCGGCAGACCGAGCGCCACGCCGAGCTTGCGTACTTCATCCTTGAACAGTTCGCGCAGCGGTTCGAGCAATTTCAGGTTCAGCGTTTCCGGCAGGCCGCCCACGTTGTGGTGGCTCTTGATGGTCTGGCCTTTCTTGCCCTTGCCGGCGCTTTCGATCACGTCCGGATAAATCGTGCCTTGCGCCAGCCACTTGGCGTTCTTCAGCTTGCCCGCTTCGACCTGAAACACTTCGACGAACTCGCGACCGATGATCTTGCGCTTGGCTTCCGGATCGGCCACGCCGGCCAGATGGCCGAGGAACTGGTCTTCGGCATCGATGCGCAGCACTTTCACGCCCAGGTTCTTGGCGAACATGTCCATCACCATCTTGCCTTCGTCCAGGCGCAACAGGCCGTGGTCGACGAACACGCAGGTGAGCTGGTCGCCGATGGCGCGGTGAATCAGCGCCGCCGCCACGCTCGAATCGACCCCGCCCGACAGGCCGAGGATGACGTCGTCGGTACCGACCTGCCCGCGGATCTTGGCGACCGCTTCGCTGATGTAGTCGGGCATGTTCCACTCCGACTTGCAGCCGCAGATTTCGTGCACGAAGCGGCCCAGCATGGCCTTGCCCTGCGCCGTGTGCGTCACTTCCGGATGGAACTGCACGCCGTAGAAGCGGCGCTCCTCGTCGGCCATGGCGGCCACCGGGCAGCTCGGGGTATCGCCCATCAGCTTGAAGCCCGGCGGCATGTCGAGCACCTTGTCGCCGTGGCTCATCCAGACCTTGAGCATGCCGTGGCCTTCGTCGGTGACGAAGTCGTTGATGCCGTTCAGCAGCGTGGTGTGGTTACGCGCACGCACTTCGGCGTAGCCGAATTCGCGCACCAGGCCGTTTTCGACCTTGCCGCCCAGCTGGGCCGCCATGGTCTGCATGCCGTAGCAGATGCCCAGGACCGGCACGCCCAGCTCGAACACGGCCTGCGGCGCGCGCGGGGCGTCGCCTTCCAGGGTGGAGCTGTGGCTGCCCGACAGGATCACGCCGGCGGCGCCGTAGTTGCGCACGAATTCGTCGCTGACGTCATACGGGAATACTTCGGAGAACACGCCGGCGTCGCGCACGCGGCGGGCGATCAGCTGGGTGACTTGGGAGCCGAAATCGAGAATGAGGATTTTAGAGTGCATGTAGGGCCAGGAGAAATGACAAAATTGGTGCCGTTGGGCGGCGCTCTTGGGCGAGGGATGCCCGCGCCAAAAACAACGCGGCGAACTTGTCGCCGCGTTTTGCTCGCATTTATTCGCCGGAACGGTAGTTCGGCGCTTCTTTGGTGATCTGCACGTCGTGCACGTGCGATTCGCGCATGCCGGCCGAGGTGATCTCGACAAACTCCGCTTTTTCGCGCAGTTCGTCGATGGAGGCGCAACCGCAATAGCCCATCGACTGGCGCACGCCGCCGACCAGCTGGTAAATGATCGCCAGCACGCTGCCCTTGTAGGCAACGCGGCCTTCGATGCCTTCCGGGACGAACTTGTCGGCCTTGGCCGCCGCATCCTGGAAGTAGCGGTCGGCCGAACCGTCCGCCATCGCGCCCAGCGAACCCATGCCGCGGTAGGATTTATAGCTGCGGCCCTGGTACAGGATCACTTCGCCCGGCGCTTCTTCGGTACCGGCGAACATGGAACCCATCATCACGGTCGACGCGCCCGCGGCCAGTGCCTTGGAAATATCACCCGAGAAGCGGATGCCGCCGTCGGCGATGCACGGCACGCCGGTGCCGGCCAGCGCCGCTGCCACGTTGGAGATCGCGGTGATCTGCGGCACGCCCACGCCTGCCACGATACGGGTGGTGCAGATCGAGCCAGGGCCGATGCCGACCTTGACCGCATCGGCGCCATGTTCAACCAGCGCCAGCGCGGCGGCCGCCGTGGCGATGTTGCCGCCGATGACGTCCACGTGCGGGAAGCGCACCTTGATCCACTTTACGCGGTCGAGGATGCCCTGCGAATGGCCGTGGGCGGTATCGACCACCAGCACGTCCACGCCGGCCGCGACCAGCAGCTCGATGCGCTCTTCGTCGCGCTGGCTCACGCCGACGGCGGCGCCGACCAGCAGCTTGCCCTGCGCGTCTTTGGACGCGAACGGGTGCTCGTGCGACTTCTGGATATCCTTGACGGTGATCAGGCCGCGCAGCTCGAAGTCGTCATTGACGACCAGCACGCGCTCCAGGCGGTGCTTGTTCATCAGGCGCTTCGCTTCGGCGGTGTCGGCGTCTTCCTTGACGAACACCAGCTTCTCGCGGGGAGTCATCTTGGCGCGCGCTTCGGCGTCGAGCTCTTCTTCAAAACGCAAGTCGCGGTTGGTGATGATGCCGACCACGGTCTTGCCTTCCACGACAGGGAAACCGCTGATGCCGTACTGTTCGGTCAGGGCGATCACGTCGCGGATCTTCATGGTCGGCGGAATCGTGATCGGGTCGCGCAGCACGCCGGCCTCGAAACGTTTTACGCGCGCTACTTCGCGGGCCTGGTCCTTCGGCGACAGATTCTTGTGGATGATGCCGATGCCGCCTTCCTGCGCCATGGCAATGGCAAGGCGCGCTTCAGTGACCGTATCCATCGCTGCGGACAGCAAGGGAATATTCAGGGCAATATTACGGGTCAGGCGGGTCTTGAGGGAGGTGTCGGCTGGCAGGACATTCGAGTAAGCCGGGACGAGCAGCACATCATCGAACGTGAGTGCTTTTTGAAGTAGACGCATAGCATTTTCCTATTGGCGCAAAAGTGAATTATACAGAAGTTCCTGTGCGCCGTCTCTGGATGCCCTCAAAATGCCCGGAAAGCCGTCAAGTTCGTTGACACGGCGGGCAAATCATGGCGAAATCGGGGATTGATTACTAACGGAAAGATTTACATGGTCAACCTTATCGGAAAACGAACATTGCAGCTGCTGGCCGGAGGCGCACTGATGCTGTTCGCTACCGTGTCTTCCGCGCAATACGTGTGGGTCGACGCGAATGGCACCAAGCAATTCTCGGATCGCCCGCCGCCGCCTGGCGTGCCGGCCAAGAATATTATCAAGTCGCCAAGCGCGGCCGCGGCCGCGCCGCAGACGGGCGACGCGGCAGCGCCCCCATCGACGCCGATGAGCGCCGACGACAAGGTGCCGCCAAGCCTGGCCGACCGCGAAGCGGAGTATCGCAAGCGCACCAAGGCCAAGGAAGACGAGCAAAAGAAAGCCGGCGAAGACGCCACCAGGAAGGCCGCCAATAAAGTCGCCTGCGAAAGCGCCCGCAACTACAAGCGCACCCTGGAACAAGGCACGCGCGTGAGTTCGACCGACAAGAACGGCGAACGCAGTTTCCTGGACGACTCGCAGCGCACGGCGGAAATTGCGCGCGCCAACAAGGCGATCACCGAAGCGTGCAAGTAAAGGTAGTTGCGGTAGTTGCGGTAGTTCCGGCTCAGCCTGGCTGAGCCTTTTTTTCAGCCCGCTTGCGGCGCGACTCTTTCGGGTCGGCCACCAGCGGGCGGTAGATTTCGATGCGGTCGCGCGCCCGCAAGACCGTCTCCAGCGGCTTTTTCTTGCCGTACAGGCCAACCGGCTGGAGCGCCAGGTCGATTCCGGGAATGGCGTCGAGCACGCCGCTTTGGCGGATTGCCTGTTCGATCGTGCAGCCCTGCTCCACCGTCAGCTCCTGCAGGTACTCGCGCAACGACGTCGCGTAGCACACCTGGACCGTGAATGTTTCCGTCACTGGATCAACCATAGACCGTCTCGGCGCGCTTGCAGAACGAGTCGACCATGCTGTTGGCAATCACGCCGAACACGGGCCCGATCAATTGTTCGAGTATCATGCTTGAAAATTCGTAGTGCAGGTCGAATTCGACCTTGCAGGCATCGGCCCGCAGCGCCTTGAACGTCCAGGTGCCATCCATGCATTTGAACGGGCCGTCGACCAGCTTCATCTTCATCTGGGTCGGCCGCGTGTTGATGTTGCGGGTTGTGAAGCTTTGCTTCACGCCATGGAAGTGAATTGCCAGGCAAGCGACCAGGATGTCGTCGGTCCGCTCAATGAGCTTCACGCCGCCGCACCAGGGCAGGAATTTGGGATAATCTTCCACTTTGGCCACCAGATCGAACATCTGTTCGGCGCTGTAAGCCAAAAATACTGTTTTGTGTACTACTGCCATTAATCAACCGTTTGCTATGATGTTGGGTATCTTGCATCAGTAGTTTAACCGAACCGCGCGTTTTAGCCATTTCATGAGTATTGTTGACAATAAAAAAGCATTCCACGACTACTTCATCGAGGACCGGTACGAAGCCGGTATCGTGCTCGAAGGATGGGAAGTCAAGGCGATTCGCGATTCGCGCGTCCAGATCAAGGAGGCGTACGTGGTCGTGCGCGGGGACGAGCTGTTCCTGTTCGGCGCGCACATCAGCGCGCTGTCGACCGCATCCTCATTCACCCACCCGGAAGCGGTACGCACGCGCAAGCTGCTGCTGCACCGCGCCGAAGTCGACAAGCTGATCGGCAAGGTCGAGCGTTCGGGCTACACCCTGGTGCCGCTCAACCTGCACTACAAGGGTGGACGGGTGAAGTGCGAGATCGGACTTGCCAAGGGCAAGAAGCAGCACGACAAGCGCGCCACCGAGAAAGAACGCGACGGCAAGCGTGAAGTTGCCGCGGCGATGAAGACGCACAGCCGCTAAATCCGTCCAGGCCTGGCGTCCGCAACACCGTCGCTGCTGCCATTGGCAGCAGCGACGCAGGTCACGCCACCTGCACCGCAGGCCGCGCCATCATCAGGCTCAGGCGCCAGCACAGGAAGCTCAGCACCAGCGAGCCGCCCACCCCGCACGCCAGTTTCAGCGCGCTGTCGAACAGCAGCGGCGCCAGCATGCCCGACACCAGCGCAAACGCCGTCATCTGGATAAACGACATCATCGACGAGGCCAGCCCGCGATTGTCCGGAAACAGCGACAAGGCGCCAACCTGAAGCGCCGGCATCGCCACCGCCAGGCCGAAGGTGTACACCGCCAGCGGCAGCACCGCCCACGGCACCGCCGCCACGAACATGACGTTGTAGGCAATGCTGATCACGCTGCCCGCCCCCATGATGCCGAATCCCAGCCACATCATGCTGGCCGGTGCGATGCGCGCCGTCGCCTTGCCGCCCCAGGCCGAGCCGATCACCATGCCGCCGATCATGGGAATGAACAGCCACGCAAACGCGGTTTCCGGCAGGTGCAGGATATCCATGATGAAATTGGCAGCCGCGCCGATGTACAGCGACAAGCCGCTGAACGCCAGCCCGACAGCGAGCGACAGCAGCAAAAACTGCGGGTGGCGCAGCACCTTGAGATAGTTTTTCGCAATCTCGACGCCATGAAAGGCATGGCGCTGCGTCTTCGGCAAGCTCTCCGGCAAGCCGCGGTACACCAGCAGCAGCATCAGCACGCCGAACACGGCCAGGAACACGAACGTCGAGCGCCAGCCGAAATGCACGTGCAGATAGCCGCCCAGCACCGGCGCGATGGCCGGGGCCAGCCCGAACACCATCATGATGTGCGACATGATGCGCTGCGCATGAGCCTGGTCGTGCGAAAAGCGGTCTTGCACGATGGCCTGGCCGATCACCGGGCCGGCGCCCGCCGCCAGCCCCTGCAACGCGCGGCAAGCGAGCAGCACGCCGAAGCTGGGCGCGAACGCGGCCCCGAGCGAGGCCAGCGTGTACACCGCCAGCGAAATCAGGATCACCGGGCGGCGCCCGAACGAATCGGACAGCGTGCCGTAAAACAGCATCATGAACGCAAAGGTAAACAGGAACACGCTGAGCGTTTGCTGCACCGCCAGCGGACCGACCGCGAATTCCCGTCCGATTGCCGGGATGGATGGCAGATAGGTGTCGATCGCGAGCGCGCCCACCATCCCGATACAAGCCAAAATGACTGTTAACATTCGCTGCATGCCAGACGTGCCTTATTCAAAAACGGCACCGCGACAGTGCGGGCAACCGAGCCCGCAATTTTACCGGCATTTTGGAAACGTCACCGGGCCCGGCGGCGATTGCTACTTGCCTCCTGCCAGGCGCGCTTCGATGCGCTCGGCGGGAATATAGCCCGGGGTCCTGGTATTGGACTGGAACAGGATGGCCGGCGTGCCGTTCAGGCGCAGCTTGCGGTACAGGGCGGCGTTGCGTTCGAGCGGCGTGGCGCAGTCGGTGGCGGCCGGCAGCGGGCTGTTGTCGGTCATGTGCGAGACCCAGGTCTTGGCCGGATCGGGCGAGCACAGAATCGCCGCCGATTTAGTGGCCGAGTCGGCCGCCATGATCGGCACCAAAAAAGTGTAGACGGTCAGATTGTCCACCTTTTTCAGCTCGCCGATGAGCTTGCGGCAGTAGCCGCAATTCGGATCCTCGAAGGTGGCGATCACGCGCGAGCCATCGCCGCGCACGGTCTTGATCGCGTCTTTCAACGGCAGATCGGCAAACTCGAACTTGCCCAGTTCGTTGTTGCGCTGTTCGGTCAGGTTTTCCTGGGTGCGGGTATCGATCGCGGTCACGTCGAAGAGTACGAAGGAGCCGGTTTTGTCGGTATAGATCAGGCCCCGGGGCGTCACCACTTCCAGCAGGCTGCCGAATTTACTAGGTGAAATTCTCTCGATCGGAACAGTGCCCAGCAAGGGGGCGATGGCCTTCTCGACATCGGCGTAAGGCTTGGCGGGTGCGGCCGCATGGGCGGAACCGCCCAGGGCCAGGCCGAGCAAGGCCGCCGGCAGGCTTAATTGAATGAACATGGTGCTCCAGACATCAGGTGGCGGATCGGTAGGAAAAGCGCATCGCCGCAACGCCGGCCAAAGGCGGCGTCGCGGCGCTGCGCCGGTGCATTGACGGTAGCTTAGGGCACCGACGTGCTCTTGGCAACCGCTTGCTCCCACATGCGGATATCGCTCTCAGCCGAATTCATCAGCGGCGCCAGGTCCGGCTGGCGCAAGCCCTGCGTGCGCAGGTCGGCGATAAAATCGGGCAACATGCCGATATGCGCCAGGCCATTGGCCGACCACTGGCGCGTGCCGTTGCCCTGGCAGCTCTCCTTGACGTAGCTGTCCCACGTTGGCGCCGCCAGCGCGCTGGCAGAGCCGAGCAGCAGCACGGACAGCCACGGGAGTGTCGTTAAGTTCTTCATTCCAGATTCTTCATTTCTTCTTTGTTTTGTAAGCGGGTGCATGGCACCGGCGCTGCGCCGGTGCCGGCAAAGCCGATCTGGATGGCCATGCGTCCGGCGGCGCGGTCGAGCAGGCGCACCACCAGCGCGATCGAATGCGGCACCATTTTTTTGGCGACGCCGCGGCGCAGCGCATGGTCGCTCGACGAGAGCACCGCGCCGCCGAACTTGTACGAGTAGGTGCCGCCCTGGGTCAGCATGGCGCGGATGTCGGTGGCATTGGCCGCCAGCGGGGTGAAGTCCGCCAGCGCGGCCAGCACCAGCGCCGGGTCGTTCAGCTTTTCGCTGCTGTAGTAGTCGGTGACCCAGTTTTCCCAGCCCGAGTGGTTGTTCGCCAGCGTGCCGAAGGTGTGGTGCGGCTGCAGCAGGTCGGTGGTGTGCAGCACGAAGCCGAGGGTCTGGGCCGATGGCGCCTGCAGGAAGCGGCTGAAGAAATACTGGCCCAGATTGTCGATCGGCTGGAACGGGAACGCCTGGTAATCCTCGTACATGGCGCGCGTCGAGTAGCTGCCCTGGCGGTAGCGCGCTTCGGTGATGCCATAGCTGTTGTACTTGGACGCGTCGCCGAACCAGCCACCCATGTTGCCGGGTCCGTCGTCGAGGTAGTCGTTGACCAGCCAGGTCGCCGCCAGCGTATCGATATCGCCGGCATTGTTCATCTTCTGGTAGTTGTAGCCGCCGAAGTCGTTGCCATGCACGTCAGCGCCATGGGTATGGCTCTGGAAATGTCGGTGCCGGCCACCGCATAGAAGTTCTTGGGCAGGGCCGGGCGTCCGGCCGTGCCGTACATCCAGGTGGCGTTGTAGTTCGCCATCCAGCTGACCTGCTGCATGCGCACCGCGTCCGACTTCTGGCCCATCAGCCAGCCCAGCGAGGACTCGAAGACGTTGCCGCTGATGGTGGCGTCGGCCAGCGGGGTGCCCAGCGACGACGGCGCCAGCGCGTTGACCCAGCGGATGGTCTTGATGATGCCGGGGAAGCGGCTGTCCTGGGTCGGGTTCGACATCAGCCAGCGCATCATGTTGCCGCCGTGGGAATGGGTCTCGACCACCATGTCGGTGATGTTATTGGCGGCGATGAAGGCGCTCAGTTGCTTGCCGAGGCAACCGCTCGCTTCCGGCGCCCACGCGTACTTGGAAAAGTCGCAGGCCACGACCACATACAGCGCGGGATTGGGCAAGCCCTTGCGCACCGCGTCGATCATCTCGCGGGTCCAGTAGTCGTTGGTGGCGTCGGGGTGGTTACCGGTGCCATGCACAAATGCCACGCCGGTGTTGCCGGCGCTCGCCGCCACGGGAAAAGCGGCCGCCAGCGCTCGTTCAGAACCATGTTGTCTCCCTGTTTTTATCGTAAAAGGTGCGGCCGGGCCATGAGTGGCCGGCCTCCGTTACGCAGGGAAGGAAAAGGTGAGTCGTCCGTCCGCGCATCGGGACTGCTACGATGCATCAGACGGAGTTACCGATTGAATACGAATAGAGGATACCGGCCCCGATGTATTACAACTACAACAGCGGCGGCCGGAGGGGAAGCGGGCGAAGCGGAATGAGCGGGTGGACTGCGCTCTACGGCATCTTCATGCCGAAGCGTTCCATGCGCGGCATCCAGTTGCCGTCGATGTCAGCCGACGCCAGGATGCGCTCGGCGCGCCCGATCAGCAGATGGCGCGGCACCATGCCGACCATGCGCGAATCGGCGCTGCGGTCGCGGTTATCGCCCAGCATCATGAACTGATCCCTGGGCACGGTCACCGGCCCGAAGTTGCGCAACGCCATCAGTTCCGGGATGACCTGAATGCGGCGGCGGTGGCCGTCGAAAGTTTCGTCGATGCGCCGGGCGGCGATGGGGGCCGTGTCGGCGAGCGGCTCCATGGCCGTGCCGGCCGCGGCGTAGCTGGCGCTCCGGCCGTTGATGATCAGCTGTTCGTCGCGCATTTCGACGATGTCGCCGGGCAGCGCCACCAGCCGCTTGATCAGGCGGGTGCCGTCGGTGGGCGACGAAAAGGTCACCACGTCGCCACGCCGGGGCTCGCCCACGCGCGCCAGCACCACATCGGTCAACGGGATCTTGACGTTGTACGCAAGGCGGTTGACGAAGACGACATCGCCTTCGAGCAGGTTCGGGCGCATCGACCCCGATGGAATCGGATTCCAGTCCGCGATGGCGGTTCGGAAGACACCGAATAACAACAGAAACATCAAATACCCCTTATTCTCGCGCACCAGCTTTTTCATACCGCCCTCCTCTGTTAATGGTGAACAAAGTTATACGCGGACGATCTTTAGCGATGCTTAACCGGGAGCTGCGCTTGAATACTTGAACAATGTTGCTTGCGAAAAAATTGTATTACTGCCAAAATCCACGCGACGCCCGGCCTGCCCGGGTCTGCCCTATTACTTCAAAAGAATATCCTCATCAGCATGCAAACACGTCCGCTTTACCTCGCGCTTATCCTCGCAACCCTCAGCACCGGCGCTCACGCGGGCCTGAACAAATGCAAGGGGGCCAACGGCCACTACACCTTCCAGAACGCGCCGTGCGATCTGCCTGGCGCGCGCTCGCAGAAGATGCCGACACTGGCCGAACGCAACGCGAAGAGCAAGCTGGAAAGGCAACAGGAGCAACAACGGGAGAAATACGCGGATGACCGTCCGGGCGCCAACTGGGACCCGGCCCGCAAGCCGGGTGCGTCGCTGCCGCCGCTGGCGCAGGCCGCGCCGCCGAGCGCACCGGCGGTGACGGCCAAGTCCGCGCCCGTACCGAAAGCCGCGCCTGGCGCGCCGGCCAAAAGCGACAATCAGCACAAGCTCGCTGCGGAAAAGGTCGACGCCGAGAATGCGAAGATTCGGGCAAGCAACAAGGCGATTGAATGCACCAACGCACGCCAGCAACTGACGCTTGTCCGCCGCGATGGGCGCGTCGTCCAGATCGACAAAAAGGGGGAGCGCCATTATTTGGCGGACGAAAATCGCAATGCAGCCATTGCCGACGCCGAGCGCGGCGTCGCCCGCGCCTGCGGATAAAATCATCTTGGAGCACCGAACCTTGTTCTTGCCCGCTGCACGACAGTTGACCGCATTAATTTCCGAAGAAAATCAAGGTCATCGCGGTAAGGTTGATCAGCATATGGGGCACGCATGCCGCCACGTACGCTTTACGGAGTGATCGGCCGCTCCAGTAAAGATAGGCGTACGAGAAAGCAAAAAATGAGCAGACCGTCCCAAAAAACCACGATAAGGCGAAAAGCCCATGTAAAGCACCAAAAATCAGCGCGCATGTGCCAGCGATCAGACATGGCCGATTGACATATCTGGAAAGGCCCTTAATAGTCAGCCCAAGCAAGAGTGACTCAAGGACTGGGGCAAAAATAATGGTGCCAAAAAATTCGCCCAATGTCGCCGACCGCGGCGGTGGATCAGACATGACGACGTCGAATTGTAAGGCGATCGAATCAGTTGCGACCGATAAGCAAAAAGAAAGAACCAGTGCTGTCGAATAGCTCAGCAAGCAGGTCTGCCATAGGCCGCAGCTCCTGGACTCTGGGGCTATAGAAATGGACGACATGGTTACCTTTGAGTAAGTGACGTGACGTATCGTCGCATTTAGAGCGTGCGAATGCCATACGGCATTTCCATAAACCAATTCCACCTTTGATCGCCATCAAAATAATGGTCAACATCGCCCCCCAATACGGTTTATTAAGCAACATGATTTCCCACATCAATACTGCTCGGCTCTTCCAAACCTAGAGTACAGGTTCTTATCGCCCGATAAGCAACTTAAGGAGCTAGCAATGGAAGAGATGAGCGCAAGCGAAATTGAAGCGGTATCCGGGGGCTTTCGTAAAGCTGCGGTACGATTTGTAGCAACCATGATCTACGAGGGCGTCGGAAGCTATGCCGCGTACTTGATGAGTTCAGGCCCCGGTAACGGCGTCGATATGACGGCCGAGATGACTGCCGTGAATGGAGGCAACTTGGGGGCATGATCGCTCGCGCTACGATTCCAAAATTCGCGCAGCACGCGCGAATTTTCGTTTACATCGTTGACGTAAACGTCAATGCGAAGCGGCCATTGCAGAACATATGAGTAGAAAAATACTGTTCATGTAATAGCACACGAATCACCTTCCAACCAAGAAAGCAATTCCGGTCGCCATGCCGCTGACCGGCTACGGCTCCTTCACCGCAGCCAGCGCCAGCTTCTCAATTATCCCCGGCGCAACCAGCTTGAGAAAACGCCCGACCTTGCCCTTGGCGGTCATCACGACCTCGCGCTTGCGCCGCTCCATGCCGTCGACGATCAGGCGGGCGCACTCCTCCACCGACATCGCGCCTTCTTCATTCAGACTGCTCTTGCCCAGCTGCTGGCCCGCCGCGTTGTAGCCGCGATGGCGGATCTGCGTGATCACCACGCCCGGATACGCGGTCGTCACGCTCACTCCCGCGCCTTTCAATTCGGCGCGCAAGGATTCGAAAAAACCGGCCATGGCGAACTTGGTCGCCGCATACGCCGTGCGCCCCGGAACCCCGACCAGCCCTGACAGCGACGATACCGCCACGATGCTGCCGCGCGTCGCCTTCAGGTGCGCCAGGGCCGCGTGCGTGCACCACACGCTGCCCCACAGGTTCACGCGCATCAGGTCCTCGTACCAGCCCAGGTCCTGCACATCCTCGAACAAGGCGTGCGCCGAGCGTCCCGCATTGTTGATCAGGGCATCGATGCGGCCGAAGCGCGCCACCGCCGCGCCAATGAGCGCGATGCACTCGGCCTGCACCGATACATCGGTCGGCACGCACAGCGTCTGCGCGCCAAGCGACTGGCATTGCCCGGCCACCGCCTCGAGCATGGCGCCGTTGCGGGCCGCCAGCACCAGCGCCACGCCGGCGCCTCCGCGCGCCGCCAGCTGGCGCGCCACTTCGGCTCCGATGCCGTCCGAACTCCCGGTGATGACGATGACGCGCATGGCCGCTCCTTACTTCTGGGTTTTGACGATCTGCATGGCGCTGGCGATCAAGCCGCTCAGCTCGCCCAGGTTGGCCGGCACGATGATCGAATTGTTGGTCTTGGCCAGTTCCGAGAACGCATCCACGTACTGCTCCGCGACTTTCAGGTTGACTGCCTCCTGCCCGCCCGGCTCGCGGATGGCGGCGCCGATCTGGCGCAACGCTTCGGCGTTCGCTTCGGCCAGCGCCACGATGGCCTTGGCCTGGCCTTCGGCGCGGTTGATCGAGGCCTGCTTCTCGCCTTCGGAGCGGGCGATCGCCGCTTCACGTTCGCCGGTGGCGATGTTGATCTGCTCCTGCTTGCGCCCTTCGGAGGCGGCGATCAGGGCGCGCTTTTCGCGTTCGGCGGTAATCTGGGCCTGCATCGAGTGCAGGATTTCCGCCGGGGGCGTCAGGTCCTTGATCTCGTAGCGCAAAACCTTCACGCCCCAGTTGGCGGCCGATTCGTCGATGGCGTTGACGATGGTGATGTTGATGTGATCGCGCTCTTCGAAGGTTTTATCGAGTTCCATCTTGCCGATCACCGAGCGCAGGGTGGTCTGCGCCAGTTGCGTGATGGCCGCCAGGTAGTTCGAGGAGCCGTACGAAGCGCGCATCGGATCGGTGATCTGGAAGTACAGGATGCCGTCCACCTGCAGCTGCGTGTTGTCGCGCGTGATACAGACCTGCGGCGGCACGTCGAGCGGGATTTCCTTGAGAATGTGCTTGTACGCGATGCGGTCGATGAACGGCACCACGATGTTCAGGCCCGGAGCCAGCGTCGCATGGTATTTGCCCAGCCGTTCGACCACCCATGCGTGCTGCTGCGGCACCACGTTGATGGTCTTGAAGACGAACACCAGCGCCACGATGAAGAGGACAATTGTCATGATTCCGAAAACTTCCATAGCCTACCTCTTTCAGTTGTTGTTAACTAGTTGTTGGAGACGATCAGGCGGCTGCCCTGCACTTCGACGATCCGGAAACTGCCCGCTTCGGCCAGTGCGCCGGGGCCGAGTTCCACATCCCACGGCGCGCCGCGGTACATGACGCGCGCCTTGCCTTCGCTCCAGGTGTCGACGTTGACGCTCTGGCCGATGTCCATGTTCACGTTCGGATCGCGCGCGGTGTTCTGGCGCCCAGGCGCGCCGAAGCGGCTGCGGTGCAGCAGCCCGGTGGCGATCACGCCGACGACGGCCGCGGTCAGGAGCTGGCCCGATGCGCCGTAGCCCATCAGCGCCGCGATGGCGCCGCACGCCACCCCGACGGCGATCATCAAGAGGTAAAAGGTGCCCGTGAAAAGTTCAAAAATTACCAATGCGCCAGCCAGCGCCAGCCACCACGTCCAGTCAGCCATGACACTCCTCCAGGTTATAAAAAGCAAAAACCCCCGTGGCCCGGGATGGACGACGAGGGTGAGAATTTGTTAGAAAGTCGGTATTTATAATGGTCTTGTTGGATTAACTTTAATGCGCCTAGTCTAGCGGGTTTTGGGGAAGAGTCAACTACTGAATGATGGCGCGCAAATGCAAAACCGCCGCTCCCGCCAACGGCGGGAACGGCGGTTTTGCGTATGAAGACCGGTTTTAGAGCGCGGCCAGCTTCTGCCAGGTATCGATCACCGAATCAGGATTGAGCGACATCGACTCGATGCCCTCGCCCATCAGCCACGCCGCGAAATCCGGGTGGTCCGATGGCCCCTGGCCGCAAATGCCGATGTACTTGCCCTGATCGCGGCACGCCTTGATTGCCATCGACAGCAGCGCCTTGACGGCCGGATCGCGCTCGTCGAAATCGGCTGCCAGCAATGCCATGCCCGAATCGCGGTCCAGCCCCAGGGTCAGCTGGGTCAGATCGTTGGAACCGATCGAGAAACCATCGAAGTGCTGCAGGAATTCGTTGGCCAGGATCGCATTCGACGGCACTTCGCACATCATGATCAGGCGCAGGCCATTCTCGCCGCGCTTGAGGCCATTCTTGGCCAGCAGGTTGACCACTTTTTCAGCCTGGCCGAGCGTACGCACGAACGGCACCATGATCTCGACGTTGGTCAGGCCCATGTCGTTGCGCACGCGCTTCATGGCGGCGCATTCCATCTCGAACGACTCGGCGAAATCGGGCGACAGGTAGCGCGCCGCGCCGCGGAAACCCAGCATCGGGTTTTCTTCATCCGGCTCGTAACGCGAACCGCCAATCAGCTTCTTGTACTCGTTCGACTTGAAGTCGGACAGGCGCACGATCACCGGCTTCGGCCAGAACGCCGCGGCGATCGTGGCAATGCCTTCGGCCAGCTTGTCGACGTAGAAGGCCTTCGGCGAGGCATGGCCGCGCGCGACCGACTCCACTGCTTTCTTCAGATCGGCATCGATGTTCGGATACTCGAGAATCGCTTTCGGGTGCACACCAATATTGTTATTGATGATGAACTCCAGGCGCGCCAAACCAACGCCGCCGTTCGGGATCGACTGGAAGTCGAACGCCAGCTGCGGGTTCCCGACGTTCATCATGATCTTGGTGGCGATCGGCGGCAGTTCGCCGCGCGCCACTTCCGACACTTCCGTTTCCAGCAAGCCGTCGTAGATCATGCCCTCGTCGCCTTCGGCGCAGGACACGGTGACCAGCATGCCGTCTTTGAGCGTCTCGGTGGCGTCGCCGCAACCCACAACGGCCGGCACGCCCAGTTCGCGCGCGATGATCGCCGCGTGGCAGGTACGGCCGCCGCGGTTGGTCACAATGGCGGAAGCGCGCTTCATCACCGGTTCCCAGTTAGGGTCGGTCATGTCGGCCACCAGCACGTCGCCCGGCTGCACGCGTTCCATTTCGGACGGATCGTGAATCACGCGCACGCGGCCCGCGCCGATCTTCTGGCCGATGGCGCGGCCCTGCGCCAGCACCGTGCCGCTGCCTTTGAGCTTGAAGCGCTGCTGCGCGTCGGTCGGTTTTTGCTGCGACTTGACGGTCTCGGGACGCGCCTGCAGGATGTACAACTTGCCGTCGCGGCCATCCTTGCCCCACTCGATGTCCATCGGACGGCCGTAGTGGTTTTCGATGATGACGGCGTACTTGGCCAATTCCACCACTTCGGCGTCGCCCAGCGAATAGCGGTTGCGCATTTCGATCGGCACGTCGACGGTCTTGACCGAGCGGCCGGCTTTGGCCTCGTTGGTGAATTCCATCTTCAGCAGCTTGGAACCGATATTGCGGCGAATGACTGGCGACTTGCCCTGCTCCAGCATCGGCTTGTGCACATAGAATTCGTCGGGATTGACCGCGCCCTGCACCACCGTCTCGCCCAGGCCATAGCTGGAGGTGACGAACACCACGTCCTTGAAGCCGGATTCGGTATCGATGGTGAACATCACGCCGGCGGCGCCCAGGTCCGAGCGCACCATGCGCTGCACGCCGGCCGACAGGGCCACTTCGGCGTGGGTGAAGCCCTTGTGCACGCGGTACGAGATGGCGCGGTCGTTGTACAGCGACGCGAACACGTGCTTCATCGCTTCGAGCACGTTGTCGATGCCGACCACGTTCAGGAAGCTCTCCTGCTGGCCCGCGAACGAGGCGTCGGGCAGATCTTCCGCGGTGGCGGACGAACGCACGGCGAACGACATTTCGACTTCGGAATCGGCCACCAGGCGCGCGTAGAAGGTGCGGATTTCTTCTTCCAGGCGGGCCTGGAACGGCGTTTCGACGATCCACTTGCGGATTTCGGCGCCGGCCACGGCGAGCGAACGCACGTCGTCGATGTTCAGGCCTTCAAGGCGGGTCGCGATGCGGTCGCCCAGGGACGGGCCGCCGTCGATGCCATGCGCGAGGAAGTCGCGGAAGGCGTCGGCCGTGGTGGCGAAGCCGCCCGGCACGCGTACGCCGGCGCCAGCCAGTTGGCTGATCATTTCGCCCAGGGAGGCATTTTTTCCGCCGACGGATTCCACATCCGTCATGCGCAATGTCTCGAACGATGCGACGTACACGCCGGTGCGATCCGGTTCCTTCAATGCTGCGGTAGACAAGTTGGTCATAACAAACACCCTTACTGATAGTAGAAATCTGTTCGCTAGGCGGGGCTGACTATGTTTTCTTGTTATTCTTTGGGTCGTGCCGCACAATTGATGCGTTGCAGAGCATTTTACAGCCTGCGCCGCGAATTTACAGCGCACAACTTGAAACAATGGCAGCACAGGAAGCCGACACGACAAATATGACCACAGAACCACGCCCACCCCTGCCGACCTCCGCCCGTACGGTTTTTTTCGTTTCCGATGGCACAGGTATTACCGCAGAGACATTCGGCCACGCCGTCCTCACCCAGTTCGAGATGCGTTTCCGCCAGGTACGTTTGCCCTTCATCGATACGCTCGACAAGGCTTACGACGCGGCGCGCAAGATCAACGAAGCGCTCACCACCGACGGCCAGCGTCCGATCGTGTTTTCGACCCTGGTCAAGCCCGACCTGTCGAACGTGATCCGCCAGTCGCGCGGCATGCACATGGACTTGATCCAGACTTTTGTTGCTCCACTGGAACAGGAGCTGGGCGTCAAGTCGACCCATACCATCGGCCGCTCGCACAATATTGTCGACAGCCAGGAGTACAAGAACCGCATCGAGGCGATTAATTTCTCGCTGGCGCATGACGACGGCCAGTCGCACAAGAACCTGGCCTCGGCCGATGTGATCCTGGTGGGTGTGTCGCGCTCGGGCAAGACGCCGACCAGCTTGTATCTGGCGATGCAGTACGGCATTAAAGCCGCCAACTACCCGCTCATTCCCGACGATTTCGAACGCGGCAAGTTGCCGTCGTCGCTGCCGCCGTTCCGCGACAAGATTTTCGGCCTGTCCATCACGCCGGAGCGCCTGTCGGAAATCCGCCATGAGCGACGCGCCGGCAGCAAGTACGCCTCCATCGAAAATTGCCGCTACGAAGTCAACGAGGCCGAGCTGATGATGAAGCGCGAAGGCATCCGCTGGCTGTCGTCGACCACCAAGTCCATCGAAGAAATCGCCACCACCATTTTGCAGGAAATCAAACCGGATCGGCGCGAGTATTAATTCATGAGTGAAGCTGAGAACAAGAAGACCGATCTGTTGACCAAAAAACCTGACGGGGCAGCGCCTGACGCGGCGCCGGAAAAACTCTCGGAGTTCCTTGACGGCAACCTCAGCGCGCACGACAAGCTGGAACGCGCGCGCATGGAACTGCTCGACCTGTCGGCGCGCAACCGGCTGCTGAACATTCCGCGCTCGGCCAAGGCGACCCGCATCATCGACGTGACCGACGAGCGTTCCAGCGACATTTTCCGCATGCTGGTGACGGAAAACCGCTCGCTCACCTTTTTGCCCGGTCGTAGCACAGCCTACCCCGGCACCACGGCCGGGCTGGACGAGGATGCCGACGTGCTCGACGAACTGGCGCAGCCCGACGACGCCGTCGACGAGCGCGGCGTCATGCTGCGCCATAACGACACCAAGCTGCAAACGAAGCTCACCTCGAAAGGCCTGCAAAAGCGCCTGCTCGACCTGTGCAACGACGCCCGCACGCTGGAGGAAGAACAGGGCGTCAACATCCTGTTTCTCACGCTCGGCACCCTGAAATGGATCGACCCGGCCAACGCCAGGAATATCCGCTACGCGCCGCTGATCCTGATCCCGGTCAGTCTCCAGCGCGGCAATGCCGCCGAACAGTTCAAGCTGCGCTGGCGCCAGGAAGAACTGTCGGCCAACCTCTCGCTCGAAGCGTTCCTCAGCCGCGTGCACGGCATCACCCTGCCGCCGTTCGAGGCCGGTGACGACTTCGATCCGGCCGCCTACATCGGCGAGGTCGCGCGCGCCGTCGCATCCAAGGAAGACTGGCGCGTCCTCGCCGACGATGTCGTGCTGGGCTTTTTCTCGTTCGCCAAATTCCTGATGTACCGCGATCTCGATCCGGCCGTGTGGCCGGTGCAGGAAGGCTTGCTCGGCCAGCCGCTGATGCGCGGCCTGCTCTCGGACGGATTTACCAGCAACGCCTTGACGATCCCGGACGGCACCCCGATCGATGCCGTGATCGCGCCAGCGGACCTGCTGCACATCGTCGACTGCGACAGTTCGCAGGCGCTGGCCGTGCACGATGTGCGCAGCGGGCGCAATCTGGTGATCCAGGGCCCGCCCGGCACCGGCAAGTCGCAAACCATCGCCAACATCATCGCCTCGGCCGTCGCCGACGGCAAGAGCGTGCTGTTCGTGGCCGAAAAAATGGCCGCGCTGGACGTCGTCAAGCGCCGCCTCGATCATGCCGGGGTGGGCGACGCCTGCCTTGAACTGCACAGCAACAAGGCCAACAAGCGCGTGCTGCTGGAGGAACTGCGCCGCACCGCCGACCTGGGCGCGCCGCGCGGCGAACTGCCCGCCACGCTCAACGCGCGCCTGCAGCTGGCGCGCGATACCCTCAACGGCCATGCGGACCGCATGCACGCGGCGCACCCGGTGGCGCGCCTGACGCCCTACCAGGTGATCGGCCATATCACCGAATTGCAGCGCCAGCGCATCGCCCCGCTGCAGGATGCGTTCGACCAGCCGGAAAGCTGGACCCCGGACGAACGCGCGCAGCGCTACCAGCTGGTGAGCGAACTGGCGCAGCGCCTGGCCGACATGGGCCTGCCGTCGCAGCACCCATGGCGCGGCGTGCGCATGACGAATATCTCGCCCACCGAAATGGAGCGCCTGGGCCAGCGCATCACGCAATCGAGCACCGGCTTGTCGGAACTGGCGGCCAGCCAGACCGGGCTTGCCGCCTCGCTCGACATGGGTCCGCCGGACAGCTGCGACGATTTTGCCCGCATCGCCGATATGGCCGAACGGGTGGCCAGTGCGCCGCGCCTGTCGCGCCAGGCCCTCTCGTCGCCGGTATGGCGCACGCAGCGCGAGGAGCTGGCCAACCTGGTGGAACTGGGTGCGCAGTACGCTCAGCTGGTCACTTTTTTGGAAGGCAAAGTCTCCCCCGCCGCCTGGACGATGGACCTGAAACCGGCGCGTCTCGCGCTGCGCCCCCTGCCAGCCGGGATGAGCGACGACGCTTTCGGCCGCATCGCGCGCCTGGCAGGCCAGTTGCCGGCGCTGCTGCAGGATACCGAACGCCTGCGCCAGCACCTGGGCGCGTCCGCGCGTACCGGCACCCTGGCCGACATCGGCAAGGCCCTCATACTCGGCCAGCGCATCGCTTGCGCGCCGGATGTCAGCCCCGAGGTGCTGGCCGCCAGCGTCTGGGATCATGGCATCGAGCAGGCCGCCGACCTGGCGGAAGCAGTGGCGTCGCTGCAGGAAGCGCGTGGCTACCTGCAGAACAAGGTCCTCGACTACGCCTGGGAGACCGACCTGACCGGCGTGCGCCAGGTACTGGCCATCCACGGCAGCAGCATGCTGCGCTTCCTGCGCGACGACTGGCGCCGCGCCAATGGGCTGGTCAAATCGGTGCTGCGCGTGCCCGACATCGAGCTGGCCAGCCAGATCGACATTCTGGACCGCCTGTCCGCCGGCCAGCAGACCATGCGTTTTCTGCGCGAGAACGACCAGCTAGGGCGCGCCGCATTCGGCGCCGACTGGCGCGCCGAGCGCTCGTCGCCGGTACCGCTGCGCGCCCTGGTGGCGT
The DNA here is from genome assembly GCF_030846495.1 of Massilia scottii. Taxonomy (NCBI): domain Bacteria; kingdom Pseudomonadati; phylum Pseudomonadota; class Betaproteobacteria; order Burkholderiales; family Oxalobacteraceae; genus Massilia; species Massilia scottii. Next base: position 215,555 of record NZ_JAVCWM010000002.1, on the reverse strand, counting down.
GGATGCGCACCCTGCGCGGCATGGGTCCGGAACCGCGCCTGATCGCCGCCAGCGTGACAGACCGCCCTGCCCTCGGCGAGCGCGTGGACCACGTCCAGCGCTCGCTCGACAACACATTGACCCTGCTGCGCGACTGCTGGAACGACTGCGGCGCGGCGATCCGCGACATGTTCCCCGACATCCTGACGGTCGAACATGCCGACCTGTCGGCGGTGGGCACCTTTGTCGCCACCATCGACGGCGCCCTGGGCACGGTGCGCAGCGCACTGGCGTTCCGGCCGGCGCGCCTGTCGGACCTGCTGCCGGTGCTCGACGCCTTGAGCACCGCGCAGCGCCTGTCGGCCAGCATCGACGGCGCGCGCGTGCTGGGCGAGCAAGCCTTCGGCGCGCACTGGCAAGGGGCGGCCTCGGACTGGCCCTTCCTGGTCGGCGCGGCGCAGTGGATCGCCGCCAATCCGGCCTTGCCGGCGATGGTGGCGCGCCACGACGAGCGTGGCCTGCCGCTGCAGCGGGCCCACGTGCTGGAACAGACCTGTATCGCCTGGAACAACGAGCTGGCAGGCTTGTTCGAGACCCTGTGCACCGACGCCCATGCGCTGTTCGGCGCCGACAGCATCGCCCAGGTACCGATTGCCGACATATTGGTGCACTTCGGCCAATGGATCACGCACGCCGAACAGTTGTCGCGCTGGGTCACCTGGCGCGAGCGCAGCGGCAAGGCGCGTCTGATGGGCATGGCCCGCTTCGTCGACGAGATGGAAAGCGGCCGCATGGCCGCCGGCGCCGCGCCGGCGTGCTTCAACATGAGCTATTTCGAGGCGCTGTATGCGGCCCAGGTGCGCGCCGAACCGGCCCTGGCCACCTTTGACGGCCAGGTACACGACAGCGAAGTGCGCCAGTTCGCGGACCTGGACCTGCAGCGCATCGCCGCGGCCAGCATCGAAGTGGCGCGCGCCCACTTCAAGCGCATTCCGCAAGGCGGCGGCGCCATCGGCCCGCTGGGCGTGCTGCGCGGCGAAATGGCGCGCCGGCGCGGCCACATGCCGATCCGCCAGCTGATGCTCAAGGCGGCGCCGGCGATCCAGGCCTTGAAACCGGTGCTGATGATGAGCCCCTTGTCGGTGGCGCAGTTCCTGCCGCCCGGCCAGCTCACGTTCGACCTGCTGGTGATGGACGAGGCCAGCCAGATCCAGCCGGTCGACGCGCTCGGCGCGATCGCACGCTGCCGCCAGGTGGTGGTGGTGGGCGACGAACGCCAGCTGCCGCCGACCCGCTTCTTCGCCAAGATGACCAGCGACGCCGGCGACGAGACCGACACCGACGGCGGCGAAGCGCAGGTGGCCGACATCGAAAGCATCCTGGGCCTGTTTACCGCACGCGGCCTGCCGCAGCGCATGCTGCGCTGGCACTACCGCAGCCGCCACCAGTCGCTGATCGCGGTATCGAACAGCCAGTTCTACGAGAACAAGCTGTTCATCGTGCCCAGCCCCTACACGCAGGAAGCGGGCATGGGCCTGCGCTTCACGCATGTCGCCGACGGCGTTTTCGACTCCGGCAACACGGGCACCAATGTGCCCGAAGCGAAGGCGGTGGCCGAGGCCATCATGCGCCACGCGCTGCAAACGCCGCAGCATTCGCTGGGCGTGGCCACCTTCTCGGTGGTGCAGCGCAAGGCCATCGAAGACCAGCTGGAGCTGCTGCGGCGCGCCAACCAGCAGGCCGAAGGATTTTTCCAGTCGCATCCGAGCGAGCCGTTTTTTGTGAAGAACCTCGAAAACGTGCAGGGCGACGAACGCGATGTGATCCTCATTTCGGTCGGCTACGGGCGCAACGCCAGCGGCCAGGTCAACATGCGTTTCGGGCCGTTGAGCGCGGAAGGCGGCGAGCGGCGCTTGAATGTGCTGATCAGCCGCGCCAAGCGCCGCTGCGAAGTGTTCTCGTCGATCACCGACGAAGACATCGACCTCGAACGCGGCAAGGGCAAGGGCGTGCAGGCGTTCAAGCTGTTCCTGCGCTACGCGCGCACCGGGCAGCTCGGCGTGGCTGGCAGGAGCGGGCGCGATTACGACAGCATGTTCGAGGTCGACGTGGCGGCCGCCATCAAGGAACGCGGCTTCGAGGTCCATCCGCAGGTCGGCATCGCCGGCTTCTTCATCGACCTGGCCATTCCCGACCCGGACCGCCCGGGGCGCTACCTGCTCGGCATCGAATGCGACGGCGCGGCGTATCACTCGTCGAGTTCCGCGCGCGACCGCGACCGGCTGCGCCAGGCGGTGCTGGAAGACCATGGCTGGATCATCCACCGTATCTGGAGCACCGACTGGTTCCAGCGTCCGCAGGAGCAGCTTGCGCGCGTGATCGCCGCCATCCATGAGGCGCGCAAGACGCTTGACGCGCGCGCCGAGGAGAGTAAAAAGCTGCACCAGGCGCCGCCGCCGCAAAGCGTGCGGATCGAGCGCGAGATCGTGACGGAAGTGGCGATCGTCCCGGTGGAGGAAACGCCGCAGCGGCGCAACCGCTACGTGGAAGCGAGCATGGTGCGGCCAGGCGGCGACTACGAACTGCACGAAGCCCCGCTGGAGGTGCTGGTCGATCTGGTCGAGCAGATTGTCTACATCGAGGGCCCGGTCCATCTCGACGAAATCGTGGTCCGGCTGCGCAAGGCCTGGGGCTTGCAGCGGGTCGGCTCGCGCATGGAAGCGGCGACCGAGAAAGCGGTCGATGCGGCCGTCGCCAGCGGCCTGGTGGGGCGCCTGAACGGCTTTGTGTGGAAGCCGGGCAGCCCGGTCACGGTGCGCGACCGCACGTTTGTGGAGTCGGAAGGCCTGCGCCGCGCCGACATGCTGCCGCCCAAGGAAATCGAGGTGGCCATCATCCAGGTGGTGGAACGCCACTTCGGCGCCAGCCAGGAAGAGATCGTGCAGGCGGTGCTGAAGATGTTCGGTTTCAAACCGATCCAGGGACCGCTGCGGGATGCGGTGCAGATGCGCCTGAACCTGATGGTGCGTGAAATGGTGCTGGTGGCGAGCGGGCCGGTGCTGGTGCTGGCCGACCATGGGAAATAACGGTTCAGTGGCGAGGCGCATAAGCGACCAGCCTCGCATCTTGGCCACTGTATTCCCACATCGGTTTGGTGTTCATCGTAACCCCCGCTGCAATTCGTCCTCGCGCCGAATATCTATTGTCTAGGACGGGGCGTTGTCAGTCGCGCCATTTGCATTGCCGCGGCGGGAAAGGGAAAGCGCCTGCTATTCTCCCGTGTCCGAGCGCTGTCGGCGTTCTGGGGTACTTTGAAGTTCTATATTTCGCGAGACTACGCTATTTTGGAACCGGCCTCGGCGCGGGTTTGATCTTCATCGACCGATTACCGCTCTCCCTGCAATGCTATTGCGGCTTACGCATACGCTCCGCACGTCCTGAGGGGAACGCTAGTTCCTCTCAGTAGAACTGGCGTCAGTCCAGTTGCAAGCCCCATTCGACCCCACATGACCTTGGCAGTCGAGGAAATTAAATCGATAAAGTGACCAAACTTTGAACGCCATCGAAAAAATTGAAATTGCGAGCGCTTGCGATCATTTCGAGAGCTGAGCAACAAAGTCATATCGCATTGTGTAACGTCCGTCGTTGCTTTGGTCTGAAAAATCCCCAGCCCTCTTTTTCATGCCATAAACGCTGATTCGCAGGGTTCCTTTTTCCATAGAAATGTCCTGCTGCCGCATGCCCCATCCGTTTGACCAGTCGACGAACCTTGGGAGCTGCACGTACACTTTTTCGATTGGCTGACCCGACTTGTCACGGCGATACAGCAAGACCTGGCGAAGCGGCCAATTCCGCGAATGCCCCGCGGGTAATAGCACGAACACATAGTCAGACCCGTCCACCAGCGTGGCAATACCAGGCAAGGGTTCTCCATTACCATACGTGGGCATCCGAAAGTTACTTCCATTGGGTAACGTGACTTTTCGGTCGTTGTAATCGAACACAGACCCCGGCGGAAGTGTCGATTGACTGGGAACGTCCAGAAGTTTCACGTCCACCGGCACGGAGCCAAGAACGAGGGCCTTAATATATTTTTCTGGAGTATGCACATGCGAACTCTCATCGCGGTATCGATCGCCAAGGACCCGGTTCACGAAATTGTCGCTCCCCGAGACCCACGAGGAATCTATGCACGTGCTGGATCGGTTGAAGTCCTTGCCCCATATGTAGTTTTCCCTCTCCGCAATCACCTCCCTTGTGCTTAGCTCGATGATTTCCTGGCGCACTCCATGGAATTGCAGCGTTTCCCCGGCCACGTTCGATGTGACTGGAAGATAGGTATAGCGCACTTCGTAAGCGCCGGGAGTGTCGACCCGGTCGGCGGGGGCCGGACCGTCGAGCAAATCGGCAAAGGCCCACCGGCGTGCTCGGGTTACACCAAAGAATAGCTCGAAGCCATATGCCCCATATACTTTTGAACTTTCCGACAAATAGATCTGTTTTACGATGCGCGGAAATCGCTTGATCGATTCATGCGCAGATTCCGAGCACAGATTGGTGAAGCTGTCGTGCTGTGCCTGGGCCACTGCAACATCTTTCCGTGAAGAGCCAGGACTTGTACAGCCGCCCAGCGTTAACACGACAGCTATCCAGAAATAACGACGATGGCGCATTGAAATTGAACTTTCTGGCTGAGCAGTGGCGGCAATTTTGCCGGCACCAGTTGATGAGAATGTTCATGATGCGGATGACGGGGTAGCGTTACCAGTACGATGGAAAATGTATCGAAATCTGACAAGCAAAGTATTGCTCGACGATACGGCCTCGGCACTGGTGCATTCCCGGTCCATTGTCTGCCGAGCGTTGGACCACGCTTCTACGCTGCGTTGAATCACGATATTTTTACAAGTCGCATCGCGACACACCCATCCAGATGCGGGAAGATCGCCCATGCGCTGGGCGCCGCGGTGACAGTGCTGAGCCAGTCCCTCTCCAAGAAAGAAGATGGCTTACGTTTCGGTGCCGCCAGCAATTACGCGGCCAACGACAAGGAAAGCTTTACCAGGCTGGCCGGCCAGTTCGACCTGATCATCAATACCGTCGGTGCGGCGGTCGACTGGAACGATTACATCCGGCTGCTGAAAATCGACGGCCCCATGACGCTGATGGGGGTACCCGATGCGGCCACAGCGCCGGTCAACGCATTCAACATGATGGCACACGCCGCACGCTGGCTGGCTCGATGATCGGCTCGATCAAGGAAACCCAGGAAATGCTCGATTTCTGCGGCAAGCACAATATCACCACGGACATCGAAATCATTGATATCGGGATGATCAACGATGCTTTCGAGCGCGTCGTCAAGAGCGATGTGCGCTACCGTTTTGTCATCGATATGCAACAGTTGCCGGTGTAACTGTCAGCGCTGCCCGGATGTCAAAAGAACTGGCGCCAGTCCGCCAGCCAGTCCGGAAAGCGCTCCGCTTCCATCGGCCTGGCAATGTGATGGCCCTGCGCATACGTGCAGCCCAGACCCTGCAAAAAATCCCAGTCCTGGCGCGTCTCGACACCCACCGCGCACGATTTGCGGTCAAGGCTGCGCGCCAGTCCCAGGCAGGAACTGAGCACCGTGGCCAGCGAGCGCTTGCGCGAGGCGCCGTCGACGAAACTGCGGTCGATCTTCAGTTCCGAAAACGGCACCCGCGCCAGCTGCTGCACATTCGAGCGCCCGGTGCCGTAGTCGTCCACCGCCAGGCCGTAGCCCATCATACGCAGGCGCAGCAGCCGCTCCAGGAAGCTCGGGTCGTTGGTCAGCACCGCCGATTCCGGCAGCTCGAAGGTCAGCATCGATGGCGCGATGCCGTGGCGGTCGGTGCATACGCCGATCTGGCGCAGGAAATCGGGGTGGCCGATCGTTTCGGCCGACAGGTTGAGCGATATTGCGCTCGGCAAGCCCTTGTCCAGGAACACGCGGCACTGCTCGGCCGAGCGCTCGATCATGGTCCAGTCGAGAAAATCGATGCGGTGGTTCTGTTCCAGCGCATCGATAAAGGCCGCCGGCCCCACCACCCCGTGCTCCGGGTGGCGCCAGCGCGCGAATACTTCCAGGCCCTTCACCTCGCCGCTGGCCAGCTCGATCTTGGGCTGGAAAAAGGGCTCGAACTGGCGCGCCTGCAGCCCCTCGCCTACTTCGGCGAAGCTGAAACGCGGCAGCACGCGGCGCTCCAGCACCGGCGCCGCCGGCGGCGTGTAGTGCGACAGCACGGCTTCGAGGTGGCCGCTGGTGAGCGGCTTGGGGATGGTGCCGAGCAGGTCGAGGCCATAGGCCAGCGCCAGGCTTTCGACCGAAAACAGCAGGCTTGCATGGCAGCTGCCGGTGATGATGGCGCGCGTGCCGGCATTGAGCACGGTGATGTCGCGTATCAGTTCCAGGCCGTCGCGCCCGGACAGGGCCAGGTCGATGATGGCGATGTCGATCGGCGGGCCGTCCGGCGCTTCGATGCTGTGCAGCGCGCTTTCGCCATCCAGGGCCACGCTGATGCGGGTGGCGCCCAGGCGGCCGAGCATGTCGATCAGGGTCTGGCGCTGGGCCGTATCGGCGTCGGCGACCAGAAAATGCAGGTGGGCGATGTCCATCATTCCTCCGCTAGGTTCTGGTATTGACATTACCCCGAGAACCCAGCGTCGTCTATGCTGTCAAGAAACTGTTTCGCCTTACTTTGATTGAATCTGCCTCAACTGTTCAAAAAAACAGACAGCTGCACACGCCGCCACGTTGAGCGACTCGATCTGGCCCAGGTGCGGAATCACGACTTGATGAGTTGCCAACGCCAGCAGGTCGTGCGCCACGCCCTGCCCTTCGTGTCCGAGCAGCCAGGCCACCGGACGTGCCAGGTCGACATCGTACAGGCGCTGCGTGGCGTAGCCGCTGGTGGCCAGCACGGGAATCGCCGAGGCCTTCACCAGTTCGGCGAGGTCGACGTTTTCGTGGATGTCGACCACGAAGTGCGCGCCCATGGCCGCGCGCAGCACCTTGGGCGACCAGCAAAAGGCGGTGCCGCTGCTGCAGTAGACCTGGGTGATGCCGGCCGCCGCCGCGCTGCGCAGGATCGAACCGACGTTACCCGGGTCCTGCAGGTTGTCCAGCAGGACCGCGGACGCCGTGAGCACGCCCGGCGCGGCGAGCACCGGGGTGGCGATCAGGAACATCAGCCCGACGCCGTGTTCGACCTGGCTCAGGGCGTTGTACAGCGCGTCCGGCATGGCGGTGACGTACGCATGCGCGCTTTCGCACTGCATGACGATGTCGGCCACTTCCGGGTTGGCCAGCGCGCTTTCGGAGACGATGCAGTGCAGCGGCGCGCCGCGCAGCGCGAGGTACGACTGGCACAGGTGCACGCCGTCGAGCAGGGTCTGGCCGGCCTTGCGCCGCGCCTGCGAACTGCCGGCGAGGTGCTTGAGGTCTTTATAAAGCGGATTGTCGCGCGAGGTGATGGTTTTCATGCGGCCTCGCCGAAGTCGAACGACATGTCCATGCCGACGATGGTATTGGTCACAGATACAGGCAAGGTGGCGCGCACGGGTGCGAACGAGCGCCGGTGCACCGGGCACGCGCCGTGCTCGCGCAGGCGCTCCAGGTGCAAGGCGGTGCCGTAGCCCTTGTGCTGGTCGAAGCCGTACTGCGGATACAGTTCGTGCAGCGCCACCAGGGCGGCGTCGCGCGCGGTCTTGGCCAGGATCGAGGCCGCCGAAATGGCATGCACCTTGTCGTCGCCTTCGATGATCGGATGGCAGCGGATCTGCATCACGGGGCTGCGGTTGCCGTCGATCAGGGCGATGGTCGGGATGGTCGACAGGGCTTCCACCGCACGCCGCATGGCCAGCATGGTCGCCTGCAAAATGTTGATGCTGTCGATTTCCTCGTGCGAGCATTCGGCAATCGCCCAGGCCAGCGCGTATTCCTTGATCTGCGGGGCCAGCGCCTCGCGCTTCTCGGCGGTCAGCTTCTTGGAGTCGCGCAAGCCTTCGATGGGGCGGTCCGGGTGCAGGATGACGGCGGCGGCGAACACCGGGCCGGCCAGCGGGCCGCGCCCTGCTTCGTCCACGCCGCAGACGATATCGTCGGGCGTGAACGGATAGGCGTTCTTCTTCAGCCCCGGGTAAAAATTGACTTTTTTGGTTCTCATGATGACTTTTTCGATGCCGCGATGACGCGCATGACGGCGGCCGCGCTTTCCTGCGCACTGTTGCGCAGCAGGCTGTGGTGCATGTCGGTGAAGCGCTGCACCAGCATTTTGCGGTTGGCCGCGTTGTTAAGTTGTTCCCACATGGCGTCGGCCAGCCCTTGCGGCGTGACCGCGTGCTGCAGCAGTTCCGGCACCAGGAATTCGCGCGCCAGGATGTTCGGCAGCCCGATCCAGGGCTGGTAACCCATGTGGCGCATGATCTCGTACGAGGCGCGCATGACTTTGTAGGCGATCACCATCGGCTTCTTGAACAGCGCCACTTCCAGGGTCGCCGTGCCCGATGCCACCAGCACCGCGTCGGCGGCGGCAATGGCTTCATGCGAGCGGCCCTCTAACAGGTCGATGCGCACCGACTGCAATCCGGCCCTGGCGATCAGCTCCGTGAAATACTGGCGCTGGCGCTCGCCCGCCATGGGCGCGACAAAGCGCAGGTCCGGGTCGCGCGCGGCCAGCAGCTTGACCGCGCCGACAAAGGGCTCGGCCAGGTATTTGAGTTCGCCCATGCGGCTGCCCGGCATCAGCGCGATCACGCGCGCATCCTGCGGCATAGCAAGCGCGCTGCGCGCCGCCGCCACGTCGGGCTCCATGGGAATCAGTTCGGCCAGCGGATGGCCGATGTAGGTGCACGGCACGCCGGCCTTGCGGTAGATTTCTTCCTCGAACGGGAAGATCACCAGCATGTGCGAGACGGCCTTGATGATCTTCTTGATGCGGCCACCGCGCCAGGCCCAGATTTGCGGACTGACGAAGTGCACGGTCGGAATCCCGGCTTCTTTCAGCTGGAGTTCCAGGCCGAGGTTAAAGCCCGGGTAATCGGCGCCGATGAACACGTCCGGGCGCTCGGCCAGCAGGCGGTCGCGCAGCGTGTTCTGGATGCCCTTGATTTCGCGGTAGCGCGGAATGATCTCGAACAGGCCGCGCACGGTCAGGCGGTCCATGTCGATGTCGGACACAAACCCCTGCTCGGCCATGCGCGGGCCGCCGATGCCGTGAAAACGCGCGCCGGGAAGATGGGGCGCGAGGCCGGCCAGCAGGCGCGCGGCGAGCATGTCGCCCGATACTTCGCCCGCGACCATGGCGACCGATGCCGCAGCCGACGCGCACCGCGTCGAATCAGCGGACAATGCCACGGGACGCACTGCCCAGGAAAGCGAGCATGGCGCCGATGTCGGCGGCGGCATCGGGCGACTCGTGCTGCTGGTCGACCAGGGCCGCCTTGGCCGCTTCGAGCGTCATGCCGGAGCGGTAAATCAGCTTGTAGGCCGCGCGCACGCCGTCGATCTGCGGCCGGGTAAAGCCGCGCCGCTTCATGCCTTCGATGTTCACGCCATGGGCCGACGCCGGATTGCCCGACACCAGCACGAACGGCGGCACGTCCTGGGTAAGGCTGGTGTACATGCCGATGAAGGCATGCGCGCCGATCTTGCAGAACTGGTGCACGCCGGCAAAACCCGACAAGATCGCCCAGTCGCCCACTTCCACGTGCCCGGCCAGCTGCGCATTGTTCGAGAAAATCGTGTTGCTGCCGACCTGGCAGTCGTGCGCCAGGTGGCAGTAGGCCGAGATCCAGTTGTCGTTACCCAGGCGCGTGACGCCTTCATCCTGCACGGTGCCGGTGTTGAAGGTGCAAAATTCGCGCACCGTGTTGCGGTCGCCCACTTCCAGGCGGGTCGGCTCGCCATCCCATTTCTTGTCTTGCGGCGGCGCGCCGATCGAGGAAAACTGGAAGAACTTGTTGTCCTTGCCGATCGTGGTGTGGCCTTCGATGACCACGTGCGGACCGACCACCGTGCCGGCGCCGATCGACACGTGCGGGCCGATGATCGAAAAGGCGCCCACTTCGACGCTGCTGTCCAGCTGCGCGCGCGGGTCGACGATGGCGCTAGGATGAATCGTCGCCATTCAGTTCCCCATTGGCTGGCTCGCGTCGCTCGCGCTGCGGATGGTGCACATCAGGTCCGCTTCGAGGGCGATGGCGCCATCGACGCTGCCGACGGCCTTGTACTTCCAGATGCCACGCGAGCAGCGCACGATTTCAATATCCATGCGCAGCTGGTCGCCGGGACCGACCGGACGCTTGAAGCGCGCGTTGTCGATGCCGACGAAATAGACCACCGAATTGGCGTCCGGTTTCACGCCGATCGACATGAACGACAGGATCGCCGCGGTCTGCGCCATCGCTTCGATCATCAGCACGCCCGGCATCACCGGCTTGTGCGGGAAATGCCCGTTGAAGAATTCTTCGTTGGCGGTGACGTTCTTGATCGCGCTGATCGATTTGTGCGCTTCCCAGTCCAGCACGCGGTCGACCAGCAGCATCGGATAGCGGTGCGGCAGGTATTCCTTGATCTGGCAGATGTCGAGGGTCTTGCCTGGTACGCCTTTGTTGTCGGTAATGGTCATATGTCTTCTATTTTTGTTCTGTGAGTGCCTTGACGGCTTTTTCGAGCGCGCGGATTTTTTCGCGCATCGACGTCAGGTTGCGCAGCAGGACGGCGTTCTTTTCCCAGTCGCTGTTCTTGGCGATCGGGTAGAAGCCCGTGTACTGGCCCGGTTCCTTGATCGAGTTGGCCACCAGGCTGCCGGCGGTGACGTACACCTTGTCGACGATGGTGATGTGGCCCGAGACCATGGCGGCGCCCCCGAAAGTGCAGTATTTGCCGATGGTGGCGCTGCCGGCCACGCCGACGCAGCCGGCCATGGCCGTGTGTGCGCCGATATGGCAGTTATGCCCGATCTGGATCAGGTTATCGAGCTTGACGCCGTCTTCGATGATGGTGTCGGCCATGGCGCCGCGGTCGACCGTGGTGTTGGCGCCGATATCGACGTCGTCGCCGATGATCACGCGTCCGGTCTGCGGAATCTTGATGTACACGCCGCCCTCGTTGGCGAAGCCGAATCCGTCGGTGCCGATCACCGCGCCCGAGTGGATGATGCCGCGCTTGCCGATCTGGCAGCGCGCATGGAAGGTGGCGTTCGCGAACAGGTGCGTGCCTTCGCCGATGACGGCGTCGCGGCCGACAAAGCTGCCGGCGTCGATGATGGCGTTGGCACCGATGACCGCGCCCGCTTCGATGGTCACCTGCGGGCCGATATGGGCGCTCGGGTCGACCCTGGCGGTCGGCGCCACGCTGGCGCTCGGGTCGATGCCGGCCGGCGCCACGACCGGATCGAGCGAAGCGAAATACTGGGCGGCGTAGGCGAAGTAGACGTGCGGGTTTTTGACGACGATGCGCGCGCCCTGGTAGGTCGCGCCGACGAATTCGTCGTCGGCGGGCGAGAGTATCATCGCCGCCGCGCCGCTCTGCGCGGCCTGGGCCCGCAGTTTGCTGTTGCCGAGATAACTGATGTGCGAAACGCCTGCGTCAGCCAATGGCGCGACCCCGGATACCTCGGTATTCGGGTCGCCAATCAGCTGTCCTCCCAAGCGTTCGACCAATTCACCTAGTCGAGTGCCCATCTTCTGATTCCTGTCTTGTTGTGGTGGTATTTACTTATCGAGCAGCTTGAGGATCTTGTCCGTGATATCGATGCGCGGGCTGGTCCAGGCCGATTCCTGCAGCACGATATCGAGCTTTTCCTGCTCGGCGATCAGTTCGATCAGCTTGCCGGCTTTTTGCGCGATGTTGCCGCGTTCTTCGCTCTTGCGCTGGATCAGGTCTTCGCGGAATTCACGCTGGGTGCGCTGCACGTCTTTTTCGAGGTCGAGCAGTTCGCGCGCGCGCCGCGTGCGTTCGAGTTCGGCCAGGTTCGGCGCGTCGGTCTCGAACTTCGCTTCCATCGATTTCAAGCGCGCCACCGTATCCTGGATCGCCTTCTGGCGCTTCGAGAACTCGGCTTCGATCTTGGCGTCAGCCGCCTTGGCCAGTTTCGACTCGGTCATCAGGCGTTCGGTGAAAACAAAGCCAATCCTGCTCGGCGCATTTTGCGCCTGGGCCAGCGAGCATGCGCACAAAGCCAGCAAGGCGATGTGCTTGGGCCAGGAGGCAGTCACAGTGTTCAACATAGTTCTCCGCAATCTAAAAGGGAAACGGTCGCGTGGCGCGATCAGAAACCGGTACCCATCTGGAACTGGAAGCGTTCCAGGCGATCACCAGGTTTCGCGTTCAAAGGCTTAGCATAACTCAACTTGAGCGGACCGACCGGCGAAATCCAGCTCACGCCCAGGCCCGCCGAGTAACGCAGTTCGTTCAAACGAATTTTTTGCTCTTCGCTGTAGACCTGGCCGGCGTCGAAAAAGCCGAACCAGCGCAGGCTGCGGTCGGCGCCGCTGCCCGGGAATGGCATCTGCAGTTCGGCATTGCCGATGATCCGCTTGGCGCCGCCGACGGCATCGCCGTTGCGGTCGACCACGCCCAGGGACGAGCTCTCGTAACCGCGCACCGAACCGATGCCGCCGCCGTAGAAGTTCTTGAAGACCGGGTACGGACTGCCCTTGACGCCATGGCCGTAATCGAACTCGCCGCGCAGCGCCAGGGTGACCTTGTTGGTGATCGGACGGTACCATTCCTGGTTGTAGACTGCGCGGTAGTATTTGGTGTCGCCGGCCAGATCGAGTTCGAGGTTGACGCGCTGGTAGCGGCCCGACGATGGCGTGATGGCGCTGTCGCGGCTATCGCGCTGCCACGCGGCGGTGAGCGGCAAGGCGTTGGTGGTGGCGCTGCCGATGCCGCTCTCGATGCCGGTGATCTGGCGCACGTATTCCAGGTAGCGGGTCGGGCTGGTGATGTCGGTTTCGATGGTGGTGCGTTCCACGCCGATGCCGAAGTACACGGTGTCGGTTTCGGAGAACGGCACGCCATAGCTCACGCGGCCACCGGTTTGCTTGACCTTGTAGGTACCGATGTTCAGCGCCGGCGGGTTCAGGGTACGCAGGTACAGCTCGAACTGCTGCGACACGCCGTCTTCGGTGAAGTACGGATTGGTGTGCGAGAAGGCGATCGTGCGGCTGTAGTCGCTGGTATTCAAGTCGATGCCGACCGTGTTGCCGCTGCCGGCAAAGTTGGCCTGCTGGATCGACGCCGTGAAGGTGAACTTTTCCGCCTGCGAGAACGAGCCGCCGATCAGGAAGTTACCGGTCGGTTTTTCGGTCACGGTCAGGTTCACGTCCACCTGGTCGGAAGTGCCCTGCGCTTCCGGCGTGTCGATGGTCACGTCCTTGAAGTAGCCGAGGCGGTCGACGCGGTCGCGCGACATCTTGATCTTGTTACCGTCGTACCAGGAGCCCTCGAACTGGCGGAACTCGCGGCGAATGACTTCGTCGCGCGTGGTGGTGTTGCCGGCGATGTTCATGCGGCGCACGTAGGCGCGCTTGCCCGGATCGACAAAAAAGGTGAACGCGACTTCGCGCTTTTCGCGGTCGATTTCGGGGTTCGCATTGACGTTGGCGAAGGCGTAGCCGAAGGTGCCCATGCGGTCCGAAATGAGCTTGTTACTGGCCGTGAGCAGGTCGCCCGAATAGGTCTGGCCCACGCGCAGGCGCACCAGTTCCTTGAGCTCTTCCTCGCGCCCGAACATTTCGCCTTCGAGCTTGATGCCGGAGACGGTGTACTTCTCGCCTTCGGTGATGTTGATCGTCAGGTAGATGTCTTTTTTGTCGGGCGTGATCGAGACCTGGGTCGATTCGACGTTCGCTTCCAGGTAGCCGCGGTTCAGGTAGAACGACTTGATCGACTCGATGTCGCCGGTCAGCTTGGTCTTGGAATACTGGTCGGCCTTGGTGTACCAGGTGAACCAGCCGGAGGTACCGAGCTGCAGCACTTCGCGCAGTTCCTTGTCCGAGAAGGTCTTGTTGCCGACGATGCTGATCTGCTTGATGCGCGCGACCTCGCCCTCGTCCACGTTGAACATGACGGTGACGCGATTGCGTTCGATCGGGGTGACGGTGGTGGTGATCTTGACGCCGTACAGGCCGTGCGACAGGTACTGGCGCTTGAGTTCCTGCTCGGCGCGGTCGACCGAGGCCTTGTCGAAAATCTTGGTCTCGCCGACGCCGATTTCCTTGAGCGCCTTGACCAGCACGTCCTTTTCGAATTCCTTGGTGCCGGTGAAGTCCACGGTGGCGATCGCCGGGCGTTCCTCGACCAGCACGACCAGCACGCCCTTTTCTTCTTCCAGGCGCACGTCCTTGAAGAAGCCGGTCGCATACAGGGCCTTGATGGCGGCGATGCTCTTTTCATCGTTGAACGTTTCGCCCACGCGCACCGGCAGGTAGCTGAACACGGTACCGGCTTCGGTACGCTGGATGCCCTCGACCCGGATATCCTTGACCACGAACGGGTTCACTGCAAGGGCTTGTCCGGCGCACATCGCCAGGACGGCAGCGCCAATTAAGCTGCGACGAAAGAAAGGCAAGGCAATACGTTCAGAATTTAATTTCATTGGGGTTATTCAATGGGTCAATCGTTTGGACAACGTACATATGTATTCGCGGGAGGCGTGGCCGCCGGTCGCAGCAGGCGCATCGTATCATTGAAGAGCGCCAGCGCCATCAGCATCACCAAAAACACGATGCCGGCGCGCTGCGCCAACTCGACTATCCGGTCCGGCAGACGGCGCCCGGTCAAAACTTCCAGCGAATAATACAGCAAAAGCCCACCGTCCAGAACCGGAATTGGTAACAGATTCATCACTCCAAGACTGACGCTGACGACGGCAATAAAGCTCAGAAATTCAATCGGCCCCATGCGCGCGGTCTTGCCGGCGTAGTCGGCAATCGTCACCACGCCGGTCAGATTGGCCAGCGACACCTGCCCGGTGACCATCTTGCCGATCATTTTCAGGCTCATCACGCTTTGCTGCCAGGTCATTTTGGCACCGGCCAGCACCGCGTCGAGCGGGCCGAGCGTGACCTTGACCATCTCGAACAAGGACAGCAATTCGGCATTGATGCGGTAGCGATTAGTAGCTTTATTCAATTCCGGCGTCACGGCCAGGCTCAAGGGACGGCCATCGCGTTCGATCCCGAATTCGAGCGTGCGCCCGCACGATTGGGCGATCAGCGCCATCAATGCGGCGCCGTCGGGCAGCGGTTTGCCGTCGACGCTGAGCACGCGGTCGCCCGGGCGCATCCCTGCCCTGGCGGCCGGGCCGGCGCTATCGGGAATCTTGCCGATTGAAACCGGGGCGCGGAACATGGAAATGCCGAGCTCGCCCAGCAGGTCGCCTTCGACATTCTTGTCGGCCAGGGCTGCCGGCGGCAGGGTGGCGCTGTAGCGCGCCCCGCCCGGCTGGGTGACGTCGAGGCGCACGCCGCTCTTGTCGAGCACCGCCTTCAGGGTTTCCCAGCGCAGTTCGGAAAAAGTGGAGACCGGCACGCCGTTGACGCCGACAATCCGGTCGCCTCCGCGCAGGCCGGCCTGGAAGGCGGGCGTGGTGTCGGCCATGGCGCGCACGCGGGTACCCACCTCGTCCATGCCCACCATATATAAACCGCCGAACACGGCGATGGCCAGCAGGAAGTTGGCGATCGGGCCGGCCGCGACGATGGCGATGCGCTGCCACACGGACTTGCGGGTGAATTCACGGGCCTGGTCGGCCTCGCTCGCGGCGCGGGTGCTTGGGTCGCGGTCGTCCAGCATGCGCACGTAGCCGCCCAGCGGGAGCATGGAAACGACCCATTCGGTCTGGTCGGCGCCGAAGCGGCGCGACCAGATGACCTTGCCGAAGCCGAGCGAGAAGCGCAGCACTTTCACGCCGCACAGGCGGGCCACCGTGTAGTGGCCCAGTTCGTGAAAAATGATCAGCGGTCCCAGCGCGCACAGAAACGCCAGGACGGTGGTGAGGAACGTCATCTGGCCAGGCCGGCAACGATGCTGCCGGCGGCGGCGCGGGCGCGCGCGTCGCACGCCATTACCGCGTCGATGCTGGTCGCCGCGTGATGTTCGTTCTCGTGCATGACGCGCGCGATCACGCGGTCGATGTCGCGAAAGCCGATGCGCCGTTCCAGGAAGGCTTGCACCGCCACTTCGTTGGCCGCGTTGAGCAGCGCCGGCGCGGTGCCGCCCGCTTCAAGCGACTCGAAAGCCAGCGCCAGGCAGGGAAAGCGCGCGACATCGGGCTTGTGGAACTGCAGGGTGCCGATACTGGTCAGGTCGAGCTGGGCTACGCCCGATTCTATGCGCTCGGGAAATGCGAGGGCATTCGCGATCGGGGTGCGCATGTCGGGATTGCCCAGTTCGGCGATGACCGAGCCGTCCACGTAGGACACCATCGAATGGATCACGCTTTGCGGGTGGATCACCACCTCGATCAGCGAGGCTGGCGCGCCGAACAGCCAGTGCGCCTCGATCACTTCCAGGCCCTTGTTCATCATGGTGGCCGAGTCGACTGAAATCTTGCGCCCCATGACCCAGTTCGGGTGCTTGCAAGCTTCGTCGGGGGTGACGTGTTCGAGCGTGTCAACCGCGCGGTTCAAGAACGGGCCGCCGGACGCGGTCAGCAGGATCTTGGCCACGCCGGCGGCGCCAGGCTGGCGCGCGTAGGATTGCGGCAGCGACTGGAAAATCGCGTTGTGCTCGCTGTCGATGGGCAGCAAGGTGGCGCCGTGCTCGTGCACCGCGTCCATGAACAGCTGGCCGGACATGACCAGCGCTTCCTTGTTGGCGAGCAAAATTTTCTTGCCGGCACGGGCCGCGGCCAGGGTCGGGGCCAGGCCGGCGGCGCCGACGATGGCGGCCATCACGGTGTCGGTGTCGGCGCTGGCGGCAATCGAACAGAGCGCGGCTTCGCCGTGTTCGACCTGGATGCGCAGGTCGCGTTCGCGCAGCAAGGCGGTCAGGCGAGCGGCGGCATCGGCGCTGCCGACCACGGCGCGCGCCGGACGGAAGCGCACGCACTGCTCGGCCAGTTCTTCCACCTTGGAGTGCGCGCTGAGCGCATATACCTGGTATTTATCGGGATGGCGTGCAAGCACGTCCAGGGTGGACACGCCGATCGAACCGGTCGCGCCTAAAATGGTGATGCGTTGCATAGTTGTACTTTCAAACTTCGTTCAAAGCAGCCCGGTATGGATCAGGGCCGCAAGCGGCAGCACCGGAATCAGCGCATCGATCCGGTCGAGCACGCCGCCATGGCCCGGCAGCAGGTTGCTGCTGTCCTTGACGCCGGCGCGGCGCTTGAGCTGCGACTCGAACAGGTCGCCCACCACGCTGGCGGCGACGATCACCACCAGCACCGCCAGCGCACCGGCCCAGCCCAGCTTGGCCTGGAGGGCGACGGCGAAGGTATCGGCCAGCACCGGGCCGCCGAACAGCACGGAGAGGCTGGCGATCAGCAGCACGGCAATGCCGCCGCCGATGGCGCCTTCCCACGATTTGCCGGGCGAAATCGACGGCGCCAGCTTGCGCTTGCCGAAGGCCTTGCCGGAGAAATAGGCGCCAATGTCGGCGATCCAGACCAGCGCCAGCACCGACAGCAGGTACACGGCGGACTGCTTGAAGAACAGCACGATGGCGGCAAAACAGGCCACGATCGAGATCGCGTACATGGTGGCCATCATGGTGTTGCGCCCGCCTTCGGCCGGCGGCAAGCCTACCTTGAGCGAGGGCACGAAGCGGAACAGCCATAGCAAGGTCGACAGGCCGAACCAGAACTTGACGGCGCTGTTATCGTTATACAGGAAGGCGTAGGCAAAGGCCGCGCTCCAGAACAGGGCGATCAGGAACGATTGCTTGCGCGACGACCTGAACAGCTGAAAGCTTTCGGTGATGGCCGCCGTGAGAAATAGCAGCACGACCGCGGCGAAAGCGGGGTAATACCCGCCGAACAGCACCGCCAGCAAGACGACAAGCAACACGACGGCGGTGATGATCCGGGTAATTAGCATCAGCTTTTCTTTTCAGCCAGTTGGTCGCCCGTGCGCCCGAAACGGCGCTCGCGGCTTTGATAGGATGCGATCGCCGCATCCAGGGACTCGATCGAGAAATCGGGCCAGTAGGTATCGGTGAAATACAGTTCCGAATAGGCCAGCTGCCACAGCAGGAAGTTGGAAATGCGCTCTTCCCCGCCGGTGCGGATGAACAGGTCGGGCTCGGGCGCGTAAGCCATGGCCAGGTGTTCGGCCAGCTGCTCTTCGGCAAAGCTGGTCAGGCCAGGATTGGCGGCAACCATCTTGCCGGTGGCCTGCATGATGTCCCAGCGGCCGCCATAGTTGGCGCAAATGGTCACCGTCAGGCGCGTGTTGTTGGCGGTGCGGCGCTCGGCCGAGGCGATCATATCTTGCAGCTTGGAGTCGAAACGCGACAAATCGCCCACGACTTTCAGGCGGATATTGTTTGCGTGCATCTTTGCCACTTCGCGTTCGAGCGCGGTGACGAACAGGCGCATCAGGAGCGAGACTTCTTCTTCGGGGCGGCGCCAGTTTTCGGAGGAAAAGGCGAACAGGGTGAGGTACTCGATGCCGCGCTGCACGCACGCTTCAACACAGCCGCGCACGGCTTCGACGCCCTTGACGTGGCCGGCCACGCGCGGCAAGAAGCGCTTGGTGGCCCAACGGCCGTTGCCGTCCATGATGATGGCGACATGGCGCGGCACGCGGGCTACTTCGGGTACTGCTGTCGTCGAACTTTTATAGATCATAAATCCAGACTATCTAGAACAAATGCATGGGAAGCGGACGCTTGGGTCCGCCTCCGTGTGGGCAGACCCTGCCTTGGCGTCCCCAGTCACTCTACACGGTCAGGACTTCTTTTTCTTTTTCCGCAACCAGTTTATCGACATCGATGACAAACTTGTCGGTCAGTTTCTGGATTTCTTCCGATGCACGACGCTCGTCGTCTTCGGAGCAGGCCTTGTCCTTGACCAGTTTTTTCAGCGACTCGTTGGCGTCGCGGCGGATGTTGCGGATCGCGATCTTGGCATCTTCCGCCTCGCCCTTGACCAGCTTGACCATTTCCTTGCGGCGTTCTTCGGTCAGCGGCGGGGTCGGTACGCGGATCATGTCGCCCTGCGACGAAGGATTCAAGCCGAGGTCGGAATCGCGGATCGCCTTCTCGACGGTGGTCAGCATCTTCTTTTCCCACGGCTGCACGCCGATGGTGCGGGCGTCGATCAGGGTCACGTTGGCGATCTGGGTCAGCGCGGTGGCCGAGCCATAGTAATCGACCATGATGTGATCGAGGATACCCGTGTGGGCGCGGCCGGTACGCACCTTGGCCAGATCGCTCTTGAGGGTGTCGATCGACTTGTTCATGCGCTCTTGCGCGTTTTTCTTGACGTCAGCGATAGTCATGCTGCTCTCCTGTAGCTCTGAATGATATTAAACGTGTACTAGTGTACCTTCGTCTTCGCCCATGATCACGCGCTTGAGCGCGCCCGGCTTGACGATGGAGAACACCTTGATCGGCAGTTTCTGATCGCGGCACAGCGCGAACGCGGTCGCATCCATCACCTGCAGGTGCTTGGAAATGGCTTCGTCGAAGGTAATCGACTCGTAGCGCGTGGCGTTCGGGTCCTTTTTCGGGTCGGCGGTGTAGACACCGTCGACCTTGGTGGCCTTGAGCACGATTTCGGCGCTGATTTCCGACCCGCGCAGCGCGGCGGCGGTATCGGTGGTGAAGAAGGGATTGCCGGTGCCGGCGGCGAACACGACGACCTTGCCTTCTTCCAGGTATTGCAGCGCTTTCGGGCGCACGTAAGGCTCGACCACCTGCTCGATGGCAATGGCCGACATGACGCGGGCGACGATGCCGACGTGGCGCATGGCGTCGGCCAGGGCCAGCGCGTTCATCACGGTGGCCAGCATGCCCATGTAATCGGCCGTGGCGCGGTCCATGCCCTGGGCGCCGGGTGCGACGCCGCGGAAGATGTTGCCGCCGCCGATGACGACGGCCAGTTCCACGCCCAGGTTCGCTACTTCCGCGACATCGGCGACCATGCGCTCGATGGTGGCGCGGTTGATGCCGTAAGGATCATCGCCCATCAGTGCTTCGCCAGACAATTTCAGGAGTACGCGTTTGTAGGCTGGTTTCGACATGGGGGTGGGCTCCAAAAAATGACGGTTTGTATTCGGTCTTGCCGTGCGCACACTTTCATGTGCGCAGATTAAAAAAACGGGCCTTCCGGCCCGCTTTCACACTTACTGCTTGTTAGCAGCCATTTGCGCCGCAACCTCTGCAGCGAAATCGTCCTGCTTTTTCTCGATGCCTTCACCAACGACATACATCGTGAATGCTTTCACGGTGGTGCTTTTTTCTTTCAGCATCTGTTCGATCGATTGCTTGTCGTTCTTGACGAACGATTGGTTCAGCAGCGACACTTCTTTCAGATACTTCTGGATCGAGCCTTCCAGGCGCTTGGCCAGGATTTCAGCCGATTGTACCGGCTTGCCCGCGGCAACGGCGACGTCCGCATCTTCCTGAGCTTTCAGAGCAGCAACCGAGCGCTCTTTTTCGATCAGTTCGGCAGGCACCTGGTCCGACGACAGCGACACTGGCTTCATGGCGGCGATGTGCATGGCCACGTCTTTACCGACTTGCTCGTCGGCGCCTTCGAAGTCGACCACGACACCGATACGGGTGCCGTGCAGGTACGAGGCCAGCTTGCCGGTGGTGTCGAAACGCTGGAAGCGGCGGATCGTCATGTTTTCGCCGATCTTGCCGATCAGGGCGATACGCACTTCGTCCAGGGTCTTGCCATCGAGTGGCAGGGCCAGCAGGGCGGCGACGTCGGCAGGGTTGTTTTCGGCAACCAGGCGCGCGGCGTTGTTCGCCAGGGCCAGGAAGTCGTCGTTCTTGGCAACGAAGTCGGTTTCGCTGTTGACTTCAACCAGGGCGCCGACATTGCCAGCGATGAAGGTTGCTACAACGCCTTCAGCGGTGATGCGGGTAGCGTTGCTGGTGGCTTTGGTGCCCAGTTTGACGCGCAGGATTTCTTCAGCACGTGCCATGTCGCCATCGGCTTCGGTCAGTGCTTTTTTGCATTGCATCATCGGTGCGTCGGTTTTCGCGCGCAGTTCGCCTACCATCGCTGCTGTAATCGCTGCCATGTGTTTCTCCTAAATTTGTGACATATTCTGTTTAAAAAAAAGGGGGAGCTGCTGCTACCCCTTTTGATTTCCGCGGCGCCTCAGGGGCGCCTGAGGCAATTAAGCCTGCTCGGAGACTTCGACGAACTCGTCGCCAGCCGATTTAACCAGTTCAACGATTTCGTTGGAGGCGCTTGCACGGCCTTCCAGGATTGCATCAGCAACGCCACGGGCGTACAGCATGATGGCTTTGGACGAATCGTCGTTGCCTGGAATGACGTGGGTCACGCCTTCTGGCGAGTGGTTGGTATCGACGATGCCGATAACAGGGATGCCCAGCTTGCCGGCTTCGGTGATCGCGCCTTTGTGGTAGCCGACGTCGACGACGAAGATTGCGTCAGGAACGCCGCCCATGTCCTTGATACCGCCGATGGCTTTTTGCAGCTTGATCATTTCGCGCTGGAACATCAGGCCTTCTTTTTTCGACAGCTTCTCAACCGAACCGTCTTCAACTTGCGCTTCCATGTCTTTCAGGCGCTTGATCGAGGTCTTGATGGTTTTGAAGTTGGTCAGCATGCCGCCCAACCAGCGCTGGTCGACGAAAGGAACGCCAGCGCGTGCAGCTTCGGCGGCGATGATTTCGCGCGCTTGACGCTTGGTGCCGACCATCAGGATCGTGCCGCGGTTCGACGCGACTTGCTTGATGGTTTTCATGGCTTCCTGATACATACCCATCGTCTTTTCCAAGTTGATGATATGAATCTTGTTGCGGTGGCCGAAAATGAACGGCGCCATTTTTGGGTTCCAAAAACGGGTTTGGTGACCGAAGTGGACACCGGCTTCCAGCATTTCACGCATTGTTACGGACATGTAATTCTCCAGGGTTGGGTCTGGAATCCGGTCAGTCACCATACAGGCACCCTTTGCGACCGGATTCGCGATTTTAACAAGATTTGTGGCATTACTTAACAACATTGCTCGAAAGCGAATTCAAGCAACCCGAGATTCTAACCGCATTTGGGGATTATTTCAAGTCCCGTACAGTTCATCCTGTCATCACCCCGCACGGCGGCGGGCGCAAAGAGCGCCGGGCTCGCGGGAACGAGGCGTGCGTTATCCCTTATAATGGTCGCCATATTTGCACGGGTTTTCGCACCACCATCCCGCTGTTACTGATTCTTACCGTTTCTTACCGTTTTATTGCCGATTGCTAACTATGTCCAACATCTCGATCAAATCCCCCGCCGACATCGAAGGCATGCGCATCGCCGGCCGCCTCGGCTCCGAAGTGCTCGACTACATCACGCCCTTCGTCAAGGTCGGCGTCACCACGGGCGAACTGGACCGTCTTTGCCACGAATACATGGTGAATGTACAGGGCACCATCCCCGCCCCGCTGAACTATTGCCCGCCGGGCTACACGCCCTATCCGAAAGCCATCTGCACCTCCGTCAACGACGTGATCTGCCACGGCATTCCGGGCGATAAGGTGCTCAAGGATGGCGACATGGTCAACCTCGACATCACCGTCATCAAGGATGGCTACCACGGCGACAACAGCCGCATGTTCCTGGTCGGCAAACCGTCGATCCTGGCCAAGCGCCTCTCCGAAGTCACCTACGAATGCATGTGGCTCGGCATTGCCCAGGTCAAGCCGGGCGCGCACCTGGGCGACATCGGCCACGTGATCCAGCAGCACGCCGAAAAGAACGGCTACAGCGTGGTGCGCGAATTCTGCGGCCACGGCATCGGCAAGGTCTTCCACGAAGAGCCGCAGGTGCTGCACTACGGCCGTCCGGGCACCCTGGAGCGCCTGGAAGCGGGCATGATCTTCACCATCGAGCCGATGATCAACGCCGGCCGCCGCGAGATCAAGGAAATGGGCGATGGCTGGACCATCAAGACCAAGGACAAGAAACCGTCGGCCCAGTGGGAACACACGATCCTGGTCACCGAAACCGGCTACGAAGTGCTGACCGTCTCGGCCGGCTCGCCGCCGCCGCCGGCCTTCATCACCGAGGCCAGTCAGGCCGTCACGGCGTAAGGCCAGCCCCGCCATGCCCGCCGCCGCGCTCAAGAAGCAGTCCCGCGACCTCCTCAAGCAAAGGCTGAAGGCGGAGCGGGTGGTGCTGATCGCCGCCTTCCGCGCCGACGGCAAGCCCGAAAAGCTGCTGCGCGGCCTGCGCCACAGCGTCGACGAGGTGCTCACCGAAGCGTGGCACACGGTCGGCCTGCCCGCCTCCACCGCGCTGGTGGGCGTGGGCGGCTACGGGCGCGGCGAACTGTTTCCGTTTTCCGATGTCGACCTGCTGATCCTGCTGTCCGAACCGGCCGACGCCATCACCCGGGCCAAGCTGGAAGAGCTGGTGCAGATGCTGTGGGACCTGGGGCTGGAAATCGGCTCGAGCATCCGCACCATCGAGGAGTGCATGAGCGAGTCGAAGGCCGACATCACCGTGCAGACGAGCCTGTTGGAGGCGCGCCTGGTGTGCGGCGATGCGGTCCTGTTCGAGCAATTGCAGGAACGCTACCTTGGCGCGCTCGACCCGCGTGCGTTTTTCCACGCCAAGGCGGCCGAAATGCGCCTGCGCCACGCCAAGTACGAAGACACGGCATTCTCGCTCGAGCCCAACGTCAAGGAAAGCCCGGGCGGCCTGCGCGACCTGCAGGTAATCCTGTGGGTAGCCAAGGCGGCGGGCCTCGCGAACTCCTGGGGCCAGCTGGCCACGCGCGGCCTGATCACCCAGACCGAAGCGCGCCAGCTGATGGAAAAGGAGCGCGCTTTCAAGGATATCCGCGTGCGCCTGCACCTGCACGCCAACCGGCGCGAAGACCGCCTGGTGTTCGACGTCCAAACGCCGATTGCGGAAAGCTTCGGCCTGAAAACCACCGGCGAAGGCATCAATGCCCGCCGCGCCAGCGAATACCTGATGCAGCGCTACTACTGGGCGGCCAAGACGGTCACCCAGCTCAACACCATCATGCTGCAGAATATCGAAGCGCAGCTGTTCCCCGAAGCCAACGAGGCCGAGGCGATCAACGAGCGCTTCAACGATGTCAACGGCCTGATCGACATCGCCCACGACGACACCTTCACCAGGCAACCCTCGACGGTGCTGGAAGTGTTCGTGCTGATGACCGAGCGCCCGCATCTCAAGGGCATGACGGCGCGCACCATGCGCGCACTGTGGCACGCGCGCTTCGAGATCGACGCCAAATTCCGCGAAGACCCGGTCAACCGCGCCCTCTTCCTGCGCATCCTGCAAGCGCCGGTGGGCCTGGTGCACGCGCTGCGGCGCATGAACGACACCAGCATCCTGGGGCGCTACCTGCCCAACTTTCGCCGCATCGTGGGCCAGATGCAGCATGACCTGTTCCATGTGTACACGGTCGACCAGCACATCCTGATGGTGGTGCGCAATATGCGCCGCTTCACGATGACCGAGCACGCGCACGAATACCCGTTCTGCAGCCAGCTGATCGCCAATTTCCGCAAGTCCTGGCTGCTGTACGTCGCCGCGCTGTTTCACGACATCGCCAAGGGCCGCGGCGGCGACCATTCCAAGCTCGGCACCGTGGACGCCGCCCAGTTCTGCGAAGAGCACGCCATCGGCTCGGAAGACACCGAACTGGTGGTGTTCCTGGTCGAAAACCACCTGACCATGTCGCAGGTCGCGCAAAAGCAGGACCTGTCGGACCCGGACGTGATCGAGAGCTTCGCCAAAGTGGTCAAGGACGAGCGCCACCTGACCGCGCTGTACCTGCTCACGGTGGCCGACATCCGCGGCACCAGCCCCAAGGTGTGGAACGCGTGGAAGGCCAAGCTGCTCGAAGACCTGTACCGCGTGACCCTGCGCGTGCTCGGGGGCGAGCCGCATTCGGCCGACCGCGAACTGAAAAACCGCCAGGAAGAAGCGATGGCCACCCTGCGCCTGTACGGCTTGCCCGACATCGCCCACGTCGACTTGTGGAAGCAGCTCGACGTCGCCTACTTCCTGCGCCACGACGCCTCCGACATCGCCTGGCAGACGCGCTCGCTGTGGGATAAGCTGGGCAGCGTCAAGCCGGTCGTCAAATGCCGCCTGGCGCCGATTGGCGAAGGCTTGCAGGTGGCGGTCTATGCCAAGGACCAGCCCGATCTGTTCGCGCGCATCTGCAGCTATTTCGACCGCAAGAATTTCAGCATCCTCGACGCCAAGATCCACACTACCCGGCACGGCTACGCGCTCGATACCTTCATGGTGACCGAGCAGAGCTTCGCCAAGAGCTACCGCGACATCATCAACCTGATCGAGCACGAGATTTGCGAACTGCTGACCTCGCAGGCGCCCTTGCCGGCGCCCACGCGCGGCCGGCTCTCGCGCCTGTCGCGCACCTTTCCGCTCACGCCGACGGTCGACTTGCGGCCCGACGAGCGCGGCCAGTATTACCTGCTCTCGATCGCGGCCAACGACCGCACCGGGCTCTTGTACGCCATCGCCAACGTGCTCACGCGCTACCGCATCAACCTGCACACGGCCAAGATCATGACCCTGGGCGAGCGGGTGGAAGACGTGTTCCTGGTCGATGGCGCC
Source organism: Massilia scottii (assembly GCF_030846495.1). Classification (NCBI taxonomy): domain Bacteria; kingdom Pseudomonadati; phylum Pseudomonadota; class Betaproteobacteria; order Burkholderiales; family Oxalobacteraceae; genus Massilia; species Massilia scottii. The sequence goes on along the minus strand of NZ_JAVCWM010000002.1, from coordinate 189,792 downwards.
GTGCTCAACAACGCGCGCAACCAGATCCAGCTCGAAACCGACCTGCTCGACGCGCTGCGCGTGTAATTTTTAGAACTTCCCTTTCCAGCAACCCTTAGCAACCTTACAAAGCAAGCCATGACTGAATTAGTACGCCTCTCCAAACGCATGTCCGAACTCGGGCTCTCTTCGCGCCGCGAAGCCGATGAATGGATCGCACGCGGCTGGGTGCGGGTCGATGGCCAGGTCATCTCCGAACTGGGCAGCAAAGTGCTGCCGCACCAGAAAATCACCGTCGAGCGCCAGGCCGCGGCCGAGCAATCCAAGCGCGTTACCGTGCTGATCAACAAGCCGATGGGCTACGTCAGCGGCCAGGCCGAGGACGGCTACACGCCGGCCGTGGCCCTCATCAAGGCCGAGAACCGCTGGGCCGACGACCCGTCGCCGGAAACCTTCCACCCGACCCAGTTGCGTTCGCTGGTGCCGGCCGGCCGGCTCGACATCGATTCGGTGGGCCTGCTGATCCTCACGCAGGACGGGCGCGTGGCCAAGACCCTGATCGGGCAGGATACCGCCATCGAAAAGGAATACCTGGTGCGCGTGCAGTACACCAAGGAAGGCAAGCTGCCGGAATCGGATTTGAAGAAGCTGTGCTTCGGCCTGTGGATGGACGGCAAGCCGCTGCTGGCGGCCAAGGTGCGCTGGCAAAACGACGACCAGCTCAGCTTCACCCTCAGGGAAGGCAAGAAGCGCCAGATCCGCCGCATGTGCGATATGGTGGGATTGAAAGTCATCGGCCTGAAGCGCGTGCGCATCGGCAAGGTCAAGCTGGGCGATCTGCCGGTCGGGCAATGGCGCTATCTGCGCCCTGACGAGCAGTTCTGAGCGCAATCTGCGATCACTTTTTTGTCGTCCGCGATGTCCGCTTTGGGATTGGACGGCCCTTGAAGTGACGACCATACTCTGCTGGCGAGCCGTGGCACACCATGGCCGTACCGTCCGCCCACAGGCGGCGGTTCACCAATGGAGACTGCCAATGTTCAAACAACCCGTTATCCCGGCGGGCCGGCTCGCCGCCTGCGTCGCCGCCCTGCTCTTGCCCGCCCTCGCCAGCGCCGCCTCGACCACCTTCATCAACCCGGTCGGGCCAGGCACGGCCTCCTCGGCCGATCCCCATGTCATGCGCCACAGCGACGGCAATTACTACTTCGTTTCCACCGCGCCCGGCTGGGACAAGCTGGAGCTGCGCAAGTCGCCTTCGCTGTCGGGCATCGGCGCGCGCACGCCGGTCACCGTGTTCGTCAAGACCGCCGCCTGCAGCGGCAATAACTGCACCAGCAAGGAAATCTGGGCGCCCGAGATCAACCATATCAACGGTGCCTGGTACATCTATTTTTCGGGCGCCGGCACCGACAACCAGCACCGCGTGTTTGCCATCCGCAACCCCAGCGCCGATCCGACCACCGGAAGCTGGAGCGCGCCGGTCAAGGTGGCCGACAGCGAGGACAGCTGGGCGATCGACCAGACCGTGGCCAACATCAACGGCCAGCTTTACATGGCCTGGTCGGACATTTCCGGAGGGCAGCCGCAGCGGATCAAGATCGCGCGCATGAGCAGTCCAACCACGCTCATCGGCAAGGGCGCGATCATTTCCACCCCGACCCTCGCCTGGGAAAAGTCCGGCGCGGCGGTCAACGAGGCGCCGGCATTCATCGTGCACGGTAACAAGGTGCACCTGAGTATCTCGGCCAGCGGATGCTGGACCGACGATTACAAGCTCGGCCTGCTCACCGCCAATCTGGGCGCGGACCTGACCATGCCGTCCAACTGGAGCAAGGCGGCCACGCCGATCCTGCAAAAAGGCAACGGCGCCTTCGGTCCCGGCCACAACGGCTTTACCAAGTCCCCGGACGGCACCGAGGACTGGATCGTCTACCATGCCAATCCCGCCACCGGCCAGGGCTGCGGCGACGCGCGCACCACGCGCATCCAGAAGGTGAGCTGGAATGGCGATGTTCCCGTGATCGGCGCCCCGGTCGCCGCCGGCACGCCCGTCACGCGGCCATCCGGCGAAGGAAGCGGCACGATCTGGTACCGCGTGCGCAACGAGGCCAGCGGCAAGGTGATGAGCATCGACCGCGCCGCCGCGGCCAACGGCGCCGCCATCTGGCAATTCACGAACCTCAACAATTCCGACCAGTTGTGGTCGCTCGACCCGGTCGACGGCGCCTGGTTCAAGCTCACCTCGAACTACAACGGCAACGTGGTCGACGTGGCGGGCCACAGCACCGCGCCCGGGGTGGCAGTCAAGACCTATCCTTACGCCGCAACCTATAACCAGCAGTGGCAGCTGGTGCCGGGCACGACCCAGCATGTCGGCGTGCGCAACCGCAACAGTGGGCTGATGCTCGACAACCGCGATGGCAGCCTGCTCGACGGCGCCGTCATCCAGCAGTGGAGCGGGAATGGGCTGGCGCCGCAACGCTGGCGCCTGGAGCGGGCAAACTGATCACATCATCGCGCCGACCGGGTCGCAGCAGGCAGTGGCGTGATTAACGGCCTGACGAACAGCTCAGGCCTGCGCGGCAGCGGCGCTGCGCTTACAGCTCGTACGGCTCCGTCCTCTTGTTTTTTGGCCACGGGCGGAAGGTGGGCTTGTATCCGGGCGGCGGTTCATAGGGATTGTCGCGCGCGAATTCGCCTGAGTACACGGCGGCTTCCAGCTCATGCAGCTCAACGTTGAAGTCCCCGGCGGGCATATGGGCAAGTGGATCTTCGCTCACCTGATCAATCATGTCGGGCCAGGGGCCGTCTGCGTCCTCGGTTAAATCCTCCGGCAATGTCTCGTCACCGTCCTGGGCATGGTTGCCCTCGCCTGGCGCCAATCCTGAAACAGGGCCGGGCCCCGCCGACGCAGCGCGTACCGAACTGCCGTCGGGGCCGCGTGCAACGGCTGGCATCAGCGGCGCGATCAAGCCGAGCGGTAACCCGCGCCATGCGTCGATGTAGCAAACAGTCGCGCCCAGGTGCCCAATTTTTTTCCAGGCATGGGGCGAGTACCACTCGAAAAACCATCGCATCATTTCTTCTTGCAATGCAGTATTGATCTTCGACGTGTACAAGCCTGCGGCCCCGAAGATCGCTGAGCCAACCTCGGCGGACATGTCATCCGAATCCGCTAACGGACTGGTCTTAAGTTCCCGGTCCATGACCCTGCTCCTTAACGTAGGTAATCCAGGCTGGCGGACAAAGACCGCGCCAGCAGGGGATCGACCCTGATGCGTAAAGCTCATTGCCTGCAAAGCATTCGATGGCGCTGCGGCGAGGTACCAAAGGAAAACGCTGCGCTGACCGCTACAGTCGAGCGCCGGATAACCCTCCGACAAGAGCATGATTGCCAACGGTACCGACCTGCCTTCGCCATTTGAAATATCAATACATTGAAGACTCGCTTTCCTGCGAAAAGTTCGCTCGACAAGTTGCCAGCGCTTGTACAACAATGGCCATTCCCAACTGGAATCAAGGCGTCCGGCACGACGGATATGGGGTTGGACCACGGCTTGCCAGAGTCGCGCATCCGCCATCGCGCCCTCATGAACCTGGATATCGGCAAACGATGTTCCGCCCGGCACAGGCAGTCGACTCAAATGTTTAGCATGCATACGCGCTGGAAGAGTGGTTAAAACGCGATTCTCTTCCAGCGACCGCTGATTCGATACCGAAAAATACAACTCATCGTCAACGCGTCGCGCTGTTTTTCTGGCCCAATCGCCAGCGCTGATCGGACCATCCACACCCACGCAGGGCGCGCTGGCATTTCCGGAATGCAGCAACCATTACTCGCAGTTATTTGCGTATCAATCACCCCACAGCTAGTTCATTTTGTAGTGGAAATTATAGAAACACGGACTAGACTATTCCCTACACCTCGAGCCCGCATTCCCCACGTTTAAAGGCCAGCCTTGAACACGGACAACGAATCGAACGCGGGCGCCGGAGCCAGGCGCAACAGGATCGAGATCCCCAAGCTCGAGTTGCCCAAGGGGGGCGGGGCCATCCGCGCGATCGACGAAAAATTCCGTGTCAACGCGGCCAATGGCACGTCGGCCCTCTCGATCCCCCTTCCCTTCCAGGCCGGCCGCGGCGCACTGGTTCCCGGCCATTCGCTCAACTACGATTCCGGCAGCGGCGCCGGCGTGTTCGGTGCCGGCTGGACGCTCGACCTGCCGAGCGTGACGCGCGCCGCCGGCAAGCGCCTGCCGGGCTACGACGATGCCGCCGACGGCGACGACTTCCAGTTAAGCGGCGTGGAAGACCTGGTACCGGCCATGCGCAGCGGCCCCGGCGGCGAGCCCGAGCCCGACATCGACGAGATCGACGGTTACCGCATCCAGCGCTACCGGCCACGCAGCGAAGGCACTTTCTGGCGCATCGAACGCATCAGCCTGGCCGGCGAGCCCGCATGCTACTGGCGCATCTCGCCGGGCGACGGCAGCACCACCATTTTCGGACGCAGCGGCGCGGCCCGCATTGCCGATCCGCAGGCGCCGCAACGGGTGTTCCGCTGGCTGCCCGAGTGGCGCTTCGACGATCAGGGCAACTGCCTCGAATACGTCTACAAGGCCGAAGACCTGGCCAATGTGCCGCGGCGCGCCTGCGAGGCCAACCGCCACGCGGGTGCCACGACGTTTGCCAACCGCTACCTCAAGCGCATCTTCCACAACAACCGCCATCCCTATTCGACCGGCGCCGCGCCGCCCTGGGACCCGCCGCGCCCGCTCGATCCCGGCTACTTTTTCCAGACCGTGTTCGACTACGGCGAACACGGCGAGGAACGCGGGTCCGCCGAGCTGCGCGACTGGATGGCGCGCGGCGACCCGCTGTCGGACCGGCGCGCCGGTTTCGAGTTGCGCACGTATCGCCTGTGCCGCCGCATCCTGTTCCTGAACCGTTTCGAGGAACTCGATCCGGGCGCCGCCATCACGCCCTGGATTCCGGTCAAGGGACTCGAACTGAGCTACGCCCATGCGGACTTCAGCCTGCCCGCCGGCGCGCCAATCGAATGCGACACCCTGCTCGCGCTGGCCGAAGCGGGCTACCGGCCGGATGGCGCCGGCGGCCTCGCCCGCACCGCGCTGGCGCCCACCACGTTCGCCTATCACCCCGCCGAACCGGCGCGCAGCGTCAGCCGCGCCAGCCGCGCCGACCTGCCCAACGCCCCAGAGGGCCTGATGGGCGAAGTCCACGCGCTCGACCTGTACGGCGACGGCGTACCGGGCCTGCTGTCCGAAGTCGGGAATGCATGGCTGTATGCGCGCAACCTGGGCCAGGGGCGCTTCGGCCCGGCGCGCCATCTTTGGTCCAGGCCATCGCTGAGCGGCATCGACAGCGCCGTGCTGCAGGTGCGCGACCTCGATGCCGATGGTGCCAAGGAAATCGTGGTGGAGTCGCCCGGCCTGAACGGCTATTTCCCGATCGGCGACGACGGCAAGGTCCGGCCGCTGGTGCACTTCATGCGAACGGCGGTGCTGGCGCCGCAGGCGCGCCGCAAGCTGATCGACCTCGATGGCGACGGCCGCCCCGAAATCGTCGTTGCCGCCCCCAACGAACTGCGCTACCTCGACAGCCTGGGCCGCCAGGGCTACGGCCGCTGGCGCAGCGCGCCGCTGCCGGCCGGCCCGGAGCGCCTGCCCTTCGGCGACGAGAGCGAAGGCATTCACGTGGCCGACATGAGCGGCGACGGCCTGGCCGACGTGGTGCGGGTGCGCCACGACAGCGTGGCCTACTGGCCCAATCTCGGTCACGGCCGCTTCGGCGCGCGCGTCGACATGGACAGCGCCCCCCTGCTCGACAGCCCGGAGCGTTTCGACGCGCGCCGCGTGCAGCTGGCCGACCTGAGCGGCACCGGCGCATCCGACCTGGTCTACGAATCCGATGCCGGGCCGCTGGTGGCGATCAACCAGGGCGGCAACGGCTGGGCACAACCGGTGCGCTTCCCGGGCCTGCGCGGCGCGGCGCCGGCCACCCGCCTGATCGTCATGGACTTGCTGGCCGAGGGCACGCCCTGCCTGGTGCGCTCGAGCAGCCTGGCGGCCGACGCCGGCACCCCGCTGGCCTGGATCGACCTGTACGGCGGTGCCAAGCCCTACCTGCTGGCGGCGGTCGACAATGGCGCCGGCAAGACGGTCAGCATCGCCTACCGCAGCTCGGCCCAGTACCTGCTCGACGATGAACGCGCCGGCCAGCCCTGGCTGACCCGGCTGCCGTTCCCGGTCGCCTGCGTGGCCCGGGTGGAGATCCGCGATAGCGTCACCAACAGCCGCTTCGTCACCACCTACCGCTACCGGCACGGCTACTACGACCAGCGCGACCGCGAATTTCGCGGCTTCGCCATGGTCGAGGAAACCGACACCGAAAGCTACGCCAGCCTGGCCGGCGCCGAAGCGGGCAATGCGCCGGCGCCCGACCTGCACGAAGCGCCCACGCGCCAGCGCCAGTGGTTCCATACCGGCGCCTTTCCCGGCTGGGACCTGGTCCGGCGCCTGGCCGGCGAATTCGCGCCGCTGCCGGCCGCCGCCGCCGGCCTCGATGGCAGTGTCGACGAAGACCTCGCCCCCGATGCGCCGCGCGACCGCCTCGCGGCGCACCGGGTACTCAAGGGTAAACCGCTGCGCACCGAAATATGCGTGCTGGACGGCACGGCGCAGCAGGAACTTCCCTACCGCATCACCATCCATTCCTACCGCATCCGCCTGCTGCAAGCGCAGGGCCGCCAGCGCTACGGCGTGTACCAGGCGCTCGACAGCGGCTCGTCCGAGATCCACATGGAACGCGACGCCGCCGACCCGCGCATCACCTCCCAGCTCAGCCTCGCCGTCGACGATCGCGGCCTGCCGCTGCGCACCGCCCAGGTGGCGTACGGCCGCGCGGCGCCGCCGGCCGGCCTCGACACCGAGGTGGCGGCGGCCCAGCGGCGCAGCCACATCACCGTGCAAACGAGCCGCTACACGCCCGACATCGACACCCCGGGCCAGTGGCGCAGCCGCGCCCTGTTCGAGAGCGCCGCCTACGAACTGACCGGTCTCGGCGCACCGGTGGCGCCGTGGAGCGCGGCGACGCTGGACGCCGCCTTCCAGGGCGCCGCCGTGCGCAGCTACGGCGCGCCCGAACCGGCCACCCCGGCCCGCCGCCTGACCGAACTGGACCGCACTTTGTTCGCCGCCGACGCCGACCCCGACACCGCGCTGGCGCTGGGGGTGGCGGCCGCGCGCGGCATCGTGCACGAACGCTACCGGCTCGCCTTCGACAGCACCCTGCCGGCGCTGCTGTACGGTGCCCGCGTCGGCGCGTCCGACCTGGCTGCGGCAGGCTACCGCGACGAAGCGGCGCTGGCCGCCGCCGGCCTGTTCCCCCTCGAAGAAGCGGGACGCTGGTGGAGCGCTTCGGGGCGGGTCGAATACCCGGCCGACCCGCAAGCGGCCTTCTTCCGGCCGCACGCCTATATCGACCCGATGGGCCAGCGCACCGAAGTGCGCGAATACCGCGACTATTATTTGCTGATCGACCGTATCCGCGACGCCGCCGGCAACCACGTCACGGTGACCGACATCGATTTTTACGTGGTCGCCCCGCGCGAGGTGCGCGACATCAACGACAACCTCTCTGGCGTGGCCTACGACCGCCTCGGCCTGGTGTCCGGCTCCGCCCTGATGGGCAAGGGCGCCGAAGCCGATACCCTGGCCGGCTTCGCCCCCGACCTCAGCGACGCCCAGATCGACGCCTTTTTCGCCGACCCGCCCGGCCAGGCGCGCGCCCTGCTGGGCAACGCCACCACGCGGGTCGTCAGCGACCACCGGCGCCAGCCCAACTGGTCGGCCGTGATCGGGCGCGCCATGCACGCCGCCGACGAAAGCGCTGCGGGGGTCCAGGGGCAGTTGCAGATCGCCTTCGACTACACCGACGGCCTGGGACGGGTGGCGCTGCGCAAGCTGATGGCCGAACCGGGCGAGGCGCTGACCATGAGCGCCACCCCGGACGGACCGGTCGCCGTGACGGTCGACAGCGGCAGCGCCCCGCGCTGGGTCGCCAGCGGGCGCAAGGTGGCCAACAACAAGGGCAACGTGGTGCTCGAATACAGCCCGTACTTTGCGCTCACCCATGTCTACGAGGATGCCGACGCGCTGGTCGCGGCGGGCCATTCGCGGCGCAACCACCACGACGGGCTGGGGCGGCTGGTGGCGGTCGACCATCCCGACGGCAGCCGCGAGGAAACCCGCATCGCGGCCTGGTCGCGCACCCGGTACGACCGCAACGACCTGGCGCCCTCCTCGGCGTGGCGCAGCGCGCGCATCGGCGGCGCGCGCGGCGCGGCGGCGCGCGATGCCGCCCTGCAGACCGACCTGCACGCGGCCACCCCGAGCGTCGAGCACAGCGACGCGCTGGGCCACCTGCTGGCACGGATCGACCATAACCGCCGCATCGACCGCGCCAGCGGCCTGGCGGTCGACGAATTGCTGGTCACCCGCAGCGAGACCGACATCGAAGGCAATGTGCGGCGCGTGCGCGACCCGCGCGGGGTCGAGATCGTGCGCCATGCCTACGACATGTCCGGCACACGCTCGCTGTCCGTCAGCGCCGACAGCGGCGCGCGCTGGCGCCTGTCCGACGCGCTGGGCAAGATGGCGCTGGCCGGCGACGCCAAGGACAACCGGATGTGGATCGTCTACGACGCGATGCAGCGCCCATGGCAATTCTGGGTGCGGGCGCCGGGCGGCCCCGATTTGCTGCGCGAGCGCCACCGCTACGGCGGCGCGGCCGATGCGCCGCTCAACGCCAACGGCCGCCTGGTCGAACTGCACGACAGCGCCGGCAGCGTCGCCACGCCGCGCTACGACCTGCGCGGCAATGTGCTGGAAACGGCGCGCCGCGTGCTGGCCGACCCGCGCGCGATCCCCGACTGGCAAGCCGGACACGCACCTGCGCTGGCGGCTGCCGCCCATGTGACGCTCACGCGCCACGATGCCCTCAACCGACTGACACGCCTGACCGCGCCGGACGGCAGCGTCGAAGTGTATGCCTACAGCGAAACCAACCTGGTCGAGACGGTCGACGTCACGCCGGTGGGCGGCGCGACCACCCGCTTCGTCGCCGACATCGACTACGACGCCAAGGGGCAGCGCCGCTTCATCAGCTACGGCAACGGGGTGCAGGCCGACTACGACTACGATGCCGAGACCGACCGCGTGGCGCGCATCCGCCTGCGCCGCGGCGCCAGCGGCCCGGTCCTGCAGGAACTGGCATACACCTACGACCCGGTCGGCAACGTCACCGCCATCGACGACGCCGCCCTGTCCACGCTCTACTTCAATAACGCGGCGGTGGCGCCGGGAGGCACCTTCAGCTACGAAGCGGTGTACCGGCTGGCCGGCGCCAGCGGACGCGAACACGCCTCCGCGCGCGAGGCGCCCGACTGGGGCGATGCCGGGCGCGTGGGACTGCCGCACAAGGCCGACGGCAATGCGCTGCAGCGCTACCAGCAATGGTTCGACTACGACGCCTCCGGCAACCTGCGCCAGATCGTCCACAGCGCCGGGCGCGGCGCGCTGGCGCATGCCTGGACCCGCAGCTTCGCCCATGGCGGCGCCGACAACCGCCTGCTTGGATCGAGCGTGGGCGCGGCGCCGGCCGAAAGCTACGCCTACGACCTGCACGGCAACACCAGCGCCATGCCCCACCTGGCCAGCCTGGCATGGGACGAGGACAACCGCCTGGTGCACGTGGTCACCGGGGCCGGCGACCATGTCTGGAACAATTACGACAGCGAAGGCAACCGGGTGCGCAAGTATGTGGTGCGCGCCAACGGCACCACCGAAGACCGCGTCTACGTGGGGCGCTGGGAACGGGTCGAGCACGGCCGCGCCGACGGCAGCCTGCGCGTGGCGCGCGAAACGCTGCATGTGCTCGACGGCCAGGCGCGCATCGCCATGATCGAACGGCGCACCGCCGGCAGCGACGGCGGTCTTGCGCAGCTGGTCTGCTACCAGTTCGGCAACGCGCTCGGCACCGCCCTGCTGGAGCTGGACGACGCCGGCGCCGTCATCTCGTACGAAGAATTCCATCCCTTCGGTTCGAGCGCGCTGCAATCGGTATCCACGCTGCGGCGCGAAGTGCCCAAGCGCTACCGCTACACCGGCAAGGAGCGCGATGCCGAAACCGGCTTCTACTACCACGGCGCGCGCTACATGGCGCCCTGGCTGTGCCGCTGGACCTCGCCCGACCCGCTCGGCGCAAGCGACGGCAATAACCTGTACGTCTACGCCGGCAACCGCCCGATCGGCTCGAACGACTCGACCGGCCTGTGGGAAATGCCGAGCTGGCGCACGGTGGCCATCGTGGCGGCCGTGGTGGTGGTGGGCGCCGTCGTCACCATCGCCACGGCGGGCGCGGCGGCGCCAATCGTGGCCGGCGCGGTGGCCAGCATCGGCCTGACCGGGACCGCCGCCACCGTGGCCACCGGGGTCGGGGTCGGCATCGCCTCGGGCGCGGCGGCCGGCTTTGCCTCGGGCGCGGTTGGCGAAGCGACGCGCCAGACCGTCAACAGCCGCGCCCTGGGCCTGGGCACGGCCGAGTTTTCCGGACGCGCGATCCTGAGCGAAGCCGGTTCCGGGGCCTTGACCGGCGCGGCCATCGGCGGCGCCATCGGTGGCGCCGCCGCCTTTGCCGGCACTGCCGCCGGCGCCGCCGTGATCGGGGTGGCCGGCCGCGCCACCGCGGCGGCCACGCGCGCCGTGGTGCCGGCCGCGATCAGGTCGGCGGTGGCGTCCGGCGCACGCAGCGCCGCCGGCGCCGTTGCGCGCACGGCCGCGCGGGCCGGCTCCACCGCCGCCGGCCAGACCCTGCGGCGCGGCGTGGAAGCGGTGGGACGGCGCGTGACGGCGCTCGAACAGGCGTCGGCCCAGCGCGGCCTGCAAGTGTCGCGCGGGCTGTACCGCCAGGGCAGCATCGGGCGCATCGCCAGCGAACGCGTGGTGCGCACCGGCAGCATCGCGGAAACCTTCAACGCCCAGCCCACGCCAAACTACAACAGCCAGCTGACGATGATGCCGGGCGACGAAGCGGCCGGCGTGCTCAGTGAGGGTGTGTATGTGCGCAACCCGACCGCGCGCGTGCTCCACGACAGCCTCAGTCCGACCGGGCTGATCGAAAACAGCCGCATGTCGGGACGCTTCATGTACGTGGTCAACCAGGAGGGCGAAGTCATCATCGGCACCCGCGGCGGGCTACGCATGCCGCACCCGACGCTGGTGGGCGGGGCCGAGCCGCAGGTGCAGGCGGCCGGCATGGTCGATATCCGGGGCGGGCGCATCTTCTCGGTCGATAACGACTCGGGCCACTTCCGGCCGTCGGCCGAATCGTTGCGGGCCGCCGAAGCGGCCTTCAGCAGCCTGCCGGACAACGCCTTCCACCGCGCCTTCCAGGGATTCCTGAACCTTTATTGAGGATGCACGATGCCGTCACGCCCGTCACAGTTCGCCCTGTACAACTGGTTCCCGGAACGCGGAGCGGACCTGGTCCATCCGGACGACCTGGCCGCCTTCGCCGCCATCCCGCCGGCCGGGCTGGTGTTCGGAGTGGAGTCCGGTGGCGCGGGCTGGGTACTGCTCGATGCCGGCCAGGCCAGCTTCCGCGTACGTCCCGACCTGTTGCAGCCGCTGCCGGCGCCGCGCTACTGGGTGGGCGAGCATGTCCGGTTCATCAAATCGGGCGTGCCGCAGCGCGGCGTGGTGGCGCGGGTCGGCTGGCATTTCAAGGAAGCGGCGCCGATGTACTACGTGAGCCAGGATGGCAAGCGCCTCAAGAAGACCTATCACGAGCAAGACCTATCCCCCATCAACGCGGAGTCACCATGAACGAGTCCATCGCTTACGTCACCAGTATCGGCGTAGCCGATGCCGGCCAGGTCGCGCGCCTGCAGCAGGCCTTGCGCGCGCTGCGCTTTCCGATCGCCGACGCCGAAATGAGCGCCGGCGTGGCCGGTCCCAGCACGGTCGCGGCGATTCGCGCGGTCGAGCGCGGGGCGAAGCTGCGCATCGATACCCGCATGGTGCTGGGCGCGGCGGCGGCCGGCGAGATCAATCGCCGCCTGGAGGCGGCCGGCGTGGCGCTCGACACCGACGGCAAGGCCGCCGACCTGCTGTACGTCGAAGGCACCGTGCGCGGCTCGGACGGGGTGCCGGTGGCCGCCATCGAAGTACGCGTCTACGACCAGGATTTGCGGGTGCGCCAGATGCTGGGCAGCGTGCACACCGACCATGAAGGCAACTACCTGATTCCCTACGACGGCGCCGCCTTCGCCCGCGCCGAGAAAGGCTACGCCGACATCGTGGTGCAAGTGGGCGAACCGAAAGCCGAGACGCCGCTGTACGAAAGCGCGATCCTGTTCAACGCCCCGGCGCACCTGGTCCACGATGTGCGCCTCGCTACGCGCGGCCCGTCGCTGTTCCGGCGCCTGATGGCGGCGCTGGCGCCGCTGGCCGAACAGCAGGAAGTACGGATCGAGGAAATCGACGAAAACGCCCGCTTTCGCGACATCAGCTTCCTGGCCGGCGAAACCGGCTTCGCGCCGTCCGAGATCGCCGCGCTGGCGGTGGCCGCGCGGCTGGCGCGCGATACCAAATTCGAGCACCACATGCTGTTCGCGCTGGTGCTGGGCGGCCTGTGGAGCGAGCCCGCCACGGGCGAACACGCCGCGCACGGCGAACTCGATGCGCGCGCCAAGGCCTTGCGCGAGCGCTTCGGCGAAGTCTCGCGGCGCCAGGTCGCCGGGGCCCTGGACAACGCCGCCGAACGCGCCATCATCGCGGCGTCAAAGGACGAAATCGCGCGCTTCACCGATGCCTTCGCCGACTTTTCCAGCCGCGACGAGCAGGCCAGGCAGCGCCTGGGCATCCCGCTGGCGGCCCTGAACCGGGTGCTGGGCGAGCAGGCCGGGGCCGTGCGCCAGCACCTCGACAGCGCCGCCGACAGCGCCGAATTCCTGCGCCGCCTGCAGGCCGATGTCGAGGTGGCGCCGGAGCTGGTGCGGCGGGTGGAGGGCGTGGTCGCGCTGGGAACGGCCAGCCTGGGCGACACCGACCTGACGCTGCAACTGGCGGAGCAATTGCGCTCGGCCGACGACGTGCGCATGCTGGCCCGCCTCGACGCCGGCGCCTGGCACGAACTGCTGCTCAAGCACAATCCGGACCGCACGCCGCCCGCCTTCATCGCCGCCGCCGGCGGCGACCTGGCCCGCTATGGCGCGCTGCTGGAGGCGCGCTTCGCCCAGCTGTATCCGACCCAGGCCTTCGCCGGCGCGGCCGCGCGCGACCCGAAAGCGGGCCGCGCCACGGCGCAGCTGGAGACGCTGTTGCGCGAACAGCCCGACATCGAATTCGCCGACCTGTCGCTGGACCGCTACTTCGCCCGCCGCGGCGAGGGCAAAGGACGGGAGGCGGCCGCCGCGCTCAAGCCGCTGCAGCGGCTGTACAAGGTCAGCCCGGACTACCCTGCCGTGGCGGTCATGGCGCGCCATGGCTTGCACTCGGCGCAGGCGGTCTACCGGCGCGGCGAGGATGCCATCGTCGCCCTGCTGCGCGACGAAGCCGGCATGAGCGCGCGCGCGGCCCGCCTGGCCTACGCGCGGGCCGCGACCACCGCCGCCGCCAGCCTGCAGGTGGCGGTTGGCCTCGCGGCCGAGGTGCAGGTGGGCGCGCCGATGGTCATGGGCGCGCTGGAGGACAACGCCAGTTTCCCGGAACTGGCGCCCCTGTTCGCGCTCGGTAACGATTGCGCCTGCGAGGACTGCCGCTCGGTACTCAGTCCGGCGGCCTACCTGGCCGACCTGCTGCTGTTCCTGTTCAACCGCCAGCTCGGCACCGGCCGCAACGCCAAGGACGTGCTGCTGGCGCGCCGTCCGGACCTGGCCTGGATCGACCTCGATTGCGCCAACGCCCACACCCCCCTGCCGTATGTGGACCTGGCGATCGAGGCGATGGAAGAGCTGGTCGCCCCCGACCGCGTCGGCACCCTGGGCGCGGCCCTGCGTGCCACCCTGCCCACCGACAGCGCCGACCACGCGCCGGATGCCGCCGTGGTGGCCGCCTTTGCCGGCTTCGCCGAACCGGTCGCGCTGAGCGCGGCGGCGCGCGTGCGCCAGGTTGGCGCCAGCTGGATCGTGCGCGACGGCCAGCGCCATTTCCGCGTGCCCGACGGCGCCGGGCCGCTGGCGGTGCTGGTGCTGCGCAATACCCACGGCAGCGCGCGCGAACGCGAACTGATGCCCGAATACGCCAACGCCAGCGCGCAGACGGCGCTGGCCGGCATCAGCTACCCGTGGACCCTGCCGCTCGACCTGGAAGGGGCCGAAACGGCGCAGGCGCTGTCCAAGCTGGGCATCGAACGGCATCGCCTGATGCGCACCCTGCGCGGCCCCGCACTGCCCAACAATCCCGCCGACTTCGACATCGCCGCCGCGCGCCTGGGCATCTCGCCGGCACTGGCCAGCATCCTGGTGACGCCGGCGGCCGATCCATCGGCCCAATGGGGCGCGGCCAACGTGGCGCAGGCGGTGGCGCGCATGGAGCACGTGCCGGCCTTCCTCGACCTGACCGGCCTGTCCTATGCCGACCTGCTGCGCCTGCTCGCGCTGCCGTACGCGAACAGCGGCGGCGCGCTCGCCATCGCGCACCTGGACGACAGCTGCGACCTGGCGCAAAAGCGCCTCACCGGCCTGGATGCGGCCGCGCTGGACCGGCTGCACCGTTTCCTGCGCCTGACGCGCGCGCTGGCCCTGCCGGCCGCCGACGCCGACCTGCTGGTGCGCCGCTTCGGCGCCGGCGGCGCGCTCGGCGTGCCGCAAGACCTGGTGGCGATCGCGCAGGTGATGGAAGTGCGCAGTGCCCTGGGCGATTTGGCGCCCGAGGAAGCGGCGGCCCTGTTCGGACCGATTCCGGCGCAAGACCGCTTCGAACAGCCGCACCAGATGCCGCTGCCGTCGCTGTATGCGCGCCTGTTCCTCGACCCGCTGGTGCAGCGCCCGCTCGATCCGGCCTTTGCGCTGGACGCGGTCAGCGCGCCGGCGCCCGCCGCGCTGCTGGCCGATCACCGCGCGGCGCTGGGCGCGGCCCTGCAGCTGGGCGACGCCGACGTGCACCTGCTGCTGCCGCTGGCCGGCCCGGCGCTGTCGCTCGACAATCTGTCGCTGCTGTTTCGCCATGCCCGGGTGGCGCGCGCCCTTAGCATCGGCGTGGCCGAATGGAGCGTGTTCGCGCGCCTGGCCGCAGGCGATCCGTTCGCCTCGCCGGCCGCGCTGCTCGCCATGCTCGACCTGGTGGCGCGCTCCCGCGCGCTGGGACTGGACGGCCCCTTGCTGGCGCACCTGCTGGAAGCGCGCCTCGATGTCGACGGCGCGCTGGCGGCCGACGCCATCGGCGAAGCGCTGGGCGCGCTGCGCGACCAGTTGCGCACGGTCGATGCCGACACGGCGGCGCCATCGGCCGACGCCGACCGCGCCACCCTGCTGGCGCGCCTGCGAGATGCACTGGCGGTGCTCGACCCCGATCCGGCGCGCGCCGCGCTGATCGGCGCCATCGTCGAGCAGCGCCTGGTGGCGCGCGCCGAGATCGCGCCGGTGCCGGCGGGCGCTTACACGCCATCGAGCGCCGTGCTGGCCCTGCCCCTGACGGTGGTCAACGATGGCGCTCGCATGGTGCTCAGCTTTACAGGGATCCTGTCGCCGGCCGCCAAAACGCTGCTGTCCGGCGTGGCCGGGGCCGGACCGGTGGCGGCCGATCCGCTCTGGCTGGCGGCGCTGGACGCGCTGGAAGCGCAATGGCGCTTGCCGCTGGCGACCGTGTCGACCCGCTACGAAGCGGCGCTGGCCGCCCTGCCCGCCGGGCTGTCCTTGCCGCCCGAATTCAAGCGGCGCGCCCGCCATGTGGCGCGGCGCCGCGTGTTCCAGTTCGACGGCGTCATGAGCGCGGCCGAGCGCGACGCGCTGCTGGCCCTCTCGCCGGACCCGGCCTGGGCGGCGGCGCTGGCCGCACTGTATGCCCAGCCGCGCGCAACGCCGGTGGCAGCGGCCGAACGGCTGGCCGATTTCGCCACGTGGCAGTTCGCCGCCGCCGGCGACGACGAGGCGGCCGCCGACGTCAAGGTACGCGCCAACCTCCAGGCGCTGCTGGCGGTGCTGCTGCCGCGCGCGCGCCGCGCCGCCTCGGAGGAAACCATCACGGCGGCGCTGCAGGTCATCACCGGCCTGGAACGCGACGCCATGCTGGTCCTGCTTCAGCGGATCAACTTGGGCGCACGCAGCTTGATGGCGGTACTTGGCGACCGGGCCGCCTTCGTCGATCTGGCCGGGCCGCTCACGCCCGCCGCCCTGCCGGCGCAATTCCAGGGCGTCGACCTGCTGCACCGCAGCGCCCGCATCGCCACCCTGTTCCTGATGGGCGCGCGCGAGCTCGACCTGGCCATCACGCTGGCCTCCGCCGGCAGCGACCTGCTGGCGTTCCAGGCGCTGCCGCTCGCGTACACGGGCGCCGCGCCGCTCGCGCCGCCCCTGGCCCGCCTGGTCGGACTCGGGGAAATCCTGCTGCTCGACCGCAAGAGTGCGCGCAAGCCGCTGCGCCTGCTCGACCTGATGGCGCGCATCCTGGCCGCACCGGGCACGGTCAGCCCGGGCGGCGGGGGCGCCACGCTCGACCTGTACGCGGCGGCCAATACGGCGCTCGGGTGGAACACGGCGGACGTCGCGCTGCTGGCCCAGCCCGGCGCCGGACTCGGGCTGGCCTATCCTGCCGACTTTTTCGCCGCGTCGGGCTGGCTGCGCCTGCAGCGCGCCCTGGCCCAGGTGCTCAAGACCGGCCTGGGCGTGGCCGACGCGCTGCGTCTGGGCCGCGCAGTGCCTGGCAAGGATGAAGCGGCGCTGGCCCGCATGGCCATGCGCGCACGCCTGGGCGAACAGTTCGCCGTCGCGCTGCGCCAGGTCCAGGATCGCTTGCGCACGCTGCGGCGCGACGCCTTGCACGACTACCTGCTGGCCCACGTGCAGCCGGGCAGCGGCGCGTTGCCGCCCTCGCCCACCGGACGCTGGCGCCGGCCGACCGACGTTTTCGCCTACCTGCTGATCGACCCCAAGATGGGCGCCTGCCAGATGACATCGCGCATCGTCCAGGCCACCATCGCGGTCCAGACCTTCGTGGAGCGCTGCCGCCTCGGCTTCGAGCCGGAAGTCTCGCCCACCATGGCCGGCGACGCGCGCTGGGACCAGTGGGACTGGATGAAGGCGTACCGGCTGTGGGAGGCGAACCGCAAGGTGTTCCTGTTCCCGGAAAACTGGGTCGAGCCGGAACTGCGGCGCGACAAATCCTACGCCTTCAAGGAATTGCAGGACGAGTTGCTGCAGACCGAACTGACCGAAGACAGCGCGCGCGAAGCCTTCCTCAACTATATCGATAAGCTCGACCAGGTGGCCAACCTGGACGTCACCGGTGTCCACTGGGAAGACGGCGGCGGCAGCGGCCGTGGCGCGCTGCACGTGGTCGGGCGCACGGCGGGGCAAGAGCCGCATGCCTGGTTCTACCGCCGCTTCGAGCATCCGGCCGAGCGCTGGAGCGCCTGGTCCAAAATTGACCTGGACTTGAAAAGCGCGCCGGTGGTGCCCTTCATGTACGACCGCCGCATCTTTTTGGCGTGGCCCGAATTTCGCGAACAGAAGCCGGCAACCGGGGACACGATCACCATTCCCGGCGCGGGCGGCGGCGGCGCCGCGGAAGTGAAGAATCCTGGCCTGTCGACCGGCGTGGCGCTGTCCGAACTGCGCAACGGCAAATGGTCGCCCAAGAAAGTGGCAGCCCAGTTCCTGCCGACCGCCACCGTGGTCTCGACCTGGGTCCTGCCGCTGCAGGCACGGCTCGCCTGGACCCCGCTCGATCTGCGCAAACTCGATGGCGGCAACTTCTACTTCCATGATCCCGACGCGCGCTACTACTCGGGCCGCGGCGAGTACTACGAGTTTCTGGGCTGCCGCGGCTATCCGGAGCCGACGAGAGGCAGCGTCACGGTCGCCAACGTGACCTTCGTCAACATGCACTTGCAGGCCGCGCGCGACGTCGAGATGGAGACCAACTCGTCGCTGGTCGCGGTGGGCGGCAGCACCTACGGCGCCGGGACCCTGATCCTGGGCGAGACGCCGTCCTGGAAGCGCATCACCTACCCGCACCACATCAACAACTTCGACCTCAATTTTTTGCAGTCGATGCGCCTGCTGGCCATTCTGATGGGCCAGTCGGTGGCGTCCACGCACGGCAACGACCGGCGCCAGTTCGCGCTGACCGGCACGCGCGCACCGTGGATCCTGGCCGACAAGCGCCGCAGCTTCTTCGTCGAACCGGTGTCGGCGCCGCCGGACGGGCGCCTGCTCACCGGCTCCGCCCTGCTCGACTGGAGCACGACCGTGGTGCGCAGCGTCGGCAGCGCACTGCAGCCGCTGGTGCAGCTGATCATCGACTTCATTCTCTTGCTCGATCCGAACCGGCGCCTGCGCATGTCGCCCTTCTACCATCCGATGGTGTGCGCCTTGCGCGAAAGGCTGCTCGAAGGCGGCGTGGCGCGGCTGATGGCGCGCCCGACCCAGTTTTTGCGCGGCGACCTCGATTTCGCGGCCAGCTACAACCCGAACGACGCCGTCGTGCTGCGCGACGACCAGCACGGCAACGCGGTCTACCACCCGCGCGAAGAGGTCGACTTCAGCGCGCGCGGCGCCTATTCGCTGTACAACTGGGAACTGTTTTATCACGCGCCCTTCATGGTCGGCACGGAACTGATGCGGGCCGGCCGGCACGAAGACGCGATGCGCTGGCTGCGCCATATCTTCGATCCGGCCGGCGCCGACGGCAAGGACCCGGTCAGCGGGGTGCCGCTGGCGGCCGGCGACAAGCGGCGCTTCTGGATCACCAAGCCCTTTTTCGAGCGTGAAGCGCCCGGCTACGC
The DNA here is from genome assembly GCF_030846495.1 of Massilia scottii. Lineage (NCBI taxonomy): Bacteria > Pseudomonadati > Pseudomonadota > Betaproteobacteria > Burkholderiales > Oxalobacteraceae > Massilia > Massilia scottii. The sequence continues at coordinate 170,784 of NZ_JAVCWM010000002.1, read as the reverse complement.
GGCCGGCCGCATCGACAGCATCCTGCGCCTGCTGGCGGCGCAGCCGGGCGACCCGGGCGTGGACATGGCCGCGCGCGACGAACTGATACGCCAGGTCGCCACCTGGCGCGACCATCCCTTCGACCCGCACCTCATCGCATCGAGCCGCAACATCGCCTACCAGAAGGCCGCCTTCCTGCGCTTCGTCGAAAACCTGGTGGCCTGGGGCGACAAGCTGTTTGCCGCCTCCGACGTCGAAAGCGTGATGGCCGGCGGCGCCCTGTACCTGTATGCCAAGTCCTTCATCGGCGAGCTGCCCGAGGAAGTGGCGCCGCGCGTGAAACCCGTGGCGCGCACCTATGCCGAGATCGAGCTCGATATCGATGCCTTCGGCAATGCCATGGTGGCGGTGGAAGACCTGCTGCCGGCCCTGCCGCCGATGGGGCCGCCCGAAAGCGGGGCCGCGCCGCCATCCGTGCTGCACTTCTGCATTCCGCGCAACGACAAGCTGCTCTCGATGTGGCGCCTGGTCGACGACCGCGTGCACAAGTACCAGGCTTGCCTCGACCTGCTCGGCCAGCCACGCAAGACCTCGCTGTTCGCGCCGCCGATCGATCCGGCCGCCGCGATCGCGGCGATGATGGCGGGCGTGTCCGCCGGGGACCTGCTGGCCGACAGCGCCGCGCCGCTGCCGCCCTACCGCTTCGCCACCTATCTGCAAAAAGCCAACGAACTGGCCGCCGACCTCAAGGCGGCCGCCGGCTCGCTGCTGTCGGCGCTGGAAAAAAAGGATGGCGAAGCGCTGGCCCTGCTGCGCCAGAGCCATGAACTCAAGCTGCTCGACGCCACCCGCGCCATCAAGCTGGCCGCCATTGCGGAAGCCGAAAGCGCGGTCGCCAACCTGGAAGTGGCGCTGGCCATGGCGCGCCTGCGCAACCAGTTCTACGTCACCCGCACCTTCATGAACGCCGGCGAATCGACCGCGCAGACGATGAGCGCGGCGTCGCTGGTGATCTCGGTCGGTGCCGTGGTGGCCGACACCCTGGGCGGCGTGATGGCGGCGATTCCGAATTTTTCGGCCGGCGCGTCCGGGTTCGGCGGCTCGCCCCACGTGGCGGTGCAGACCGGCGGCATGGCCTTTTCGCGCGCGCTGGAGATGGCGGCCAAGGCGCTCACCCAGACCGCCGGCATCATCGACAAGGGCGCCGGCATGGTGTCCACCGTGGCTGGCTACCAGCGCCGCTTCGAGGACTGGCAGATGCAGGCCAGCGTGACGGCGCGCGAAATCGAACAGGTCGGCATCCAGATCGCCGGCGCCGGCATCCGCGTGGCCAACGCCAGGCGCGAGCTGGCCAACCATGAGCAGCAGGTGGACAACGCAAAAGCGGTCGACCAGTTCATGCGCAGCAAATACACCGGCCAGGAACTGTACAGCTGGCAGGCGGCGGAAATCGGCAAGACCTTCTTCGAGACTTACAAGCTGGCCTACGCCCACGCCAAGCTGGCCGAACGCTGCTACCGTTTCGACCACGGCCTGGCCACCTCGTCGATCATCGGCTTCGGCGCCTGGGACAGCGCGCGCAAGGGCTTGCAATCGGGCGAGCGCCTGCAGCTCGACCTGCGCCGCCTCGATAGCGCCTACCTGGCGGCCAACCGGCGTTCCTTCGAGCTGACCAAGAACGTGTCGGTGGCGCTGGCGGCGCCGCTGGAACTGATCGGCCTGCGGCGCAACGGCCGCTGCGAGATCGAGCTGCCCGAAGAACTGTTCGACCTCGATTACCCGGGCCACTATTTCCGGCGCATCAAATCGGTCGCCATCTCGATTCCCTGCGTCACGGGGGCCAACACGACCCTGGCCTGCACCCTGCGCCTGCTGCGCAACAGCGTGCGCACCAGCGTGGAATTGCCGGGAGGGGCCGCAGGGTATGCGCGCCGCATGCAGGACGGCATGGCGCTCGACGACGGGCGCTTTCGCGACGAGCAGGTACCGGTCAGCGCGATTGCGACCAGCACCGGCCAGAACGACGCGGGCCTGTTCGAGCCGGCTTTGCGCGACGAACGTATCCTGCCGTTCGAGGGCGCAGGCGCGGTCAGCCGCTGGTCGATCGAACTGATGGACGATGAAACCCTGCGCGGCTTCGACTACGACAGCATCGCCGATGTCATTTTGCACATCCGCTATACGGCGCGCGAGGAAGCGGGCGCGTTCAGGGCGGCTGCGATGGCCAATCTGCGCGCCCAGCTGGTGGCGGCGCAAAGCCGGCTCGAACTGCGGCGCGTCTTCCGTGTGTCGGCCGATTTCGCCTCCGCGTGGACTGCGCTGCGCAATCCGGCGCCGGGTTCCGCGCCGGAACTGCGCGTGGAGCTGCGGCGCGAGCGCATCATCGGCGGCGACGAGCGGCTGATACGCCTGCGCAATGTGCAGCTGCTGGCGGAGTACCCGCGCCGGCCTGCCGGCAGCGAACCGGATGTGGAATGGGAAGTGGGCGCGCCACCGCTGGCCGCGGCGGCAATCAGTGCGCTGGCGGTGGACCCGGACGACACCCGCTATGCCACCAGCACGGTCAGCGCGTTCGCGCCGGCGGTCCTGGGCGCGGGCGGGGTCCAGTGGCGCTTCCGTTTCCGCGACAATGGCGCCGATTTCGAGACGTTCGACCCGGCCACGTTCACAGAGCTGTATCTGGTGGTGGGATACACTGTGCAGGCACAGCCCTGAGGCGGCACACGGACCGCCGCCCCGGATTACTTGTCGTCGCTGGCGATGAAACGGTAAACCAGCGCACCGAGCAAGGCACCAACGATCGGCGCCACCCAGAACAGCCACAGCTGGCCGACTGCCCAATCGCCCACATACAGGGCCACGCCGGTGCTGCGCGCCGGGTTGACCGAGGTGTTGGTGACCGGGATGCTGATCAGGTGGATCAGGGTCAGCGCCAGCCCGATCGGCAGCGGCGCGAAACCGGCCGGCACGCGCTTGTCGGTCGCGCCCAGGATCACGATCAGGAAGAACATCGTCATGACCACTTCCGTCACCAGCGCCGCCAGCAGCGAATAGCCGCCCGGCGAATGCGCGCCGTAGCCGTTGGAGGCAAAACCCTTGCTCACATCAAAGCCGGCGGCGCCGCTGGCGATGACATACAGCACGCCGCCGGCGGCAATCGCCCCGACAACCTGGGCGCCGATATAGGGCAGCAGTTTCGACGCCGGAAAGCGCCCGCCGGCCCACAAGCCGATCGACACCGCCGGGTTCAGGTGGCATCCCGAGATGTGGCCGATGGCGTACGCCATGGTGAGCACGGTCAGGCCGAAGGCCAGCGAGACGCCGTGCAAGCCGATGCCGACGCCCGGAAACGCCGCCGCCAGCACTGCACTGCCGCAACCGCCGAGCACGAGCCAAAATGTTCCGAGAAACTCGGCGCTGTACTGTTTCATGAAATTATCCTTATGGGTGAGGTGGTAGGGACGAACGGGTTCGCCGCGCGACAGAGGGATCTGTAGCCGTTGAGCAAGCATATTGCCATTGATAAACAACTATCGCAACAATAAAATTGCGGATTTGATCATGTTGCAGTGACAGACGTGCGCGCCCGCGCCGCTGCCTCAGGCTGGGCTCAAGCGTGGATAGGTGAATGCGATGAAGTGGATGCCATTGAGCGCCAGGTGCGCCAGGATGGCCGTTTCGATGCGCTTCGAGCGCAGGTAGGCATAACCGTAGCCCAGGCCGGCCAGGCTTGCCAGTCCGGCGAACGGCCACCCTCCACCCGCGTGCGCCAGGCCGAACAGGAGCGCCGCGACGCACATCGCAATGCCTGGCCCCGCCTTCCAGCGCTGCATGGCGCGCGCCAGTTGCTCCTGGATGAAGCCGCGAAAAAACGCCTCCTCGGTCACGCAGGTAAACAGGAGGTTCAGCGCGATAAACACCGGCGTGTACGCGAACAGCTTGAGATCGACATCGACATCTCCCACCAGCACCCCGAGCGGCAGCACGAGCAGCGGCGTGCCGAGAATGATCCAGTAATGGCGCCCGACCTCGCGCCACTGCTCGCGCGTGCGTGCCGGCACGCAAAACAGAGCGAACAGGATCAGTCCGGCGGCGGCCTTATCGAAATTGAGGCGGTGCGTGACCGGCTCTGCCGCCGCGCTGATCACCATGTCGGTCACCAGCGGCGGATTGACGAAACCCGGAAAGCGATGCAGCGACATCGCCAGCATCATGCATCCCATCGCCACCATCAAGAACACGTGCAGCGGTCCGCTCTGGCTGCGCTTGGCCGCGTATGCCAGCGCGCCGAGCACGGCGATGGCCGCAAGGGCTTGCAGCGACAGCAGCCCGGTCGCCACGCCGCTGGCGCAAGCCAGCACCAGCAAGCACAGCCACGGCGGAACGTCCACACCGGAACGCAGCTTCAGCGGCGCAAGCCATAATGCGCAGACGGCAAGCGCCAGCAAACCGTAGGTCGTCACGAGCGCGACTGAAAGATGAAGCATGGCGAATTCCCGATCAGGCCGGCTGCGGCAAGGATTTAAAAGTTGCAAAATTGTAATTGATAAACACCCTGGAATCAAGCTGCCCAGGACCGCCTGCGGCGAACCCGCGTTGCACGACTGCGCCATTCATGGCACGATGCTCCCCCTCGTACATTTTCAATGGAGCATCAATGCGCCGCGTTTCCGCACTTGCCATCGGCCTCGTCCTCGCCAGCCAGCCGGCCCTCGCCCAGAAACACGGCGCAACGAGTACGCCGACGGTGGCCGAAGCGCCGCTGCGCGCCCACCTGTCCTTCCTCGCCGATGACATGCTCGAAGGCCGCGGCACCGGCCAGCGCGGCGGCGAACTGGCCGTGCGCTATCTCGAAACCCAGGCTGCCGCCATCGGCCTCTTGCCCGGCGTCGGGAAAGTGTACCGCCAGTCCGTGAACATGGTCGGCACCAAGACCCTGTCCACCAGCGCGGTGAGCTTTGATGTCGGCGGCAAGACGATGTCGCCGCAGCTCGGCAAGGAGATCGTCTTCAACAACGCCAGCGGCAAGTCCAGGGTGCGCTTCGACGCGCCGGTGCTGTTCGTCGGCTACGGCATCAGCGCCGACGATGAAAACTGGGACGACTACAAGGGCGTCGACGTCAAGGGCAAGCTCTTGATCATGATGGTCAACGACCCCAAGCCCACGGCGGCGGAACCGGACCGCTTCGGCGGCAAGTCGCTCACCTACCCCGGGCGCTGGATGTACAAATACGAAGAAGCGCTGCGCCGCGGCGCGGCTGGCGTACTGCTGATTCACACGACCGAGTCGGCCTCCTACCCGTGGAGCGTGCCGGCCAATGGCATGAGCAAGGAGCAGTTCCACCTGGCCGGCGAAGGCAACGCGCTGCAAGGCTGGCTGCAGGAAGAGACGGCGCGCGCCCTGTTCGCCGCCGCCGGCCAGGACCTCGACGCCTTGCGCGCCAAGGCGGAAGTGCGCGGCTTCAAGGCGGTCGATCTGAAAGCGCATGCCAGGGTCGCCGTCGACAGCGCCATCCGCCCGGTCGAACAGTTCAACGTGGTCGGCATCGTGCCGGGCACCGACGCCAGGCTCAAGGAACAGGCCGTGATCTATTCGGCCCACTGGGACCACCTCGGCATCGACAGCGCCGAGGGCAAGCCGGATCACATCTGGAATGGCGCGGTCGACAACGCCTCCGGCTCGGCCGCACTGCTGGCGATGGCGCAGGTGGCGGTACGCCAGCCAGCCCGCCGCACCCAGATTTTCCTGTGGCCATGCGCCGAGGAACAGGGCCTGATCGGCAGCCTTGGCTACGTGCGCGACCCGGTCTGGCCGCTGGCAAAAACGGCGGCGGACCTGAACCTGGACAGCATGAACTTCGTCGGCCTCACGCGCGACATCGGCGTGGCCGGTGCGGAGCGCAGCAGCCTGCACGCCAGCGCCGCCAAGGTGGCCAAGGCCATGGGCCTGCGCCTGGCGCCGCCGATTCCCGACCTGGGAGGAGCCTACTTCCGCGCCGACCATTTCAATTTTGCCAAAGCGGGCGTGCCGGCGTTTAATGTGGGGTCGGCGGTGTTCTCGGGCGACGGCAGCTTTGAGTTCGACCACGAACACGGCGCCTCAAACGCGAAGATGGTCGGTTTCAAGGATCACTACCATCAGGTCAGCGACGAGTACAACCCGGCCTGGGATTTGCGCGGCATGGTGCAGCAGGCGCAGTTCACGCTCAATCTCGGGTATGAGGTAGCCAATGCGGCCACCATGCCGACCTGGAACAAGGGTGACCCGCTGGGGAAGGTCAAGCGCTGAGCAGGACGCCCGTGCTACGCGGGCGTTCCGGTTTCCCTGTTTGTGCCACAATCGCCTCCTCACCAGCGCAAGGAGGCAGCACATGAACGAACGCATCACCATCGACACGCCCGACGGCACCTTCGGTGCCTATGTCGCCCGTCCGGCCGCCACGCCCGCCCCGTCCATCGTGGTCCTGCAAGAGATCTTCGGCATCAACGCCGACCTGCGCGAGACGTGCGACCGCTTAGCCGCGCAAGGCTACATCGCGGTCTGCCCCGACCTGTTCTGGCGCCTCGAACCGAATGTGGAGCTGACCGACAAGACCGACGCCGAATGGAAAAAGGCCATGGGGCTGTATAAGGCGTTCAACGTGGACAAGGGCGTGGACGATATCGCCGCCACCCTGGCAGCGGCGCGCGCCCTGCCCGGCGCGACCGGCAAGGCGGGCGTGATGGGCTTTTGCATGGGCGGCCTGCTGACCTTCCTGACCGCCACCCGCGCCAAACCCGACGCCGCGGTCGCCTACTACGGCGGCGGCACCGAGAAGCACGCCGACGCCTTCAACAATCTCGCCTGCCCGCTGATGATGCACCTGGGCGAAGCCGACGAATACATTTCAGCAAGCGCCCGCGCCACCATCGCCAGAGCGGCCGAGGGCAACCCGCTGGTGCAGATCTTTACCTATCCCGGCCAGAACCACGCCTTCGCGCGCTGGAACGGCGTGCACTTCGACGCGCAGGCGGCCACGCAGGCCAACGACAGGACGCGGGCCTTTTTCGCGCAGCACCTCAAGTAGGATTACTCGAACAGCTTGAGTTTGAGCTGCACCGAAATCCCGCCATGCAGCCGGTCTTTATAGGTCGGCACCACCGCCACGTTCACGCCCACGCGCTTGTACTCGAACGTGGCGGTCGGAATCGCAGCCAGGAACCAGCCGCCGTCGCGCATCTTGGGGTAGCCATCGAAGCCGCCCAGCACCGCCCCAAGGCGCACGCCCGCGTACGACAGGGGCTGGTAATACATGCCCACATACTTCGAGTGCTGGCGGTCGCTGTTGAAGAAACGTCCCGCCGTCAGCGCCGAATGCTCCGACAGGCGGTACTCGACGCCGACCCCGGGATTGCGCCCGTTGAGATCCTTGTCGCTCTGGAAGTGGTAGGTCGCAAAGCCGCTGGTGAGCCATACCTGGCTGCGCTTCTCGCTGCCGTCGAAGGCGGTGGCGGTGGCGTCAGGGGTGGCCGCATTCTGGGCCAGCGCCGGAGCGCACACGAACAGCGCCAGGCACAGGGCCGGCAAAGTCTTCAATATCATGGTGGTCAATCGTCTTCGTCAGGGTCCAGGTCGGGGAACATGACCTGCGTGTAGCCAAATTTGGTGAAGTCCTCGATCCGCATCGGATACAGGATGCCGAGCAGGTGGTCGACTTCGTGCTGCACCACGCGCGCATGAAAGCCGTCTACCTCGCGCTCGATGCGCTTGCCATGCTGGTCCACGCCTTCGTAGCGCAGCTGCGTGAAGCGCGGCACGCTGCCGCGCAGTCCCGGTACCGACAGGCAGCCTTCGAACGCTTCTTCCTTCTCGTTCGACAGCGGCGTGAGCACGGGATTGATCAGCACCGTCTGCGGCACCGCCGGCGCGTCCGGATAGCGCTGGTTGTCCTTGAAGCCGAAAATCACCAGCTGCAAATTGACGCCGATCTGCGGCGCGGCCAGCCCGGCACCATTCGCATGGTGCATGGTGTCGAACATGTCGGCGATCAGCGCCTCCATGGCCGGCGTGCCGAACTCGCGTACCGGCTCGGCCACCCGCAGCAGGCGCGCATCGCCCATCTTGAGGATCTCGCGGACGGTCATGAGAAATTCTGCTCGCGGTGCAGCTGTTCGAGGAAGGTGCGGAAGCCTTCGCCGGTTTCAGGGTGCTTCAGGCCCATCGCCGTCATCGCCGTCAGGTAGCCTAGCTTGGAGCCGCAATCGTAGCGCTGGCCCGTATAGCGGTAGGCCAGCACGCGTTCGGCCGCCATCAGCGCGGCAATGCCGTCGGTGAGCTGGATTTCGCCGCCGGCGCCGGTGCCGATGTGCTCCAGGTAGCGGAAAATCTTGGGCGACAAAATATAGCGCCCCACCACCGCCAGGGTCGACGGCGCCACCTCGGGCATCGGCTTTTCGACGATTTCGGACACCAGTTCCAGGTTTTCGCGGTACGAGGTCGCTTTCACGATGCCGTACTGGCGCGTGTTCGCGCGCGGTACCTCTTGCACCGCCAGCACGCTGCATTGCTCGTAGGCGTAGACGTCGGTCATCTGCGCCAGCACCGGACGCTCGCCCGGATCGGTGTCCATGAAGTCGTCGGCCAGCAGCACCGCGAACGGCTCGTCGCCCACCACCGGACGCGCGCACAGCACCGCGTGCCCGAGTCCCAGCGGCGCCGACTGGCGGATGTAGATGCAGTTGATGTTCTTCGGGATGACGTTGCGCACCAGTTCGAGCAGCGCCTCCTTGCCGGCCGCTTCGAGTTCCGATTCGAGTTCGTAGGCCTTGTCGAAATGGTCTTCGATGGCGCGCTTGTTGCGGCCCGTGATGAAGATCATTTCGGTGATGCCGGCGGCGACCGCCTCTTCGACCGCATACTGGATCAGCGGCTTGTCGACGATCGGCAGCATTTCCTTCGGCTGTGCCTTGGTGGCCGGCAGAAAACGGCTACCGAGACCGGCTACGGGAAAGACTGCTTTTCTAACTGGATTCATCTTGATTCGGTTCCGTGGAAGATGCTGTCGCCAGCAGTGAAAGAAGGGCCGCTTCGTCGAGGAGCGTGATGCCGAGCTCCTGCGCCTTGGCCAGTTTGCTGCCGGCATCCGCACCGGCAACGACATAGGAGGTCTTTTTCGATACCGATCCGGAGACTTTGCCGCCGGCCGCTTCGACCAGCGCGCCGGCTTCGTCGCGCGACAGGGTCGGCAGGGTGCCGGTGATGACGAAGGTCTTGCCGGCCATGGCGCCCGTGTTTTTCATCACGTGCTCGCCTTCCTTCCAGCGCAGCACGCCGGAGAGAAGGCGCACCAGCGCCAGGTTGTCGGCATCGGTCAAGAATTCGCTGATCGAGCGCGCCACGATCGGGCCGATGTCGGGCACTTCCAGCAGTTGCAGCCCGCCTTCGAAGCTGGCCGCGTGCAGCAGCGCTTCGAGGTTGCCGAAGTGCTGGGCCAGCGCCTTGGCGGTCGACTCGCCCACGTTGCGGATGCCGAGCCCGTAAATGAAGCGCGCCATGGTCGTGTCGCGCGATTTTTCGAGCGCGTCGACCACGTTCTGGGCCGACTTGGCGGCCATGCGGTCCAGGCCCGCCAGCTTGTCCTTGTCGAGCGTGTACAGGTCGGCCGCGTTGTGGATCAGGCCCTTGTCGACCAGCTGTTCGATCAGCTGGTCGCCCAGGCCTTCGACGTCGAGCGCGCGGCGCGATACGAAGTGCATCAGGCCACCCTTCTTCTGGGCGCTGCAATGCGTCCAGCCGCCGGAGCAGCGCGCCACGGCTTCGTCATCCATGCGCACGATCGGCGAGCCGCACACCGGGCAGTTGGCCGGCATGACGAATTCGCGCACATCAAGCGGACGCCGGTCGGCCACGAACGACACCACTTCGGGAATCACGTCGCCGGCGCGGCGCACGATGACCGTGTCGCCGATGCGGATATCCTTGCGCCGCACTTCGCCTTCGTTGTGCAAGGTGGCGTTGGTGACGTTCACGCCGCCCACGTTGACCTGCGCCAGGCGCGCCACCGGGGTGATCGCGCCGGTGCGGCCGACCTGCACTTCGATGTCGAGCACTTGCGTGAGCGCTTCTTCGGCCGGAAATTTGTGGGCGATGGCAAAGCGCGGCGCGCGCGACACAAAACCAAGCTTTTGCTGTTGTTCGAGGCGGTTGACTTTATACACCACGCCGTCGATCTCGTAGGCCAGGCTTGGGCGGCGCTTGCCGATGTCGCGGTAGTAGTCGATCAGGCCTTGCGCGCCGGTGACGACGGCGCGCTCGCTCGACACCGGCAGGCCGAGCGTCTGGTACCAGTCCAGCAGGGCCGAATGCGATGGCGGCATGTCGGCCCCTTCCAGCGCACCGACTCCGTAGGAAAAGAAGCGCAGGCTGCGCTGGGCCGTGACGCGCGAGTCGAGCTGGCGCAGGCTGCCGGCGGCGGCGTTGCGCGGGTTGGCGAATTCCTTCTGGCCGGCGTCGCGCTGGCGCGCATTGAGCTTGGCGAAGTCGGCCTTGTACATCAGCACTTCGCCGCGCACTTCGAGCACCGCCGGCACCGTGTCGCCATGCAGGCGCAGCGGAATGGCGCGCACCGTGCGGATGTTCGCCGTGACGTCTTCGCCGGTGGCGCCGTCGCCGCGCGTGGCGGCCTGCACGAATACGCCGTTTTCGTAGCGCAGGCTGATCGCCAGGCCGTCGAATTTGAGTTCGGCCGCATACTCGACCTGCTCCGCGTCGAGGCCTTCGCGCGCGCGGCGGTCGAAATTCTCGATATCCTCGTCCTCGAAGCCGTTGTTCAGCGAGAGCATGGGAATGCTGTGGGTGACCTGCTTGAATTCGGGCAGGGGCGTCGCGCCCACGCGGTAGGTGGGCGAGTCGACCGATACCGCTTCCGGGTGCGCCGCTTCGAGCGCCTGCAGTTCGCGGAACAGGCGGTCGTACTCGGCGTCCGGAATGGTCGGCGCATCCTGCACGTGGTACGAAAAAATGTGGCGATTCAGTTCGGCCGTGAGCTGCGTCATGCGGTCGAGGTAATCGCTGTCCTGCGTTGCTGTTGTTGTTGTCGTCACGATGATCTTTGTTATTAGCTGAACAAGCGCATGGCGCGCGTCGAACCGGCCGGAATGTCGGCCGCTTCCATCTCCTGGTAGAAATCGAGCACCTGGCTGTTGATTTCGGCAAGCGCCTGGTCGGTCAGCGGCTGGTCGCTGTCGTCGACGATGACGGCGTCCAGGCGCCCCACCAGCGCCTTGGCGCAACCCAGCATGGCGCCGAAGCCGTTGCGCGCCGGCGCCACGCATGGCACGTCCAGCAGCAAGGTCAGGCGCGAGGTGGTGTCGGCGCCGAGGGTGACGTTGGTGGTCAGCGTGAACAGCTGGCCGCCGTCGCCGTCCGGCATGATGTAGCGCCCGTCGGGACGCACATCGAAGCCCTGCTTCTCCAGCGCGCCGATCAGGGTCGCGATCGACCACGGGGCGCCGTACGACATCAGGTTCACGCCCAGCTGGGCGTCGTGCCCGGCCACGAAGCGGTGCAAGGTGCGCGACTCGCCCATGACTTCGATCATGTCCGGAATTTCCGGCTCGGCGCCGATGTCGTCGGCCACCGCGCGCAGGCGCGTGACCAGTTCGGAGTATTCGAGTTCGTTCAGGGCCGTGGTACGGCTGGCCATCTGCACGCCGGCCTGCAGCTTGGTGTAGACGCCGCCGTGGACGATCGGTTCCCAGTCGCCGTTCACGTGCAGGCCGATGAAGTGCACCGGCTTGTTGCCGACGTGGCGCAGGGTGTGCAGGATCGGCAGGATTTTGTCGCCCCGCACCGGCGCTTCGAGCGCCAGCGGAATCAGGACATCGATCAGCGGGTCGACCAGGCTGGTGGCCAGCTCGGTGGCCGGGCTCAGTGCTTCCACCGGCGCCGCCACGGGCGCCACTGGCGCCACCGGCGCGACTGGCTGCGCCGCTTCGTCGTCGAAACGCGCAGCCGGTGCTGCTGCGACCGGTGCTGCGACCGGCGCGGGGGCCGCCGCAGGCGTGTCGTCGGCCACCGGGGCCGGCTTGACGTCGAACGTCGGTTCGCTGCGCACGATGTCGCCGGGACGCAGCAGCACGTCGTCATGCTCGGACGAGAAGGCGCGTTCGACACTCTTCTTGGCCTTGTGCTCCTGCCATTTGTTGTACGCGAAGACGCCGGCGACGAATACGCCGCTGGCACCGATCAGGCTCATTTGTAAATCTGTCATGCTGCTTGTGCCTCGGTAGCAAAATTTGCGGCGGACTCCATGTCCACCGCCACAATGCGCGATACGCCCTGCTCCTGCATCGTCACACCGATCAGTTGATTGGCCATTTCCATCGCAATTTTATTGTGCGAGATGAAAAGGAATTGAGTATGGTCGGACATCCGTTTTACCATGCGGCAGAATCGCTCGGTGTTCGCGTCGTCCAGCGGCGCGTCGACCTCGTCGAGCAGGCAGAATGGGGCCGGATTGAGGCGGAACATCGAAAACACCAGCGCGGTCGCGGTCAGCGCTTTTTCGCCGCCCGACAGCAAGTGAATGGTGGCGTTCTTTTTGCCCGGCGGCTGCGCCATGACCTGCACGCCGGAGTCGAGAATTTCGTCGCCCGTCATCACCAGCTTGGCGTTGCCGCCGCCGAAGAGGATCGGGAACAGTTCCGAAAAATGGTGATTGACCTTGTCGAAGGTATCCTGCAGCAGCTCGCGCGTTTCCTTGTCGATGCGGGCGATCGCGTCTTCCAGGGTCATGATCGCCTCGTTCAGGTCATTGTTCTGCGCGTCGAGGAAGTTCTTGCGCTCGGACGCCTGCGCCAGCTCGTCGAGCGCGGCCAGGTTGACCGCGCCCAGCAGCGCGATGGCATTCGTCAAACGCGTCACCTCGCCCTGCAGGTAGGACGGCTTCATGTCGGGATGGAGCTTTTCGGAGAGCGCCGCTTCGTCGGCATCGACCGTCTTTAACGCTTCGGCGAACTGCTCCTGGTTCAGGCGCGCGGCCTGCTCCTTGAGCTGCATTTCCATGATCTTGTCGCGCTGCGGCTGCAGGCTGCGTTCGGACTGGGTGCGCGTGTCTTCGGCGGCGCGCAGCTGCTGCGTGATCTGGTCGAGCTCATGGCGCGCATCGGACAGCGCGCGCTCCTGGCTGGTGCGCCGGTCCAGCAAGTCTTGCAGGCCGTCGCTGGCGGCGCCGCTTTCCAGCGCTTCGAGTTCCATCTGGCCGACCGCGATGCTCTCGCTTACCTGGGCCGCCTGCTGCGTGGCGGTGGCGATATTGCGGCGCAGTTCCTCGATCTTGCTGCGCTGGGTTTTTTCGGCGAACTGCGCTTCCTGGGCCGCGCGCTCCAACTCGCGCAGCTTTTCGCGCGCGTCCGTCAGCGCCTGTTCGCGGCTCAGGAAATCGGTCTGGCCATCTTCGTGCGCGCCCTGCAGCTCGGCCAGTTCCATGTCGAGCTGCTCGAATTTTTCCTCGGACTCCATGCGGACCTGCTGCTGCTCGGCTTCCTGCGCCGCGATCTCGGCCAGGTCGGCCTGGATCTGGGTGCTGCGCTGATTGAAGCGCGCCTCGACCTCGGACTGCTTGACGACTTCGATCTGCAGCGCGTGCACGCCTTGCGTGAGCGTGGCCACGCGCTGGCGCGCATCCTGCAGGCGCCGCGTGAGGTCCGACATGGCGGCGTCGGCGCGCACCGCGCGGGCGCGTGCTTCGTCGGCCAGCATGGTTTGCGCGCGCAGCTGCTTGCCGATGTTGTCGATCTCCTGCTGGCGCCCCAGCATGCCATCCTGCTCGCTATCGGCCGCGTAGAAACGCACGCTGGACTGGGTCACCACGTGGCCCTGGCGCGTGATGAAGGAGCCGCCCTGCGGCAGGCGCGCGCGCTCGGCAAAGGCGCTGGCCGTGTCGTCGGCGGCGAAGACATTGTGCAGCCAGTCGCCCAACAAGCCGCGCAGGCCCGGTTCATTGAGCTTGAGCAGGCTGGCGAACGTTGTGAGGCCCGGCGTTTCGCTTGGGGCCGCGGCGCCGGCGAGCGATGGCGCGTACAGGGCCAGCCTGGCGGGCGGCGCATCGCTGAAAAAGGCCTTGGCCCATTCGATGTTCGACATTTCAAGCGCGCCGGTGCGCTCGCGCAGCACCGATTCGAGCGCCGTTTCCCAGCCCTGTTCGATGCCCAGCTTTTGCCACAGGCGCGGCAGCGCATCGAGTTCGTGCTTTTGCAGCCAGGGCTGGACCTTGCCCTGCGTTTGCACGCGTTCCTGCAACTGCTTCAGGGCCGACAGGCGCGCTTCCAGCTGCGCGTTGGCCGCGGCCTCAAGATTGACCTGGGCCTGCGCGGCGGTGCGTTCATCCTCGGTGCGCTGCTGCTGTTCGGTCGCTTCTTCGAGCAGCATGGTCTGCTCTTCCAGCGCCTGCTGCTTTTCTTCGAGCTGCATGCGCAGGTTGGCCAGATGGCTGCTGTCGGGCAGATTGAGGCCGTTCTTTTCCTGCTGCAGGCGCTCGCGCCGCGTTTGCAGGCCGTTGAGGATGTTCGAGGCGTTGCGCTGGTGCGCCGATTCGAGTTCGATCTGCTGCTGCGCCTGCATGATGCGGGCGCGCGATTCGGTGGTCTTGTGCTGGGCCGCGCGCCAGGCGGCATCGAGGTCCGGCAGGCGCTCGCCCTGGGCTTCGGCGTTCATCTGCGACTGTTCGACCCTCCCGCCCAGTTCTTCGAGCAGGTACTCGGCTTCCTCGATCTGCTGCTGGTAATCCTGGCCCTGCGTCTGCCACTGGTTGCGCTGGGCGTTCAGCGCCAGCAGCTGGTTCTGCAGGCGGCTGCGCGATTCGATGACGAACTTGATCTGCGCTTCCAGGCTGCCGATTTCCGAGTTGGTCTGGTACAGGTGGCCCTGCGCCGTGTGCAGGCGGTCGCCCACCGAAAAATGCGCCTGGCGCATGTGTTCGAGATCGAGTTCGACGTGGCGCAGCTTGGCCGTCTGCTCCTCCAGATCGGTCTGGGCCTGCTCCATCTCGCGGAAGTAGCGATTCTGCTCGGTCTGCGCTTCGTTCTTGCGCAGCAGCCAGAGGAGCTTTTGTTTTTCTTCCTGGTCCGCCTGCAGCGAATGGAATTTGTTGGCGACGACCGCCTGCGCTTCGAGCTTTTCGAGGTTGGCGTTCAGTTCGCGCAGGATGTCTTCCACCCGCAGCAGGTTTTCGCGCGTGTCGTTGAGGCGGTTTTCGGTTTCGCGCCGGCGTTCCTTGTACTTGGACACGCCGGCCGCTTCTTCGAGGAACACGCGCAGTTCTTCCGGGCGCGACTCGATGATGCGCGAGATCATGCCCTGGCCGATGATGGCGTAGGCGCGCGGACCGAGGCCCGTGCCGAGGAAAATATCCTGGATGTCGCGCCGGCGCACCGGCTGGCTGTTGATGTAGTAGGTCGAGGTGCCGTCGCGCGTGAGGGTGCGCTTGACGGCGATTTCGGCGTACTGGCCCCACTGGCCGGAAGCCTTGCCGTCGTTATTGTCGAACACCAGTTCGACCGAGGCGCGCCCGGCCGGCTTGCGGTGGGTCGAGCCGTTGAAAATGACGTCCTGCATGGACTCGCCGCGCAGCTCGGACGCCTTCGATTCGCCCAGCACCCAGCGCACCGCGTCGATGATGTTCGACTTGCCGCAACCATTGGGACCGACCACGCCAACCAGCTGCCCCGGCACCTGGAAATTGGTGGGATCGACGAATGACTTAAATCCCGACAATTTAATGGAAGACAGGCGCACGTTGTATAGCTAGCTCGGGAATCCTAAAGGTGTCCATCATACCATTTGTTGTCATGTTTTCGGCGAAGTGGCGTCGCCCCGTCCGCGAAGCGGCCCCAGATGGCCGGGCGACGATTTTCAGGCCGGCGACGGCGCTAAAAACAGACGTAGTTGAAGTAGCGCTCGGCCTTGGGGCACGGCGGGGAGTAAGGATTGCGCGTCGGGCCCCAGGTGGCCGTCGTGTAGACCCGGTCGGCCCCGGACAGGCCGAGCGCCAGGCCGGTCATCCACTGCTGGGAATTGTGCGGTTCGCCCTTGTACGGAATGCACAGCACAGCCAGGGTCAGCGCGATCAGGGTCAGGCTGGGCTGGAACTGGCGGTTCGAGCGCACCAGCGAGATGAATGCGGCCGCGCAGGCCAGTCCGAGCAGGCAGCCCAGGATCGCCTCCGAACTGCTGTGGGTTTCGACCATCACGCGCGAAAGCGCGACACCGACCGCCAGCGCCACGCCCAGGCTGACCGCGACATAACGCCACATCTTGGTGCGTCCGCACAGCGCCAGGTAGGCCGCCACCGGAAACACGGCCGCGGCGCGCGCGGCGTGACCGCTGAAGCCCGCGAAATGCAGCGCTTCGATGCCGACGCCCCAGCCGAGGAAGGCGATCTTGCTGGCGATGACGATGAACAGGGTGGCGCCGAACAGCAGGCACCAGTACAGGGCGCGCAGGCGGCAGTGGGCGGCGGCGAGCCAGACGGCAATGGCGATACCCAGGGGGGCGGTGACGGCGATGCCGCCAAGCGCGGTGAGGTGATACCAATTCATAGACAAAAGCCGGAAGTGAAAAAAGCCGGGCATGGGCGGCAATGCAGAACTGTCCAATGCCGCTCAGGCCCGGCCCGAATGATACGCGAATGTTAACAATGCGCGAATACTAACGGAACACGCCCTCCTCAGGCAGCGACCGACTGCGCCGATTTTTCCGCGTCGCCGAGCGCTTCGTCCATTGCCTGCGACAGCGCGCGGCCGACCACGCCCTCGACCTTCATGACGCGCACGCGCTGGGCGCGGTAGGCGTCGATGAGCTTGTCGGACGAGAGGGAAAACGCTTCCTGGCGCGCCCCGGTCGAGAAAATGTACAGGGTACGCAGCGGGCTGATCCAGGCCAGCTTGACCTTGCGGATGCTGCCGTCAGGATCGGTGAATTCGATCCACATATTGCGTTCGAGGGCGTCGACGCCCAGTTCGGCGTCGTCCAGTTCGGCGTGGGCCGCTTCTTCGGCCGCGGCCAGGGCTTCGTTTTCCTTTTCCAGCCGGCGCATGGCGTCTTGCTGGGCAACTTCGACGGCGATTTCTAGCTGGCGTTCCGGCGTGATGTCGAGCGGAGCGCGCACGATTGAAGCGTGGCACTCCGCCAGGTCGGCGAAGAACTGGATGCGGTCGGCATCTTGCCACTTGATGACGTCGAGCCATTTGTTCAGGGTGGCCAGCAGGCTCGGCAGCTTGCCGATCAGGTCGCGCCGCTGTTCGTGCGTGATCTTCGGCTTGACGCTCCAGATCAGCTCATCCATCGTCTTGGTGGCATTGCCGACCGCGCCGGGCTTGTCGTCCTCGACGCTGTAGGCGACCGTCATGACGGAGGTCCACTTGTTTTCGAGGAAGGTCTCCAGCATGGCCACGACCTGCCCGCTGCCGACCCGCGCGGCGACCGCGCTCCTGGCCGAACGGGTGGCGGCGGTGACTTTTTCCTGGCGCAAGGCCGCGGCGATCGGCGCCGCGATGGCGGTCGCGGCCGCCGTTTCCTCGGCCTTGATGGTTTCTTCGAGCTCGGCCACCACTTCCGAGAACACGTCGGCCGGCGCGCCGCCGTCGTCCTGGTCGCGCCCGACCCGCTCCACGCCGCGCTGCATGACCTGGAACAGCGGATCGTCCGGGCCGGAGCGCTGCTCCAGGCCCATGGTCGACATCAGGTCGATCATGCGGCGCGCCGGGTGCGTTTCCTCAAAGAAGAAATTCTTGTCGGCCAGCGCCGCCTTGAGCACCGGAATTTGCAGCGACTGGATCAGGTCGCGCGAATCTTTCGGAATGTTCGGATCGAGGAAGACCGTCTCGAAAATCTTCGACAGCAGGTCGATGGTGCTTTCATCGCCGCGCGACAGTGATCCTTTTGGAATGCTTTCCTTCAAGCGCGGCAAATAAAACACATTGCCCGCCTGCGCCTCGGCCGGGGTCGGCGCCACGTTGCTGAATTGTTCCGGCATGCGGCCCTGCAAGCCCTTGAGCACTTCGAGCAGGGAAGCGGGAACCATCACCTGGCCGCCATCCATGGCCTGGCCGAAGCCGCCCGCGGCAATGCCGCCGCCGCCCGCAAACTGGGCCGGCGCGAAGCCGCCCGCGGCGTGGCTGCCCTGCCCCGGCCCGCCGCCCTGGTGCGCCGGGCCGCCATGCCACGGCGCGGCCGGCACGCTGGCCTCGCCCGCGTCGCCGCCTGGCGCGCCCTGGAAGGCGGCGGCGCCGCTCGGACGCCAGCCGCCGGCCGATGGCGCCATGGCCGGCAGGTCGGGAATCATCGGGATGTCGAAGGCGGACGCGGCCGCCGGCGCATCATCGTCGTCGCGCAGGAACTGGCGCAACTGCTTGGCCAGTTCGGCCTGGCCGCTGGCGCGCGCTTTCTTGGCCGCGGCCGCGCTTTCGGTTTTCTTGATCTTGAAGGCGTCCACCGAGCCGGGCTGGATACCCTTGTTCATCAACAGGTCGCACAGCGCGTCGTACATCGGCGCAAAGTCGAACAGCAGCGACGGGCGCAGCATCGGCAGGATCAGCCCGTGGGCTTCCTCGTCCGGCTCGAACTCGCGCCAGGCTTGCTGCAGGGCCGACAGGAACATTTCGGGACGGAAGGGATTCTGGCTGATGCGCAGCACGTCGCGTTCGAGCAGGAAGCCGAGGCGCACATTGAGGGTGGCGATCTGGGTCGCGTACTGCATTTCGAAGGGACGGCTGATGGCGTCGAAAGCGACGCGGCTGTCCATTTCCTCGTAGGGAACCAGTTCCAGCGTGGCGGGCAAGGCCATCGCGGATTTTTTAAGCGGCGGCAACAGTACGTCGACCTCGGCACGCATGGCGCGCCCGATGCCGGCGGCAGCGACATGAAAGAAGGCGTAGGTGTTGTTTTTTAGCAGATTCCCCGACTTGACCCGCTGAAACACGGCGCGTGCATCGAGCGCCGGGTCGGTCACATCAAGCAACGCCGCAACGAGACGCGTCGCCACGGCCATCAAGTGGTCGTTGGCATGCTTGGTCACGGTCACGACCAGCGCCTCCAACAGCTCGTGGCGCGACGGACCAGTCTTCCTTGCTGCGGCGGATGGTGAAGGTGGAGCCATTGTCTGCTCGTTGGGGGGTTAGAGATCTTTTGCCATAACAAACATTCTCTCACATTATTGCCGACTGGCAACGGGAAAATTTGAAACAAAGCGTTATTTTTTGTTCAAGCGCCTTATTTTCATGACCATTCTTGCTTTTCCCTAAAGCAAAAGCCAATTTTCGTCATTTGGACTGTTGATGAAAAACAAACCCTAAATAAAAAGTTTCTCTAACATAATTACAATTCCACACGGCAATTTATTTCTTGAGGACTAGCCATGATAACGATCCGCCGCCGCGATCTCAAGCTCACCCTGTCCCTGGGCTTTGCCGTCCTGGTCGGGCTGGGCGTCTGGCTGTCCATTGTACTGCTGAGTCAGCTTGAACAGATGAAAGCGGTAACGGCACCTGCGGTCCAAAGTTTAGGCGATCGTTGGGGCCCCTTGACCGGCATCATGCTCGACGACGCCGCGGCGCGCGCCGAGGCCGATTACGCCGCGGCCCGCCTGTGGGTCTGGTTTTGCATAAGCGCCAACGCGGCCGGGGCCGTGCTGCTGGGGCTGTGGATCAAGGCAGCGATGGTTGCGCCTCCCGCACAGGTGCGGCGCAAGGCTGGCGCGGCGACGTTGACGGTGGCGGGCAACGGGCTGATCGTGCGCGCCATCGAGCGCAGCGCGCAGTCCGGCGCCGGGCTCGCCATGCGCGGCGAGCCCGACGCGGCGCGCGCCTTGCCGGCGCCACGGACCGCAGGTGCTGGCGATGCGGCGGCACGGCTGGCCCGGCTGAGCCGAATTATCGACGCCGTCGCCTTCCAGACCACCATCCTCGCCGTCAACGCCGCGGTCGAGGCGGCCCGCGCGGGACAGGCGCCGCCACGCCGCTGAGCGTGCGTCACCAAGCGTATGCCAGCAAGTGATTTCTTCGCTGCATTAATTGCAATCCTATAGGAACTACTCCTACACGAGTGCAAGGTGAATTCCGATACCTCTTCAACGGTGCGGCTCGCATGATGATGTCACCGGAAACGCTGAAGAGAGCGCCTCTTCAGCATCACCGGAGAGCACGACATTTTCAAACTTTCAAAAGGAATGAACATGAACTCGAATCAGAAAAGCGGTCAGGGCAACAAGCAAAGCGATAGTTCCAGCTCGAACAAGCAATCGGGCTCGCAAGGTTCCGGCAGCGGTTCGCGCTCCGGCGGCGGCACCCAGGGCGGCACCCATGAGCAGCACGTGGAAGCCGGCCGTCAAAGCCATAAGAATGACGACAAGGACAGTGGCTCGAAACAGTCCGGTTCGGGTTCGGGCAACAAGCAGTCGGGATCGAATTCCGGCAGCAGCAGCGGCAGCGGCAACAAAAGCGGCGGCGACAAACGCTGATCGCTAGCATGACGCGGGCGTCGCCGGGTTTCCGGGCGGCGCCATGCACTATTTAAACAGGAAGCAATAGAAAGAGTCTGCACCGGCCCGGCCGTTGACAGGCTCTTTTTTTGACCGCGCGCCGTTACCCGCCGTCGCTGCCGGCACGGCCGGTCAGGACGCCAGGTTCGCTGGTTCAGATATTGCGAATGCGAACGCCCTTCGGCGGCGCAAAGTCGGCCACGTCATTGATCACGCGGGCGATCTTGGCATCGCGCGCGGTCAGGTGCAGGTCGGAATACTGGTGAATCGCCCACTGCTCCGGCAGCAGCTCGATGTGCTTGCGCAAAATCGATTCAGTGCGCGCATCGTCGGCGCGCAAGCCTTCGACGATGATATTGAGCGCATCCGGACGCGCGCCGGGCGATGCCGTCGCATGCGATTTGTGCACCATGAAGCGCGCCGTCTCGCTGGCGTAGCGCCGCGTGCCGGACAGAAACAGGATGACGGCGATCGACGCCACCGCCCCCGCGTTGTACATGACGAACTTGACCGGCGAATTCGACAGGAAGTTGTACAGGCACAGCCCGTCGCTGACGTAGCCGCCGTTCGACTGGATCAGCACGTGCGCCGTTTCGACGCCGTTCTCGCTCATGCCGGACACCGCCTCGAACACGCGGTGCACCATATCGCTGTTCACATCGCCCGACAAGGTGAACCAGGCATCGGTCTGTTGGATCGTTTTTTCTTCGCTCATGGCTGTGTGCTCGCAAAGTAGATGAATTATTTTAACAAATCGGGACAAGCATGGTTTTCAATGGGGAGCTCATTCGTGCGCGCCCCTACCGGACGTCCCCCGCAAGGTTGACAGTTACGCCCTGCTGGCATATCCTCCACAGTCTTGATCGGGAGAGGGCAGCGCACGCTGCCGCCGAAGGGGCATCACCCAAAAACTCTCAGGCAAAAGGACCGGTCAGGGGTCGGCGGCGCACAGCGCCCCCGGCTGAACTCTGGAGAGCGGCCGCGGCACCATGCCGGCGGCCCACCGAAGGGGCAGGCGGACTTCAATCCGCTATCTCTCAGGTACCAAGGACAGAGGGGCGCGAAGCATTCAGGGACGGCAAGAGCCGCTCCACGTCTGCTCGTCGTACCCCCATTCACTCTGCCTTGAGGATTCCATGACGCTTAAAGCGACCCCGCTCAATTCCGCACACCGCGCCGCCGGCGCCAAGATGGTCGATTTCGGCGGCTGGGACATGCCCGTCAACTACGGCTCGCAAATCGAAGAACACCAGGCCGTGCGCGGCGACGTCGGCATGTTCGATGTGTCGCACATGTGCGTGGTCGATATCGAAGGCGACAACGCCCGCCCTTTCCTGCGCTCCCTGCTGGCCAATAACGTCGACAAGCTGCAGGTGGCCGGCAAGGCCCTGTATTCGTGCATGCTCAATCCGCAGGGCTTCGTCATCGACGACCTGATCGTCTACTTCTTCAGCGAGACCTGGTTCCGCCTGGTCGTCAACGCCGGCACCGCCGAAAAAGACGTGGCCTGGATCGGCGCCCAGAACGAGGCCACCAAAAGCGGCGTGACCATCACCCAGCGCCGCGACGGCAACGCGCCGATGGCGCTGATCGCCGTCCAGGGCCCGAACGCGCGCGCCAGGGTGTGGCAGGTGCTGCCGACCACCCAGGCGGTTTCCGAGCCACTCAAGCCGTTCAACGCCGTCATCGTCAAGGACACCGCGTTTGGCGAAGTGATGGTGGCGCGCACCGGCTACACCGGCGAAGACGGGTTTGAACTGGCCTTCCCTGCTTCCCAGGCCGATGCGCTGTGGAATGCGCTGGTGGCCGCCGGCGTCAAGCCGGCCGGCCTGGGCGCGCGCGACACGCTGCGCCTGGAAGCGGGCATGAACCTGTACGGCCAGGACATGGACGACACGGTCAACCCGCTCGACGCCGGCCTGGCCTGGACCATCGACCTGGTCTCCGAGCGCGACTTCATCGGCAAGACCGCGCTCAAGGCGATGGGTCAGAACTTCCAATTCGTGGGCCTGATCCTGCGCGAAAAAGGCGGCATCCTGCGCGCCCACCAGAAAGTGGTGGCCGCTGACGGCACCACCGGCGAAATCACCAGCGGCACCTTCAGCCCGACCATGCAGGAAGCGATTGCACTCGCGCGCGTGCCGATGGGCGTGGCCGTGGGCGACACCGTGCACGTCGAAATCCGCGACAAAAAGCTCGCCGCCAGCGTCGTCAAGCTGCCGTTCGTGCGAAACGGTAAAATCCTCGCTGCCTGATCGGGGCAACACACTTATTAGCAGTATTTACATTAACATCGACCGCGACCTCTTGGAGCAAACATTATGAACATCCCAGCCGACCTGAAATACACCGAGTCCCACGAATGGGTGCGCGCCGAAGCTGACGGCACCCTCACCGTCGGCATCACCGAATATGCGCAGGACGCGCTGGGCGACATCGTCTTCGTCGAACTGCCGAAAGTGGGCAAGGTCTTCACCGCCGGCGACGACGCCGCCGTGGTCGAATCGGTGAAAGCCGCCAGCGACATCTACGCACCGGTGTCGGGCGAGTGCATCGCCGTCAACGACGCCGTCGCCGATGCGCCGGACTCGATCAATACCGACGCCTTCGCGGCCTGGCTGTTCAAGCTCAAACCAAGCGACGCCGGCGCCATCGACGGCCTGCTCGACGCCGCCGCCTACGGCAAAGCCACCGCGGAATAAAAACTCCTGGCCGCCGCCCGCCGGCGGCCTTTTCCTTTCAGTTCGCCGCCGCGCTGTGTATCCGACAGCGCCGGCGGCAGTCTCTTTTCGGCCCCGACTACCATGACCCGCACCAGCCTGACCCAACTCGAAGCACGCGATTCGTTCATTCCGCGCCATATCGGCCCGTCCACCGCCGAACAGGCAGCCATGCTGGCCACGCTCGGCTATCCATCGCGCGCGGCGCTGATCGACGCCATCGTGCCCGCCAACATCCGCAAGAAGAGCAAGCTGGAACTGGGCCAGTTCTTCGACCCGATGCCGGAACAGGCTGCGCTGGGCAAACTCAAGGCGCTGGCCGCCAAGAACAAGGTCATGAAGTCGATGATCGGCCAGGGCTACTTCAACAGCCATACGCCGGGCGTCATCCTGCGCAATATCTTTGAAAACCCGGCCTGGTACACCGCCTACACCCCTTACCAGCCCGAGATTTCGCAAGGCCGCCTGGAAGCGATCCTGAACTTCCAGCAAATGATCACCGACCTGACCGGCATGGGCATCGCCAACTCGTCGATGCTCGACGAAGGCACCGCCGCCGCCGAAGCCATGACGCTGATCCAGCGCGTCGGCAAGTCGGCCTCGAACGTGTTCTACGTGGCCGACGACGTGCTGCCGCAAACGCTGGAAGTGGTGCAAACGCGCGCCCAGCCGATCGGCGTGGAAGTGCGCACCATCGCGGCGGCCGACATCGGCGGCCTGTCCGAGCCATGCTTCGGTGTGCTGATCCAGTACCCGGGCGTGAACGGCGACGTGCGCGACTACCGCGCCGCCGTCGAAAAACTGCACGCGGCCGGCGCCATGGTGATCGCCGCGGCCGACCTGCTGGCATTGACCCTGCTGGCGCCGCCGGGCGACTGGGGCTGCGACGTCGTCGTCGGCAACAGCCAGCGCTTCGGCGTGCCGCTCGGTTTCGGCGGCCCGCACGCCGGCTACCTGGCCACGCGCGACGAATTCAAGCGCAGCATGGCCGGCCGCCTGGTGGGCGTGACCATCGACGCCCAGGGCAACAAGGCGTACCGCCTGGCGCTGCAAACGCGCGAGCAGCACATCCGCCGCGAAAAAGCCACGTCCAACATCTGCACCGCGCAGGTGCTGCTGGCGGTGATGGCGTCGATGTACGCGGTCTACCACGGCCCTGAAGGCTTGCAGCGCATCGCCCGCCGCGTGCACCGCTTCACCGCCATCGTGGCCGCCAAGCTCGGCCAGCTCGGCTACGAGGTCGTCAACAAGACCTACTTCGACACGCTTACCATCAAGAGCGCGCGCGCGGCCGAACTGCACGCGATCGCCACCGAACATGGCGTGAACCTGCGCAAGGTCGACGCCAGCCACGTCGGCATCTCGCTCGACGAAACCACCACCCGCGAAGACGTCGCGCTGCTGTGGACGATTTTCGCCCAGGGCGTCTCAAGCTCCCCTGCTTCACCGGACTTCGACGCCATCGAAGCGAGCGCGCAGGACGCCTATCCGGAAGCGCTGGCCCGTACCAGCACCTACCTGACCCACCCGACCTTCAACCGCTATCACGCGGAACACGAAATGCTGCGCTACCTGCGCGGCCTGGCCGACAAGGACCTGGCGCTGGACCGCACCATGATCCCGCTTGGCTCCTGCACCATGAAGCTCAACGCGACCAGCGAAATGATCCCGGTCACCTGGCCCGAATTCTCCAGCATCCACCCGTTCGCGCCGGACGCGCAAACGGTCGGCTACCGCGAAATGATCGGCCAGCTGGAAGAGATGCTGTGCGCGCTGACCGGCTACGCCGCCGTGTCGCTGCAGCCGAACGCCGGCTCGCAGGGCGAATACGCGGGCCTGCTGGTGATCAAGGCTTACCATGAATCGCGCGGCGAAGGCCACCGCAACATTTGCCTGATTCCGTCGTCGGCGCACGGCACCAACCCGGCATCGGCCAACATGGTCGGCATGAAGGTGGTCGTCACCGCCTGCGACGACAGCGGCAACGTCGACCTGGCGGACCTGCGCGCCAAGGCCGAACAGCACAGCGCCAACCTGGCCTGCGTGATGGTCACCTACCCGTCGACCCACGGCGTGTTCGAGGAAGGCATTCAGGAGCTGTGCGAGATCATCCACTCGCACGGCGGCCAGGTCTATATCGACGGCGCCAACATGAACGCGCTGGTCGGCGTGGCCGCGCCGGGCAGCTTCGGCGGCGATGTGAGCCACCTGAACCTGCACAAGACCTTCTGCATCCCGCACGGCGGCGGCGGCCCTGGCGTCGGTCCCATCGGCGTGGGCGCGCACCTGGCCAAGTTCCTGCCGAACCAGCGTTCGAGCGGCTACACGCGCGACGAAGCCGGCATCGGCGCGGTCAGCGCGGCGCCGTACGGCTCGGCCAGCATCTTGCCGATTTCGTGGATGTACATCGCGATGATGGGCGGCGAAGGCCTGACCGCCGCCACCGAAACGGCGATCCTGGCGGCCAACTACATCGCACGCCGCCTGGCGCCGCACTATCCGGTGCTGTACACGGGCCACGACGGCCTGGTGGCGCACGAGTGCATCCTGGACCTGCGTCCGATCACCGACGCCACCGGCATCAGCAACGAAGACGTGGCCAAGCGCCTGATGGACTTCGGTTTCCATGCGCCGACGATGAGCTTCCCGGTGCCGGGCACGCTGATGATCGAGCCGACCGAAAGCGAATCGAAGGCCGAGATGGACCGCTTCATCGACGCCATGATTGCGATCCACGCCGAAATCGTCAAGGTCGAGCGCGGCGAGTACGACCGCATGGACAACCCGCTCAAGGGTGCGCCGCACACGGCCGAAGTGGTGACCGCCGACGTCTGGGAGCACAAGTACAGCCGCGAGGCAGCCGCCTTCCCGGTGGCATCGCTGCGCAAGCAGAAGTACTGGCCGCCGGTCGGCCGCGCCGACAATGTGTACGGCGACCGCAACCTGTTCTGCGGCTGCGCGCCGATCAGCGACTACGAGTAAGCAGGTAGCTTAGTCAGGGCCGCCCGGGTCAGGGCCGCCCGGGTCAGGGCCGCCGCGAGGCCAGCCGCAGATGCGGTATGGTTTTCTTCGGCGGCCCTGCCGGGTCAAGCACGCTGTCGTCGATGCGAAATCCGCTGACCGCTTTCGACAGGCTCGAAGCCTGGCACTGCAGCCTTTGCGCCGCCGATGCCGCTTCTTCCACCAGCACGGAATTCTGCCGTGTCATCTGGTCCATCTGCACGATCGCGTCGCTCACCGCGCCGATGCCGCCGGCCTGCCCTGCGCTGGCTTGCCCGATCTGGCCGACCATGTCCCCCACCTGCTGCACCGATTGCGCGATGCCGGCCATGCGCAGGCCCGCTTCCGACGCGCCCGCGCTGCCGCCGTCGATGTCGGCAAGCGACTGCGCAATGAGCTCCTTGATCTCGCGCGCGGCGCTGGCCGAGCGCTGCGCCAGCATGCGCACTTCGCCCGCCACCGCGGCAAAGCCGTGGCCCTGCTCCCCGACCCGCGCCGCTTCGACCGCCGCGTTGAGCGCCAGCGCATTGGTCTGGCACGCCAGGTTGTCGATCACGCCGATAATTTGCGCAACGCGCTGCGAACTGCCGCGCACCGCGGCCATGGTCAGTACCAGCCGGTCGAGCACACCGCCGCCGCACATGGCTTGCGCCGAGGCTTGGTCGGCCAGCAGGTTGGCGCTGCGCGCGCTGTGGGCCGCACCGCCCGCCGTGGCGCCGAGTCCCTCGACCGTGC
The DNA here is from genome assembly GCF_030846495.1 of Massilia scottii. Taxonomy (NCBI): domain Bacteria; kingdom Pseudomonadati; phylum Pseudomonadota; class Betaproteobacteria; order Burkholderiales; family Oxalobacteraceae; genus Massilia; species Massilia scottii. Next base: position 143,833 of record NZ_JAVCWM010000002.1, on the reverse strand, counting down.
TGGCGGCCTGTTTCAGGACGCTGGCCTGGGCCGCATTGCGGCTGGCCAGGCCGGCGCTGCCGAGGGCGATGTCGCGCGACGCGCTGTCGATCGAGCGCGCCGATGCCAGGATGTTTTTCAGGGTCGCGTTCAGGGTGCCGATGCTGGCGTCTAGCGTGCGCGCGGTGTCGGCGATTTCGTCGCGCCCGTAACTGCGCTTTCTCACCGTCAGGTTGCCGCTGGCCAGTTCGCCGGCGGTCTCGCTCAGACCGCGCACTTCGCGCAGCAGCGCGCGCCGCACCAGCATGGTGATGCCGAGCGTGCCGGCGACCGACAGGGCCACCAGCAGCGGCATCAGCACCGACAGGGCGGCAAAGTCGGCGGCGGCGCGGGTCGAGGCGCGTTCGCTCAGATCCTGCTCGAAGCGCGCCAGTTCCGACAGGCGCATGGCCACCACGCCGAAGGCCAGTTCGGCCTTGGACATGGCGTTCGCGCTCATCGAATGGTCGACCTGGGACAGCTCGATCACGTCAAGAATGGCGCGCATGTAGACGGCATGCGCGGCCCCGGCCTGGGTAATGAAGCGCTGTTCGGGACTGGCGCTGCCGGTGCGCCCGGCCAGGGCCGCGAACTTGCGCTCGATGGCTGCGTGGCGCTGATAGATGTCCTGGCCCAGGTGCTCGATGCGCGGCGCCGAGAAGCTGGCGCTGATCCAGGTCAGCAACTGGTACATGCGCGCATGCGCGTGCTGCGCATCGGCCACCAGTTCGTTGGCGTCGCGGATGCGGGCGGCACGCTCGTTGACGATGGTGTCGACCGCCTGGTTCTGGCGCACCATCGCATACCATGCGCTGCTTGACGAAAGTATCAGCAGCAGCAGCACCAGCCCGGGTGCGAGCAGCAGCTTGGGACCGATGCGGAGGCGCTCCAGCATGTCAGTGCTTGTAGACGCCGGCTTCCAGGGCCACGTCGCCAATACGCAACACATACGTGGTTTTGGCCTCGACCTTGCCGTTGACCGGGTTCTTGAACTTGTAGTCGACCCAGCCGCGGCCAGGTCCGTTGGCGATGGCGATCATTTCGTGACGGAACAGCTTGCCGTCGGCATCGGGCACGTCGCGCAAATCCTTGCCGATCAGCGCCGTGGTCGGGTGCGCGACCGTGATGCCGGTCAGGTCGCGCATGGCCACGTACAGGGTGCCACGGTTGTACTCCGGGTCGCGGGTATTGATCAAACGGATCATTTCCTCCTTGCCGCGCAGCTTCATGAAGCGCGCGCCCTTCTCCACCAGCGCCACCGCGTCTTTTTCGTCCGGCTCGGCAACGGCCGGGGCGCTCCAGCCGGCGCCGCTCCACAAACAGGCCAGCAGCATGCCAGCCTTGATGAGTATCTTCACAATGATGTCCTTCAACGTCGGTGAACGCGCATTCAGGCGCCGGGACAGGTATGATTTGCTGCCAGCCGGCCTGCGCAAGATGAGTTGGCGCAATGTTTCCTGAGCGCATAGGTTAATTTACGCGTTCGCGCGGGGCGCCGGTTTGCGCGGGATCAATCGTGCGGATCGCGCCTATCAGTCAAGGAAGAGAGATGAATCGTTCAGTGGTCGCCCTGCTATTGTCGGGCCTGGTGTTTCCCGGCGCCGGGCAGTATTACCTGGGCCGGCGCGCGCGCGCCTGCCTGTTCATCGTGCCCACGCTCGTCGCGGCCATCTATTTTTTCAAGCAGGTCGTCGACACCGCCTCGCGCATGGTCGATGACGTGCTGAGCGGCGCCCTGCCGGCCGACCCGGTGCTGATCGCCGAGCGCCTGCACCAGCAGGGCGATACGGCCACGCCGCTGATGAATATCGCCGCCGCGGTGATGCTGGCGTGCTGGGTGGCCAGCCTGGTCGACGCCTGGCTGCTGGCGCGCGCGCTGGAACGGGGCGCACTGCCACGCAAAGCGGAAGGCGCGCCATGAGCCGGCCCGGCTCGATTGGCGCCGGCTTGCTTGCGCTGGCGCTGGCCGGCTGCGCCGCGCCCCAGGCCAGCGGTATCGTGCGCACGCCGGTGCTCAGGGCCGCGGCCTCGTTTCCCAACACCGAGGCGGTGGTGATGCGGGTCGAACTGGCCGCCGGCGCGCGCGCCGGGCGCCACAGCCACCCGGGCGACGAAATCGGCTACGTGCTCGAAGGCGAGGGCCAGCTGCTCATCGATGGCGCCGCGCCACGCACCGTGCGCGCCGGCGACGCCTTCGTGATCCCGGCCGGCATCGTGCATGATGCGCATAACCCGGGCGCCGCCACCATGCGCCTGGTCGGCGTGTACATGGTCGAACAGGGCAAACCGCTGGCCACCCCGGCCAAATAAGGAGCGCCGCGGCCGGATTTGTGGCGCTGGGCCGACAGGCGCAGGGTCATTTCTGTACAAGCTGGCCACAAGCTGCCAAAATGTTGTTGTGCGTCAATTTTCGAGACGTACCCACTATGATGCCAGCGCCCACCCGCCCGACCCTGTTCCGCCTGCGGCGCCATGCCCCGGCATTGGCACGGGCACTGGCGCTGTCCATGCTCGCTTGCGCCGGCGCGCGCGCCGGCGCCCCCCCCGACCTGACCACCCTGCCCCTCGAACAGCTGATGTCGATGGAGGTCTACAGCGCCTCCAAGTTCATGCAGAAGTCGAGCCGCGCGCCCTCGTCGGTGACGGTCATCACAAAGGCCGACATCCGCCATTTCGGCTGGCGCACCCTGGCCGACGTGACGCGCAGCGTGCGCGGGATGGTGGTCAGCTATGACCGCAACTACAGCTACCTCGGGCAGCGCGGCATCCTGCGCCCGGGCGACTTCAATACCCGCTTCCTGCTGCAGGTCGACGGCAACCGCATGAACGACGCGGTGTACGACCAGGCCCCGGTGGGCGCGGAATTCCCGCTCGACCTGGACCTGATCGAGCGCATCGAGTTCGTGCCCGGCCCCGGTTCGTCGATCTACGGCTCGAACGCCTTCATCGGCGTGATCAATGTGATCACCAAAAACCCGGGCGCGGTGGCGGGCGCGCGCGGCTCGCTCGAAATTGGCCAGGACGGCGCGCGCCAGGCCGCGGCCAGCGTCGGCTGGCGCTCGCCCCAGGGCAGCGAGTATCTGATCGCCGCCAGCGGCCGGCGCAGCGATGGCCGCGACCTGTACTTCCCCGAATTCGACACGCCTGCCCAGAACCACGGCGTGGCGAGCGGCCTCGATGACGAACGCGGGCAACGCTTTTTCGCGCGCGCCACGCACGGCGCGGCCACCTTGAGCCTGATCCACGCAAACCGGATCAAGGGCATCCCGACCGCGTCCTACAGCCAGAGCTTCAACGACCCGCGCACCGCCACCACCGACCGCCAGACCTATGTCAATGCGGCCTGGCGCAGCGAGGCGGGCGCCGTCGAACAGCTCAAGGCGCGCCTGTTCTGGGGCCAGTACGATTCGTTCGGCGATTACGTGGCCGCCGACGAAGCGCGCACGCTCAGCCACGACGGCAGCAGCGCGCGCTGGTGGGGTATCGACGCGAGCGTGGTAAGCACGCGCCTGGCGCGGCACACCGTGCTGGCCGGGATCGACCTGCAGCGCGACTACCGCCTGCACCAGTACAGTTTCGACATCGCCCCGTTCCACAGCTACCTGGACGATCGGCGCAGCGCCCGGCGCGCCGGCCTGTATCTGCAGGACCAGGTGGCGCTGGGCGAGACCGTGCTCCTGAACCTGGGCCTGCGCTACGACCGCAACAGCGGCAGCGACGGGGTCTGGAGTCCGCGCGCCGCGCTGATCTGGAATCCGCTCGCGGCCACCACGGTCAAGGCGATCTACGGCAGCGCCTTCCGCTCGCCCAACAGCTTCGAAAAATTCTATGCCTTCCCCGGCGAAGGCGGCCAGACCGGCAATCCGGGCCTGCGCGAGGAACGGGTGCGCTCGGCCGAACTGGCGCTGGTGCAGGAGTTCGGCGAAAACGCGCGCGTGAGCGTGTCGGCATTTCGCACCGCGCTGTCGAACCTGATCGCGCCGGTCGAACTCCAGGAGCTGGCCAGCGTGCGTTTCGACAATATCGGCCGCCTGGGCGCGCGCGGCGTGGAAATCGAATACGAACGCGGCACCCTGGGCGGCCTGTCGCTGCGCACCAGCTACAGCGCGATCCGGGTCAGCGACGCGCTCGGGCAGCCGGTCAACGCGCCGGCCAGCCTGGCCAAGCTCAATCTGTCCGCGCCGCTCGGCGCCGGCGGCTGGCGCGGCGCGCTCGAAGGCCAGTATGTGGGCGCGCGCCACGGCGTCTCGGGCACGGCCAGGCGCTATGTCGTGGTCAACGCCAACCTGGTGCGCGCGCGCCTGCTGCCCAATCTCGAACTCTCGCTCGGCGTGACCAATCTGTTCGACCGCGCCTATGCCGATCCCGCCTCCATCGAACACCGCCAGCGCGTGATCGCGCAAGACGGGCGGCGCCTGCGCGCAAGGCTGGCGTATGTATTCTGAACGCCGTCCCCCACGCGCGCGGCGCCTGTGCTGGCTGCTGCTGGCCGGCCTGGCCGCTGCGGCGGCGGCGCGCGCCGATCCGGTGCCGGAAGCGGCGATGAAGGCCGCCTTCATCTTCAATTTCACCGTGTTCGCCGAGTGGCCGCCGGAAGCGCTGGCGGGCGGCGCTCCGATCAGCGTGTGCGCCAACGCCGGCGGCGCGCTGTTCGCGTCGCTGAGCAAGCTGCACGACAAGGTCGTCAACGGCCACCGCATCGCGGTGCGCCATGCCGGCGCGCCGCTGCGCAGCTGCCATGTGCTGGTGCTCGAACGGATCGACCGCGAACACTGGCGCGAGCTGCGGCGCGAGCTGGCCGGCGCGCCGGTGCTGACGGTGTCGGACGACCGCGTGGTCGGCCCGGACGGCGTGGTCATCGCCATGGCGGTGATCGATGAACGCCTTGTGTTCGATGTCGACATGGCGCTGGCGCGCGCGGCCCGGCTGAACCTGAGCTCCAAGCTGCTGCGCCTGGCCAGGAGCGTGCAATGAGCGCGCGCCCGGTTTTCATCGGCGCTCCGCGCCTGCTTGGCAGGAAGCTGGCACTGACCACCATCCTGACGGCCGCCGCGGCGCTGTTCGTGGCCAGCCTGGCGCTGATCGTGTTCCAGTTCCTGTCGATGCGCGGCGTGCTGGCCGACGACCTGCGGGTGCAGGCCCAGATCGTCGGCAACAACAGCAGCGCGGCGCTGCTGTTCAACGATGCCAAGGCCGGCGAGGAAACGCTGGCGGGCCTTGCGGTCTCGCCCAGCGTGGGCAGCGCCAGCATTTTCGACGCGCGCGGCGTGCTGCTGGCGCACTACCAGCGCGGTACCGGCGCCCAGCCGGGCGCGCCCGATGCCGCCCTGCTCTCCGCCGGCTACCGCTACGGCATCGACGTGGTGGAAGTGGCGCACGTGGTACGCGTGAACCAGCAGCGGGTCGGCGTGGTGCTGATCCGCGCCACCCTCGACCAGCTGTTCGCGCGCCTGCTCACGTACGCCGGCCTGACCCTGGCGGTGGCCCTGGGCTCGCTCGCGCTGGCCTATGCGATGGTGTCGTCGATGCGGCGCGCGGTGCGCCGCGCCGAGGAACACCTGCACCGCCTGGCGCATGTCGATTCGGTCACCAACCTGCCCAACCGCCACGAGTACAACGAGCGCCTGGCGTTCGCGCTCGAGCGCGCCGACCGGACCGAAGGCGCGGGCGACGGGGTCGGCCTGCTCCTGCTCGACCTGGATAACTTCAAGGTGGTCAACGACACGCTCGGCCACGACAGCGGCGACCATCTGCTCAAGCTGGTGGCCGCGCGCCTGGTGCAGACCTTGCGCGAGAACGACATCATCTGCCGCATCGGCGGTGACGAATTCGTGATCATCGTCGAGCCGCGCGAGCGCGACCCCGGCCAGCCCGACGAAGTCGACGAAGTGGCGCGCAAGATCCTCGCCGCCCTGGCCGCGCCGTTCGAGGTGGAAGGACACCAGCTGTACGTGAGCGCCAGTATCGGCGTGAGCATGTATCCGCGCGACGCCGGCGACGCGCGCACGCTGATGCGCAGCGCCGACACGGCCATGTACCACGCCAAGGCCAGGGGCAAGAACGGCTTCGAAGCGTTCCAGCCGGCCATGGAGCAGCGCGCCCAGAAGCGCCTCAAGCTCGAAGCGAACCTGCGCCGCGCGCTCGACAAGGGCGAACTGGAACTGCACTACCAGCCGCAGATCGACGTGCGCAGCGGGCGCGTGGTGGGCGTGGAGGCGCTGGCGCGCTGGCATTGCCGCGAACTGGGGCACGTCAGCCCGGCCGAATTCATTCCGGTGGCCGAGGAGACCGGGATTATCGTGGCGCTCGGCGGCTGGGTGCTGCGAACGGCGTGCCGCCAGGCGGCGGCGTGGCGCGACCAGGGGCTGCTCGACACGCTGGTGCACGTGGCGGTGAACCTGTCGGCGCGCCAGACCCGCGACGGCGCCCTGATGAATGAAATCCGCGCCATCCTCGACGAAACCGGCCTGCCGGCCAGCCTGCTGGAACTGGAAATCACCGAGGGGGTCCTGATGGAGAACGTGAACGCCAACCTGGACCTGCTGCATGGCTTGCAGGCGGCCGGCATCCATCTGTCGATCGACGATTTCGGCACCGGTTATTCGTCGATGTCGTACCTGAAGCGCTTCCCGATCGACCAATTGAAAATCGACCGCAGCTTTGTGCACGACGTGCCGGGCGACGGCGAGGCGATCGCCACGGCCATCATCGCGATGGCGCACAGCCTGCAGCTAAGCGTGGTGGCCGAAGGCGTGGAAACGCTGGCGCAGCTCGACTTCCTGCGCCAGGCGGGCTGCGACATCATGCAGGGATATTATTTTGCGAGACCCATGCCGGCCGCGCAGGTCACCGCGCTGCTGCGCGAGAAGCGCAGCAGCTGGGGCGAGCGGGCGTAGATGCGGCCTACGCCAGCTTGACGGCGTGCTCGCGGGTGGCGTGGAAGGTCAGCTTGGGCCAGCGCTCTTCGGTCAGGCGCAGGTTGACGTTCGAGGTAGCCAGGTAAGCCATGTTGCCGGCCGCATCGTAGGCCACGTTGTGGCCCAGCGCCGACTCGAAGTCGGCCAGGATGCGCTTGTCTTCGCCGCTGACCCAGCGCGCGCTGCTGATGCTGGTGCCCTCGAACACGGCATCGACCCCATACTCGTTGAGCAGGCGGCTGGCCACGACCTCGAACTGCAGCACCCCGACCGCGCCCAGTACCAGCTCGCCGCCCTGGACCGGCTTGAAGACCTGTACCGCGCCCTCTTCGCCCAGCTGCTGCAAGCCCTTGTGGAGCTGCTTGATCTTGAGCGGATTGCGGATGCGCACCGAGCGGAAGAAGTCCGGCGCGAAGTACGGGATGCCGGTAAATTGCAGCATCTCGCCTTCCGAGAAGCTGTCGCCGATCTGCATGTTGCCGTGATTGGGCAAGCCGATGATGTCGCCGGCGTAGGCTTCCTCGACCTGTTCGCGCGAGGACGCCATGAAGGTGACCACCGACGAGACCTTGATCTCGCGTCCCAGGCGCAGGTGCTTGACCTTCATGCCGCGCTCGAAGCGCCCCGAACACACGCGCAAGAACGCGATGCGGTCGCGGTGGGCCGGGTCCATATTGGCCTGGATCTTGAAGACGAAACCGGAGAATGGCTGCTCGGCGGGTGCAACCACGCGCACCGTGGCGTCGCGCTCGCGCGGGGCCGGCGCCCAGTCGACCAGCGCCGAGAGGATTTCGCGCACGCCGAAGTTGTTGATCGCCGAACCGAAGAACACGGGGGTCTGCACGCCGGCCAGGAACTGCGCCAGGTCGAACGGATGCGAGGCGCCGTGCACCAGTTCCACTTCCATCTTGAGCTGCTCGATTTCGAGCGGGAACATGGCGGCCAGCTTGGGATTGTCGATGCCCTTGACGATCTCGAAGGCGCCGTCGGCCTTTTCCTCGCCGGCCTTGAACAGCATGATTTCGTCGCGCAGCAGGTGGTACACGCCGCGGAAGTTCTTGCCCATGCCGATCGGCCAGGTCACCGGGGCGCACTGGATCTTCAGGACCGATTCGAGTTCGTCGAGCAGGTCGAGCGGATCGCGCGTTTCGCGGTCCATCTTGTTCATGAAGGTGACGATCGGCGTATTGCGCATGCGGCACACGGCCAGCAGCTTGATGGTCTGCGTTTCCACGCCCTTGGCCGCGTCGATCACCATCAGGGCCGAGTCGACGGCGGTGAGCACGCGGTAGGTGTCTTCGGAAAAGTCCTGGTGGCCGGGGGTGTCGAGCAGGTTGATGACGTGGTCGCGGTGCTCGAACTGCATCACCGAGCTGGCCACGGAAATGCCGCGCTGCTTTTCGATTTCCATCCAGTCGGAAGTGGCATGGCGGCCGCTCTTGCGGGCCTTGACCGTGCCGGCCATCTGGATCGCGCCCGAAAACAGCAACAGCTTTTCGGTCAGCGTGGTCTTGCCTGCGTCGGGGTGGGAAATGATGCCGAAGGTACGGCGGCGTGCAACTTCGCGGGCAATCGCCGCGGGGGCGACCGTCGCGCTGGACGCGGGAAGGTCTGAATCGGGAAGGGAAGTATCGGTATCGTTGGCCATATTCTCAGCCATAACATGGCCTCGCACAAAACCGTCGATTTTACCGATACTTGCCCTGCTCGTGTGAACTGATTCGGGCGCGGCGGGGAGCCGCGCCCGGGTAATGCTACCTGCTTACCAGCAGTCGGTCGGCTTGGCCGCGGTCTGCACCCCGGTGTTACTCAGGGACAACACGCCGCATTCATCGTCGGCCTGGGCCGCGACCGGCGTCGCCTTCAGCAGAAAGGTCGATCCATCGCTGGAGATGGTCCTGGTAATGTTATACCGGACCGCTCCCGTGCCCACATGCTTGGGCGAAGTCTCCGAAGAAAGCGAACCGCCCGTGTAGGAGAACTTGTCGGTGGCGTATTTCTCGAGAAACTGCGCATTCTCCAGCAACACGCCCTTCGCGACCGAACGCTGGCCCTTCTGGACGCTCTTCTTGTACATCGGAAGAGCGACCGCGGACAGAACCCCGATAATGGCAACGGTAACCAGCAATTCCACCAGGGTGAAGCCGCTGGCTGGCCGATTCAAATTAACACGATTCATCGCAGCTCCCGCCAGTTAATACGACCGAGGATTGCCGACTCTTTACACGTGCCGTCGGTGAAGGTTCCCTTGCAATCTTTCTCGCACTCAGGCCCGGTACAAACCGGAGGGCAAGTAGGCCCGATGCAAGGAGGCGTAGGAGGAGGCACGCTCGAACCAGGGCCATTGACGGCGCCACCGGTAACGATACCAGTCGTCGTGCTGCCCGACGAGGCCGGCCAGCTGATCTTGACCGTGGTCTCGATCACATACCCGCCACTTGCCAGGTCGGTGTATTTGATGGTCGTCGTGGTCGTGCTGCCATCCGGATTGGTGACCGTCACTGGCGGCGGATTGGTCGCCGGTTTGGTCGGCAGCGCCGGGTCGCCAGCACCAGGGATGAATTTACCCTGCGGATCGAGCGCACCGACTGCAGGCGTACCTTGCTTGGCAGTCGAGGCCTTGTTATCCGGCGCAGCGGCCATCGTCCAGCCAGCGTCGCCCATGCACAAGTTGGTCGGATGGTGCCAGTAAATCAGATACTCGGCAATCAGCTTGTCCTTCAGTTTCGACGTCACCAGGCGGTAGCCCAGGTCCGGCCGGTTCGCCACATTGAGCTGGATGTCGCCCTGGACGATATCGTCGCGGACCACCTGAATCGTCAGCGAGCCGTTGCGCCACTCGCCTTTTGGTCCGAGTTCGGAATAGCCATCGACAACGCCAGCGCACTGCGGTTTGATCGGATGCACACCGTTACGCACCTGACCATTGTTAGCCCAGTCGCGGGCAACGAATGCATCAAGCGGCATGTACACCTTCAAGTCCTTGATGTTATTCATTTTATACGCAGGCAAAGTGGAAACCTGCAAGCCGCTCTGTGTCTGGTAACCCACGACACTGCCGTCGAACGTGCCACCCGTGCCGGTACCGTCCGAGCCGTCGATCGCCAGCTTGATGGCGGGCGAATACGCCTGGTTGGCCACCAGTACCTTGAAGCGCGTGTTCGGAATGATGTCCGTGGTGGTCTGGGTCGTGGTCCAGTTACTGACAACGTTGCGCTCGTAATATTCCCACGTGTTCTTGCTGCTGTTAATCAGTTTCACGCCACTGAGCTCGTACGAGGAACGCGTCGTCTTGTAGGTCACCTGGGCTTGATAGGTGACACTACCGTCGGGTGCAACCGTCGTCTTCGGATAACCGGCAACCGGCATGCGCGGCCCCTCGCTAAAATTACTATACGGGGATGGCTGTCCCTTGGAGTTCTTGTAGACCCAGGCACTGGTCGAGGTCACCACGGCGCTGGCCGGACCGGTGTTGGTGCTGATGAACGTCGGCAGGTTGGGAACGTAGGCTTCCGAGGTGGTCGATACGGTCGGCGCAAGGCGCTGCTCATCCTGGCTCGGATGGAGCATGTTCAAGCCCAGCACGTCATAAATATCGTCATATTCGTGGACGTGAATATAATTTTGGTTAGCAACATCACCTGTAGAAGCTTCGCGTCCGAACGCATACGTACCGCTGTTAGATGCCGGGCCGCCGAAATAGCCCATCTGCGTTGCGCCACCGCACTTGTTGTAGCAGAAGATATCGGTGTCGAAGTGACCGCCGGCAACGCCGCGCTCACCGCCGACCGTGGCCGTGCTCACGGTCGTGACATCCGGTTTCACCGCATCGTTCTGGTCGAAATTGGACTGGAACACATCCACGCCGCCGGCCGACAAGCCAACGAGCTGGGAACGCACGCCGCCACCCATATTGCGGCCTACCGGTACGTACGTTTTTCCGGCGGTATCCTTGACCATGTCGTCGGTGTTGAATTTCGCATCCATGTTCAGATCGAAAATGACTTCGCCCGTGCTGGCGCCATTGAGCCAGTTCAATTGCATCCACCAGTTTTCGCCAGGCGGCTTGGCGGTCGTGTTGACCGTCGGATTGGTGGTGAAGAACTGGAACACCTCACCGGTGATGAAAATACCATCGCCGACCACACGTTCACCCTCTGCCAGAGCGACCTTCCAGCCGCGATGTGTCACCCAGTTCATTGGTTCGTTGCTCGCACTGCGAACCTTGATCAAACCGGCTGGCGAGGTGAAGTCATGCGGGGTGAGCGTTTGCGTGACCAGGCCCTGGGTGCTGGGAGAGATATCGCGGATGCCGTACGCATAGTGCGTAGTTTTGTCCTTCATGTCGTCCGGAACGAGCAAACGACCGGTTACGAAAGCAACCAGCACGCCGCCGTTCGGGTGGCTCGCCAGACCAGGGGCCGAGGTAATGGCGCGCTGCTCGTTGGTGTCTTCACGCTTGAACACCTGGACTGGCGAAGAGCCCAGATCGTTCAGATTGAATTTCCACATATTGCCGTCGATGTCGCCGGCGTAAGCGGTATCTTTCACGCCATCTTCATCCGCATCCCACAGCGAGGGCGAGGACAGGCCGTTCGGCGTGGCTGCGGAGCCGCCCGGGGTGGCGAATTCCTTGATCAGCGCCCCGGTCTGTGCGTTGATGACATACAGGGAGGCGCCGCCGCTACCACTATTTTTGTAGCCATTACCCATCACCAGGACATCGTAAAACGAGTCCGCCTCCGTCGGCACTGCCTTCTTCTTCAACAGCTTGGTCAATACCGGGGCGCCGTAGGTATAGCCCAGATTGGCATAACCGGTCGAGTTTTCGGTGATTTCCCACAGGACTTTGGCAGCGGCCGTGGCCTCGGTGCCGGTGGCGCCGTTGCTCACGTCCAGGCCGAATACGGCTTTGCCGCCGCCGCCCAGGGTGCCGACGAGAATGGTCTTGGTGCCGAACTTGCGGATATCCAGCCGTCCGTCCACCGTGTATTTCGGCACGCCGCCAGTCTCTTTGACCGCAGTCCCGAGCTTCGGTAGCACGGCCCGGGGAACGTAGGCAAACCGTTCGTTGCCGGTGACGGCATCGATGGCATGCATCATGCCGTCGTTGGCGCCGACATACACGGTTTCATTGCCGCTCGCGTCTTTCGAGTAGACCGGCGTCGAGTGAATGATGGTGCCGAGCGAACTGACACGCTTGCGGTAGGTGGTGCCCTCGCCGGCTTTCACGCCACGCAGATAGTCCACGATCGGCGAGGCGACACTGCTCGCGTTGGCCGCGGTCGTCGAATCGATCAGCAGGCGCTGGGCGGGCGACAATTTGGCCCAGGTAAATGGAATACCTGCGGGAATGGCTGCGTCGCTCAAGGTGACGATGTTGCGCGTCCCGGCTGTTACCTGGGCGGCGATCTTGGCGTCGGCACCGCCGACCCAGTTATCCACGGTACCGATCGCGCCGTTGCGGCTGATCGGAAACGAATGCAAATCGCCGCCCAAGGTGGCCGCGTTGTAATCGATGGCGAACATGCGTGCCGTGCCGTCGGCGACATTGGTACTGGATGCGACAGGTTGCCCGATGTAGCCGACAGGCTGCTGATCCGGGTCGAACGATGCCGCGGTCATGGCGGTGACCAGGGCTGCCGTGGCGAGGCCGATCAGGCCCGCCCCGGCAGCAATTTTTGTTTTCAGTTGCATGAGTCTTCTCCCGCAGGGTGATGGTTGCAGTACTAGTCGCAAATTTCGGTGAACGCCCGGAAGCGCACGGTGCTCTGTACAAAGGCAGTAGCGCCGGCGTTACCGACGCCGCGCGCGGTGATTCGGGCAACGCCCGGCTCGCATGGCGCGGAACTTCCTGGCTTGTACGGTGCTTTGATAATTTCGATAACGTAACGAGGCTGGGTGGCGGCGCTGGCAATTTCGAGCGCGGACGCGGAAAACTGGCGCGTCAGCGCGGCGTTGGCCCAGTCCAGGGTTTGCCAGGTCGCCGAGGCAACCGGCTTGTAGCACAAGCCGTTGGTGCACTGGGGCGAAAACGCCGAACTCTCGTAAGGATCGAACGGAGCCTTGTTGAATGAAGAGGCCTCGGCATCACGCAGGATCGCTTCGGCCGCTTCACGCGCCGTTTGCTGATCGCGCGCATTGCGGGCCATGCGTTCTTCGAGCGTGCCGCTACGCACCAGGGCCAGGACGAACATCGTCAGCACCAGCAAGAAGACCAGGCCGGTTACCAGCACGGCGCCCGATTGCGTGGCCCGTGGACGGAAAAAAGTAGAGTGAGCCATCATGGATTGAACCTCGCCCGGTTGCGTATGTTGAAAGTGGAAGTGACGACCCGGCGCAGGTGGGTATCGCTGGTGCTGACCTCCGCATCGTTGAACAAGACTTTTTGGGTACCGACGGCCACGCCTTTGGACGGTCCGCGCAGCAACAGGCTGACGCGGACAGCAGTCACGTTGGGCAACTCCGTCGCACTCGGATTGGCAACATAGTCGGTGACCGTTTCGTTGCCGGTGCCAATGCCGTAGCTGACCTTCATCCGTTCGACATTGTCGGCAACGACCACGCCGGCGCCGGGGGAGGCCAGATTATCGTTGGCGTAACACATCAGCTTGCCGTTGACGACCTTGAACTGATACACGATCAGGTTGGTGTTGGCCGTCTTCGCGCCGGTCGTCACATTCGGGGCATTGTTCGCGACCACCAGATTCCCTTCGCAGTTGCGCTCGCTACCGGCCAATTTATTCGGCAATGCCGGCGGCACGACGACATCGACGATCCAGTTCGGATCGTGGCGCACGATCAGGGTATCGGAGTCGGTACCGACTTGCGCCGTGATCGGATCGCCGTCCATCGCCAGCGCATCCATGTTGAGGCGGTAGCCAGCCTGGCGCACCGCCATGCCGACCACGTCAAGCGCATTGCGGGTGCTTTCCTGAAGGCGGACAATGTCGGTCTGGGCGGTGTTCATCTGCTTCGAGCCAATGAACATATAACCCACCCCGCCCAGCAAGACCAAGCCGACGGTCATGGCCACCAGCACCTCGATCAGGCTCAGGCCCTGTTGTTTGCGCGCGCCGGGATAGCGCGATGCTGTCGGACGAACTGTCATAACCGGGTCTCCAGAACAAAGCGTTGCTTGGCCAGGCCGAAGGTCGAGTTGTCGCCCGTGGAGCGGGAATCGTCCCACTGGATGGTGACGACGACGTTGCCGGACGGGAGGAAGGCGATACCGCCGGTGCCTTTCTTGACCGCACTGGCAAGGGCCAGACGCCATTGCCTGATGTCACGGTCGCCCACGGTCGCTACCGCCGCCGGCGTCGCTGCCTCAACGTCGATGACGTAGGGCGCGCCCGCCTGGGCGACGGTGCGGTTGGCGCGCATGCGGTCGATGATGTCATTGGCGAAAATGGTCGCCTGACCGCGCGAGTAAGCGCTGTGGCTGTTTTTAAAATTCGTGATGATGAGCCCGGCAATGCCGAGCAAGCCGAAACTGATCACGAGCATGGTGATCAGTACTTCGAGCATCGAAAATCCTTGTTGACGTCGCATTGTTTCCTCTCCTCTTTTAGCTTGGATCTACGCAATTTGATGAAGGGGCGACAATGGTCGCCCCGACATAGCCGGTGCCCGCGGTCAGTGCGATTTTCCTGCGCTTGGTCGTTGCCGTCTTTCCGCAAAGGTAGAATTCACCGACATGCGACACCGCTTCCTGGAACCTGGGCTGGCCGGTGCTGGTATATGACACGTAATGGATGACGTTGCCGGTCGCCTTGGCCTGGCCACGCCCAGAAAATACGGACTGCGCCACGAGCACGGTTTCGCCGGTATCGACCGTGCCGATGGCACCGCCGATATTGTCATCGACAAACACGATCCAGCCGATGCGCCAGTCGCCCGGTGACGCGGTTTGACAGGTGGTGCCATTGTCGCTGCGGCACATGGTCACACGCTTGCCGCGCTTGGTCGCTTCGGAGCGGGTGAAATTGAGGGCGTTGAGCACCAGGTCGGATTGGGTCGACACTGCCCCATCCTCGGCGAACTGGGTCAGCATCGGAAAGCCGATCGCGCTGGCCACGCCCACGATGGATAGCGTGATCAAGAGCTCGGTCAGCGAAAATCCGCGCTTCCTGGTTGGTTTAGCAGATAACATCATCCTGCGCCTTTGAAATAAATAGCCGGGACGGAGTGTCCCTGTTGTTGCTAATTATAAAGAACGAAGCTTGCATTACACTGAGGAAAGGCTGACAAAATGCTGACAAGGCGAAGTAAACCGCCTTTTGGCGAGGTAAATACGACAATAGTGCTCAGCAGGCGGGGAACCTGACTGAAAATTGCACGCCGGCGCCGCCGGGGCCGCTGCCGATCTCGACCGTGGCGCCGTGCGCCTGGGCGATATCGCGCACGATCGCCAGGCCCAGGCCGCTGCCGGGAATCTTGTCGTCCAGCCGCACGAAGCGCTGGAACACCATGGACCGCTGATGGGGCGGGATGCCGGGGCCGGAGTCTTCCACGATCAAGACCCCGCACTTGCCTTCCCGATAACAGCGCACCGTCACCGTCCCCGCATCCGGGGTGTAGCGCACGGCATTGTCGATCAGGTTATCGATCAGGTCGCGCAGCAGGAAGCTGTCGCCGCTGACCCGGGTCGGCTGCAGCTCGAAGCCGATATCGATGCGCTTCTTGCCCGCTTCATCGACGAAATACTGGATCACCTGCTCGATCAGGACCGCCAGGTCGAGCCGTTCGAGGCGGGTCTTTTCGAAGCGGGCCGGCTCGGCGCGCGCCAGGGCCAGCAACTGGTTGGTCTGGCGGATCATGCGCTCGTTCGAGAGCAGCATCAGGCGCACCGACTGCGCGGTGTCGGGGTCGGACCGGTGGCGCGCGCCCAGCCATTCGAGCTGCAGCTTGAGCCCGGCCAGCGGGGTGCGCAGCTGGTGCGCGACGTCGGCCAGGAAATCGTGCTGGGCGCGCGCCCCGGTTTGCACCTTGTCGAGCAGCTCGTTGAAGGCATTGACGACCGGACTGAGTTCGTCGGGAATGGCGGCGCCGTCGATGGGCGCGAGCTCGTTGCCCTCGCGCGCCAGCAGATTGGCGCGCATGCGCGCCAGCGGTTGCAGGCCGTTGGTGACCGAAAACCAGATCAGCCCCACCAGCGCCACGGTAAACAGCGACTCGACCAGCATCAGCGCGCGCACCGTGGCCGAACGGATCTGCTTGCGCTTGCGCAAGGTCTTGGCCACGCCGATGCGGATTTGCTCGCCGCCGGCCAGCACCATGCGGCTGGCCACCCGCACCGGCTCGCCGCGGATGGTGTCGTCGTAAGCCTGGCTGCTGGGCGCGGCCAGCGCCGGAAAGTCGCTGTCGCCGGCCAATGCATTGCCGTCGGCGCCGCGCACGATGAAGTACAGGACATCGGCATCGTCGGCCCGCAGCACCTGCTCGGCCTGGCGCGGCAGGTCGATCTCGGCGCGGCCATTGCCGGGACGCAGGCGCGCCGCCAGCGCACCGGCCGCGTCGGCCAGGCTCTGGTCGAACGCCAGCTGGGCCGGAATCCAGGCCAGCATGTAGGTCAGCGCCGCGCCCGCCAGGTTGATCAGCAAAATCGGCACGATCAGCCATTTGAGCAGGCGCAGCCGGATACTGATCATGGATGCTGTTCGAGCATGTAGCCGAAGCCGCGGATGGTGCGGATGCTGATGCCGGCGTCGGCGATCTTCAGGCGCAGGCGCGAAATGTAGACTTCGACCGCGTTCAGGGTCAGGTCCTCGCCCCACGGCAGGATGGCGTCGATGATCTGCTGTTTGGACACCACGCGCGCGCCGTGCTGCAGCAGGTATTCGAGCACGGCCCATTCGCGCACCGACAGGTCGATCACGCGCTCGTCGATGCGGGCGCGCTTGGTGTAGGTGTCGAGCGTCAGGCGCCCCAGGGACAGGCTGACCGGCTTGGGCGTATTGCGCCGCGCCAGGGCCTTGATGCGCGCCACCAGTTCCGGCGTGGCGAAGGGCTTGACCAGGTAATCGTCGGCGCCCAGTTCCAGTCCGCGCACCCGGTCCTCGATGGCGTCGCGCGCGGTCAGCAGCAGGACCGGCACGTTGCTGCCGCGCGCGCGCAGGCGCCGCACCACCTCGAAGCCATCGATGCCGGGCAGGCCGATATCGAGCACCACCACCGCCACCTCGGCGCGCTGCAGCACCTGGTCGGCCTGGGTGCCGCTGCCGACCACGTCGACCACCATCCCGTGGCCCTGCAGCAGGCGGGTCAGGCCATCGGCCAGCACGGCATCGTCTTCGACCAGTAATACGTGCATGCGCGCGGCTCTCATTAAGTTGCGATATTCACATTATGAGGCATGGCAGGGGCAAATCCCAAGCCTTGCCGCAGGCCAAAATCGTGGTTTTGTGCAGGTTCTGTGCGTTCACCCACCTTAAAGTGTGAGTAAAAAAACAATTTAATGCGATTTCCCCCAGTAGGACTGGGCCCACAAGGATTTATGCATTGAACCTACATGGGGGCGACTGCCAGTCTTATGTTCGCCAACAGACGGAAGCTTTACTGTTCGTACATCGCGATTCGCTGCAAGTCCAGGTGAAGCGCCCTTGAAGATCGTCTCAGATAGTGAGGAATAAAATGAACAACACTCAACTTCGTGGTACCGCCCAGAACACATCGCCGGTCGCCCAGATTCCTGCCAACGCGCAAGAGTTAAAAGTTGCCTCCCGCCCTGTTGTCAGCTTTAGTGGTACCCAGCAGAACGAATTGCTGGCCGCCCTTCCCCGTCACGATCTCGAGACCCTGTTCGAACACCTGGAACTCGTGGCCCTGCCTTTTGGCAAAGAACTGTTTGAATACGGCAGCAAGCTCGAAAACGTCTACTTCCCCACCACGGCCATCGTGTCGCTGCTGTACGTGATGGAAGACGGCGCCACCACCGAGATCGCCGTGGTCGGGCATGAGGGCGTGGTCGGCATGTCGCTGTTCATGGGCGAACGCGCCATGTGCAGCGCCGTGGTCCAGAGCGCCGGCTACGGCTACCGCCTCAAGACCCAGTACCTGCGCGACGCCTTCAACCAGGGCGGCGCCCTGCCCCAGCTCCTGATGCGCTACACCAATGCGCTGTTCGCCCAGATGGCCCAGAACGCTGTCGGCGGGCGTCACAGCTCGATCGAACAGAAGCTGTGCCGCTGGCTGCTCGACCGCCTCGACCGCTCGGCATCGAACGAATTGAAAGTGACCCAGGAACTCATTTCCATCATGCTGGGCGTGCGCCGCGAAAGCATTACGGCCGCTGCCGGCAAGCTGCAGGATGATGGCCTGATTCAATACCGCCGCGGCAATATCACGGTGATCGACCGCCAGGGCCTGGAGGAGTACGCCGGCGAATGCTATAAGGTCGCGAAGACGGAATACGATCGCCTTCTGATGGATGTAGCCCGCTAAAGGGCAGTGGCGCCGGTTGTTCCGGCGCCGCGTCGCCGCTGTCCCCGCTGTCGGCGGCGCGCGACAAGGGAATGAACGCTTCGACGCAGGTTCCCACCTCATTGACTCCCCGCTTCACCCGCAAACTCCCCCCCAGCAGCAAGGCGCGTTCGCGCATCCCCAGCAAGCCGTGCGACTTGGGCTTGGCCACGGCGTCGCTGTCGATGCCGACGCCATCGTCGCTCACTTCCAGCGACAAGCCCCCCGCTTCACGGCCCAGGTGCACGATCACGTGGCGCGCGCGGGCATACTTGGCGATGTTGTTGAGCGACTCCTGCACGATGCGGAACACGGCAATCGCATGCATCGGGCCGGCAACGTCGACGTCGCCATCGATCAGGGCTTCGCAATCGAGTCCGGCGACCCGGCCGAATTCCTCGCAATAGCTTTGCACGGCGGCGGACAAGCCCAGGTGGTCGAGCAGGCTGGGGCGCAGGTCTTCGACGATGCGGCGCTTCAGTTCCACCGTATCGACCAGGGTCGCGCGCGCGCGGTCGAGCATCATGGCCAGTTCGGGCCGCTCGGCGCGCAGGGCGTCGGCCACCGCGTTCATGCCGATATTGATGGACGTGAGGTTGGCGCCGAGTTCATCGTGCAGTTCGCGCGCCAGGCGCGCCTTTTCCTCTTCGCTCACGCTGATCAGGTGGCGCGAGAGCACCGACAGCTGCTCGGTGCGCAGCGCCACCATCGATTCGAGGTTATCGTTGGCGTTCTCAAGTGCGCGCTGGGTCATGTCGCGGGCGAAATAGCTGCGCCGGATCAGGCGGTAGAACAAGGCCAGCACCAGGATCGCCATGGCGTTGATGGTGATGCCCAAAAACACGGCGTGCCGGTACTCGCGGTAAAAGGTGGCGCTGCGCGCGGACAGCAATTCGTTCTGTTCCTGCACCAGGATCACCACCTGCAGACGGATTTCATCCATCTCGGCCTTGCTGTCGGACGAACCGGCAATCTTGAGGATGTCGTCCAGCCCGCCCTGGCGGTAGACGTCGAGCACCTGGTTCATGGTGTCGAGCCTGCGGTAGACCAGGGTATGCAACTGGGCCAGGTTGCGGCGCTGGGACGGACTGTCGGCCAGCAAGCGTTCCAGTTCGGCGAACTGGGCATCGATCTCGGACGAGGCCGTGCGCAGCGGCCCCAGGTAGACTTCGGAACCGGACAGGAAATAGCCGCGCAGGCTGCTTTCGGCATCCATGATCAGCACGTTCACATACTGGACCTTGTCGATCACCTTGGCGGTCTGGCCCTGGATCTCGTTGGCGCCCTTGAGCGAACCGAGATTGTGGAACAGGCTGACGCCGTTGATGATCAGGATCAGCACGCACGTCAGGCACACCACCGTCTTATAGAAGGGCAACCCGGTTGTGACGGGTGGTTCGGTGGAAAAATACATCCTGGAAATCCTTTTGCGCACTGCAGAGCCGGCTTGGGGCAATTATAGTCCGGGAATTGCCGGGGCGCAGCCGAGCTGGACCGTAGGAGGGGGTGACGGACAGGTACGCGCGCACTGCGCGGCGGAGATGGCGGCGCCCCGCCGGGTGGCAGGGCAGCATGGCGGGACTCAAAGCCGCGGCCGGACGGCGGGGCCGAACGGCGGGGCCGAACGGCGCCGCGGCAAGCCCGCCGGAGGATCAGTCGAGCAGGTTGTTTTTCATGGCGTAATAGGTCAGGTCGCTATTCGACTGCAAGCCCATTTTTTCCATGATCCGCGTGCGGTAGGTCGACACGGTCTTGATGCTGAGCGAGAGGGCAACACCGATGTCGGATACGGTCGCGCCCTTGGCCAGGCGCAGGAATACCTGGAACTCGCGGTCCGACAGCTCGGTGTGCAGCGCCGTGTTGGGATCGCGGTCGAAGCTCTGGGCCAGCAATTCGCCGACGGTCGAGCTGACGTAGCGGCGGCCCTGGAATACGGTACGCACCGCCGTCTTGAGCTCGTCGGCCTCGCATTCCTTGTTCAGGTAGCCATTGGCGCCCATCTTGAACAGGTTCAGCGCATATTGCTGGGCCGGATAGCCGGACAGAATCAGCACCGGCAGGTTCGGCTGCCCCTGGCGGATGGTGCGCAGGATGTCGATGCCGCTCTGGTCGGGCATGGCGATATCGAGCAGCAGCACGTCGCAAATTTCGCGGCGCGCAATGTCCAGCGCTTCGCGCCCGGTGGCCCCTTCGGCCACGACATCGAAGTCGGGCGACGAAGAAAAAATCTGTTTAAAACCCGCACGTACTATCTGGTGATCGTCACATATGGCAACGCGTATCATTGTCTTCCCTTAAATTATCCTTGCATAGGAAAGAGCCGAGGCAAACCACGCGCCCGGCACTGCGCATGCGTTAGTATTCTAGCACTCTGGCTGTTCAGTACAAACACGTATGACAGCGCACTGGCGCTGCATGCTCACACCGGCCTTCAAAAACAGCAAAGGGGCACAAGGCCCCCGCGATTGGCGACGGGACACGGCCGCCGTTCTAGCCCGGGCCTTTGAGCAGGGCAAGAATGGCGACCAGTTCGCTGCGGATCACGGCCCGGTCGAGCTCGGGCGGCGCCGCCACGGCGTCAAGCGCCGCCGCGTCGGCGTCGTCATCACACGGTGGCGCAAGCAGTCCGCCAATGCGGCTATCGAGTTTATTGCGCGCACCACTGATCGTAAAGCCTTGTTCGTACAACAGTTCACGGATACGACGGATCAACAACACCTCGTGGTGCTGGTAATAACGGCGGTTTCCACGTCGTTTGACCGGTTTAAGCTGGGTAAATTCCTGCTCCCAGTAACGAAGTACGTGCGGTTTGACCCCGCACAACTCGCTCACTTCCCCGATCGTGAAATAGCGCTTGGCCGGGATGGCCGGCAGCACGATCAGATCAGCCTTGCTCGCACGATCGTTCATCGGTTCACTTTAGGCGGCGCGCGCCATCGGGCTGGTTTCTTCGACCATGCCCTTGAGCTTCTGGCTGGCGTGGAAGGTCACGACGCGGCGCGCCGTGATCGGGATTTCTTCACCGGTCTTGGGATTGCGGCCGGGCCGCTGCGGCTTGTCGCGCAGCTGGAAGTTGCCGAAGCCCGACAACTTCACCGCTTCGCCGCGCTCGAGGGCATTCCTGATCTCGTCGAAGAAGGTCTCGACCATGTCCTTGGCTTCGCGCTTGTTCAGGCCGACCTGCTCGAACAGCAGTTCGGCCAGCTCGGCCTTGGTCAGGGTCGGGAGATTCTTCTCCGCGTCCTGGCGAACCCTGGCGACCTGCATCGCACGGTGCAGGTCGGCTGCCAGCGCCGACTGGAGTACGGCGGAATCAACGTCGTTGTTATTAATTTTACAGCCCTGCCTCGTATCGTTACTGCTCGTGGGATCGGTTATGAACGCAGTTTCGCGTCATGTTTCTGCTGGGCCGACGCGGCCAGCGCCTTCATGACGCCTTCGACCACATCGTCCTGCAGGGTGGTTTGAGTATCTTGCAAGCCAAAGCGGAAAGCAAGGCTTTTTTCGTCGGCCTCGATCCCTTTTCCGCGATATTCATCAAACAAAACAATGGCTTGCACAATCTTTCCTGCTGGATTTACCTGCAGTTCAGCGGCAAAGGCATCGAGCAGGTCCTGCGCCGCAACCGTGTTTTTGACCACGAAAGCCAGGTCGCGCGTGGCGCCCGGGAATTTCGAGATCTCTTCATATTTTGGCACGGATCGTTGCTGCAGCGCAATGGCATCCACCTCGAACAAGACTGGCGCCTGCGGCAAATCGTACTTTTGCAGCCAGCGCGGGTGCAGTTCGCCGATAAAGCCGATGTCCTTGCCGTCGAGCTCGATGACAGCCGAACGTCCCGGATGCAGGGCCGGATGGGCCGTCTTCACGAACCGCAGGGTGCGCGGTGCGAACAGGGCTTCCACATCGGCTTTGACATCGAAATAATCGACTGGTGCCGACTTGAGCGACCATTGTTCGTCCAGCGCCGGACCGTAGGCGATGCCGGCCACGCGCTTGGGCTGGTCGAAACCGGCCACCGACAGCGCACCGTCGGCCGCCTGCGCGTTGCGGCGGAAGATCGCGCCCACTTCGAACACGCGCACCCTGCCCGCCTTGCGGTTCAGGTTGTAGCGCACGTTGGCCACCAGCGAGCCGATCAGCGAGGAACGCATCACGTTCATCTGGCTGGCGATCGGATTGACCAGCTTGATCTGGTCGGCATTGTCGGAGAAGTCGGTTTCCCATGCGGAATCGACGAAACTCATGTTCACCACTTCCTGGTAACCGAGGTCGGCCAGCTGGTGGCGCACGGCGAACAGGGACCGGGTGTTTTCCGGCGCGATGATCATCTGGCTGGCGGCCACCGGCGGCAGCGCCGGGATATTCTCGAAGCCGTACACGCGCGCCACTTCCTCGATCAGGTCTTCCTCGATCTCGATGTCGAAACGGTAGGTCGGCGCGGTGACGGAGAACAGGCCGGGCTCCTGCGTGAACGGCAGGCCCAGGCGCGTGAAAATGTCGGCCACCATGGCGTCGGTGATCGGCACGCCGATGACCTTTTGCGCGCGCGCGGTGCGCAGGGTGACCGCTTTCGGCAGCGGCACGTTGACGATCTGGTCGTCGATCGGGCTGACGACGGTTTCCGGGGTGCCGCAGATTTCGACGATCAGCGCGGTGATGCGCTCGATGTGCTCGACGGTCGTGGCGAAATCGACACCGCGCTCGAAGCGGTGCGCCGCATCGGTCGAAAAATTGAACCGGCGCGCGCGGCCCTGGATGGCGTTCGGCCACCAGAACGCCGCTTCCAGGTAGATATTGGCGGTCTCTAACGTGACCGAGGTGGCGTCGCCGCCCATGATGCCGGCCAGCGATTCGAGTTCCTTGTCGTCGGCGATCACGCCGACCCAGTCGTCCACGTCCACGGTGGTGCCGTTGAGGAGCTTGAGGGACTCGCCCTTCTTACCCCAGCGCACATCCAGCGCACCATGGATCTTGTCCATGTCGAACACGTGCGAGGGACGGCCCAGTTCCAGCATGACGTAGTTGGAAATATCGATCAGGGCCGACAGCGGACGCTGGCCGCTGCGCTCGAGGCGCTGGCGGATCCAGTCCGGGGTCGCCGCCCTGGCGTTCAGGCCGCGGATGACGCGTCCCGAAAAGCGGCCGCACAGGTCCGGCGCGCTGATTTTCACCGGCAGGATTTCGCTGCCGTTGACCGGCACCGAGCGGGTTTGCGGCATGGTCAGCGGGGTGCCGGTCAGGGCCGACACTTCGCGCGCCACGCCCAGCACCGACAGGCAGTCCGCCTTGTTCGGGGTGAGCTTGATGGTGAACTTGAGGTCGTTCAGGGCGAGGTAGTCGCGGATGTTCTGGCCGACCGGCGCATCTTCCGGCAGCTCCATCAGGCCGCTGCTTTCCTCGGACAGTTTCAATTCCTTGGCCGAGCACATCATGCCCTGCGATTCCACGCCGCGCAGCTCGCCGACCTTGATCGCGAACGGCTTGCCGTCCGCGCCCGGCGGCAGGATCGCGCCGGCCATGGCGCAGATGGCCTTCATGCCGGCGCGCACGTTGGGCGCGCCGCACACGATGTTGAGCAAGGTGCCGGTACCGACGTTGACCTTGCACACGTTCAGGCGGTCCGCGTTCGGGTGCTTGGCCACTTCCAGCACTTCGGCCACGACCACGTTCGAGAATGGCGGCGCGACCGCTTCGACTTCTTCCACTTCCAGGCCGGACATGGTCAGCAGGTGAGCCAGTTCATCCGAAGTCATCTTCGGATCGACCATGGTACGGAGCCAATTTTCGGAAAATTGCATAATCAGTGAACCTTGAATTAGTTAAATTGCTTCAGGAAGCGCAGGTCGCCTTCGTAGAACAGGCGCAGGTCGTTGATCCCGTAACGCAGCATCGTGAGGCGCTCGAGGCCGGAGCCGAACGCGAAGCCGATGAATTTTTCAGGGTCGAGGCCGAAGTTGCGCACCACGGTCGGGTGCACCTGGCCGGCGCCCGATACTTCCAGCCAGCGGCCCTTGAGCGGACCGCTGCCGAACGCAATGTCGATCTCGGCCGACGGTTCGGTAAACGGGAAGTACGAGGGACGGAAGCGCACCTGCAGGTCGTCGGTCTCGAAGAAAGCCTTGACGAAGTTCAGGTATACGCCCTTCAGGTCGGCGAAGGAAATGTCTTCGGCGATCCACAGGCCTTCGACCTGGTGGAACATCGGCGAGTGGGTCGCATCGCTGTCGACGCGGTAGGTGCGGCCGGGCGCGATCACCTTGATCGGCGGCGTATGGGTGCGCGCGTAACGCACCTGCATCGGGCTGGTGTGGGTGCGCAGCAGCAAGGGTTTACCGGTGCTGTCGTTGCCTTCGATGTAGAAGGTGTCCTGCATCGAACGGGCCGGGTGGTTTTCCGGGCTGTTGAGCGCCGTGAAGTTGGTCCAGTCGGTCTCGATTTCGGGGCCGTCGGCCACATCGAAACCGATCGAGCGGAAGATTTCCTCGACCCGTTCCCAGGTGCGCATCACCGGGTGGATGCCGCCGCCCGAGCGCCCGCGCCCCGGCAGGGTGATGTCGATCGCTTCGGCGTTCAGGCGCTCTTCGAGCTGGGCATTGGCCAGCGCATCGCGGCGCGCGGTCAGGGCCGCTTCGATCTGGACCTTGGCGGCGTTGATCAGCGCGCCCTGGGCCTTTTTCTGTTCCGGGTCGAGCTTGCCCAGGCCCTTCATTTGCTCGGTAATCTGGCCAGTCTTGCCAAGGTACTTGGCTTTGGCGTTTTCCAGTGCGGCAGCATCTTCGGCGGCGATAAAGTCAGCCTGTGCCGAGACGACGAGTTCTTCCAGGGAGTTCATGCGATGTTTTTTTCCTGTTGAGCGGGACTGGCGCACGCGCCACAATCAAAAACGGGGCACAGGTTTGAACCTCTGCCCCGCTCTTTTCGCGCCGCCCGGAGGCGACGCTTGCATCGATCATTGCTTACGCAGCGATCTTGGCTTTCACTGCTGCGACAATCGCGGCGAACGCCGGCTTGTCCATCACAGCCATATCGGCCAGGACTTTACGGTCCAGTTCGATAGATGCTTTTTTCAGGCCGTTCATGAATACGCTGTACGTCACGCCATGCTCACGGGAAGCGGCGTTGATACGGGCGATCCACAGGCGGCGGAATACGCGTTTCTTGTTGCGGCGATCGCGGTAAGCGTATTGGCCAGCGCGCATGACTGCTTGCTTGGCAACACGGTATACACGGCTGCGGCGACCACGGTAGCCTTTAGCTTGTACAAGAATTTTCTTATGACGGGCACGAGCTGTAACCCCACGTTTTACTCTAGGCATAGTAACTCCTTAAATTGAGTGGTGAGATTAAGCCGACGGCATCATACGCATGACGGACTTGACATCCGCTGCATCGACGTTCGTGATTCCGCGCAGTTGGCGCTTGCTCTTGGTGGTTTTCTTGGTCAGGATGTGACGTTTGAAAGCGTGACCCGATTTAACGGTTCCACCTGGACGCACGCGAAAACGCTTCTTCGCGGAGCTTTTGGTCTTCATTTTAGGCATAGCAGTTCTGTCCTTCCGGACAGCTCCATTATAGGATTGCAGGTGGCAACGCTGTGCTGCACTTAGATGCCTGCTTTCACATTGTCTTCCGCCAGTGAAGGAGGAAGCCGGAGATCATAACACAGAAGTTGCATTACAATGCAACTCGCCCGCACAGAAAGTTGCATTGCAATGCAACTCGCACACACTCAAAGCCCCCCCCTGTTGCGAGCTACGCAAGAAAAAACAAAGCGCCCCTGGCACTTGCGTGGCGGGGCGCTTCTTTGCACAAGCTGCCTGGGCAGCCCGTTCTTTGCTTATTTCTTCTTCTTCGGCGAGAGGATCATGATCATCTGACGACCTTCCATCTTCGGGAACTGCTCGACCTGGCCATACGGCTCAAGATCGGCCTTCAAACGTTCCAGCATGCGGAAGCCGATGTCCTGGTGCGCCATCTCACGGCCGCGGAAACGCAGCGTGATCTTGGTTTTGTCACCCTCATCGAGGAACTTCATCAGGTTTTTCAGCTTGATATTGTAATCGCCATCATCAGTACCCGGACGGAATTTGACTTCCTTCACGAGAATGATCTTTTGCTTCAATTTGGCTTCGTGCGCCTTCTTCTGCTCCGAATATTTGAACTTGCCGTAGTCCATCAGACGGCATACCGGTGGTTGCGCGGTCGGCGCAATTTCCACCAGATCTACGTTCGCTTCTTCGGCCAGACGAAAAGCCTCAGCCAGGCTCACAATGCCAAGCGGCTCGTTTTCCACCCCGGATAAACGCATTTCGGGGGCGGTGATTTCGCCATTGATGCGATGCGACTTGTCAGTAGCTATGTTGTTTCCTTTTAAAATCTGATGAATTAGCCGCGTCGAGAATGAACTCTCAAGCTTTGGAATCGACCTCGTGTTTGAGGCGTTCCACCAGGGCATCGATGGACATTACGCCCAAATCGACATTGCCACGAGCTCGCACGGCCACAGTGTTGGCATCCCGCTCCTTGTCGCCAATCACGAGGATGTACGGCAGTTTTTGGACGGAATGTTCACGTATTTTAAACGTAATTTTCTCGTTGCGCAAATCAGCGTGAACGCGGTACCCCAGTTTGCGCAACTTCGTGGCGATTTCCTGGGTGTAGTCGGCCTGCGCGTCCGAAATATTGAGCACCGCCACCTGCACCGGCGCCAGCCACAGCGGCATCGCGCCGGCGTAGTTTTCGATCAGGATGCCGATGAAACGCTCCAGCGAACCGACGATCGCGCGGTGCAGCATGACCGGCACCTTCTTGGTGTTGTCGGCAGCCGTGTACTCGGCTCCCAGGCGGCCAGGCATCGACGGATCGATCTGCACCGTGCCGACCTGCCATGCGCGGCCCAGGCTGTCTTTCAGGTGGTATTCGATCTTCGGACCGTAGAACGCGCCCTCGCCCGGCAGTTCGGTCCAGGCCACGCCACAGGCACGCAGCGCGCTGCGCAGCGCTTCTTCGGCGATGTCCCAGCTTTCCTCGCTGCCGATGCGACTGTCCGGACGCAGGGCCAGCTTGACGTCGATATTTTCAAAGCCGAACGCGGTGTAGACTTCCATCGCCTGCGCGTGGAAGGCCGCCACCTCACCCGGAATCTGCTCATCGGTACAGAAAATATGGCCGTCATCCTGGGTAAAGCCGCGCACGCGCATCATGCCGTGCAGCGCGCCGGACGGCTCGTTGCGGTGGCACTGGCCGAACTCGCCGTAGCGCAGCGGCAGGTCGCGGTAGCTCTTCATGCCGGAATTGAAAATCTGGATGTGGCCAGGGCAATTCATCGGTTTCAGCGCGTACGAGCGGTTTTCCGACTCGGTGACGAACATATTGTCGCGATAGTTATCCCAGTGACCGGTCTTTTCCCACAGGCCGCGGTCCAGGATTTGCGGCGCTTTCACTTCCTGGTAGCCATTGACCTGGTACACATTGCGCATGTATTGCTCAACCTGTTGCCAGATCGACCAACCCTTCGGATGCCAGAAGATCAAGCCCGGCGCCTCATCCTGGAAGTGGAAGAAGTCGAGCGCCTTGCCCAGCTTGCGGTGGTCGCGCTTTTCCGCCTCTTCCAGATTGTGCAGGTAGAGTTCCTGGTCTTCCTTCTTGAGCCAGGCGGTGCCGTAGATACGCTGCAGCATCTCGTTCTTGGAGTCGCCGCGCCAGTAGGCCCCGGCCACCTTCATCAGCTTGAATACTTTCAGCTTGCCGGTGTTCGGCACGTGCGGGCCGCGGCACAGGTCGGTAAAACCGCCCTCGGCGTACAGCGACACGTCTTCACCGGCCGGAATCGAGGAAATGATTTCCGCCTTGTAGTCTTCGCCGATGGACTTGAAGTACGCCACCGCCTCGTCGCGCGGCAGCACGGTGCGCGTGACTTTCTCGTCTTTTTTGACCAGTTCGGTCATTTTCTTTTCGATCGCCGCCAGATCTTCCGGCGTGAACGGGCGCTTGTACGCGAAATCGTAGAAGAAGCCATTCTCGATCACCGGACCGATGGTGACCTGCGCTTCCGGATACAGTTCCTTGACAGCGTAGGCCAGCAAGTGGGCGGTGGAGTGACGGATCACGTCCAGGCCTTCCGGATCTTTATCGGTGATGATGGCCAGATCGGCATGTTGCTCGATCAGGAAGGAGGTATCGACGACTTTGCCGTCGACTTTGCCGGCCAGCGCCGCTTTGGCCAGGCCTGTACCGATGCTGGCTGCGACCTGGGCTACGGTGACTGGGCCATCAAACTGGCGCTCGGAACCATCGGGAAGGCGGACTGAAACCATGCTGTTCTCCTGAACAAAACTGATATTTAAGTACAAACAAAAGTGCAAACAAAAATGCGGACGAAAAAAAACGCGGACTAGCCGCGTTTTTCATTTTGAGCAAGCAAAAGGAAGCACCTCGACTAGCGTCGCTGGAACAACTCCGTCGTAGTTCGCGGTGTCATAACCATGGTGCCTTTCTCTCTCTTACTCAGTACTGCATGTTCTGGTGGGCGGTGAGGAATTCGAATCCCCGACCCCTTGGATGTCGACCAAGTATTCTAACCAGCTGAACTAACCGCCCTGATATAGCATGAGCGTTGCTGGAACAACTCTGCCTTGCTGCATTTACTACTTTTTACTGCAAAAACTGGTGGGCGGTGAGGAATTCGAATCCCCGACCCCTTGGATGTCGACCAAGTATTCTAACCAGCTGAACTAACCGCCCGAAGACCAGCATTATAGAGAGGCATCCCCGGGATGACAAGCGCTTTTTAAACACCATGTCGAGGCGCCAGGAAGTACCCCGGCTGGCGGCAGGGAAATCGGACGCCTTTTTCCATTACACTCCTGCCCATGCACGCCAAACCGACACCCTCCTCCGCCCACCTGCACGCCCACCACAAGGGCGACGCCAAACATACCCACGTCGCCGTCGGCCGCAGCCAGGGCGCGCTGGCCTTCGCCCTGAGCCTGACCCTGGTATTTGCCGTGGTCGAAGTGCTGACCGGCTTCATCTCCAATTCGCTGGCCCTCATTTCGGACGCCGGCCACATGGTCACCGACGCCGCCGCGCTGGGCCTGGCGCTGCTGGCGCAACTGATCGCCAAGCGCCCGCCCTCGGCGCGCCACTCGTTCGGCTTCGGCCGCGCCGAGGCGCTGGCCGCCTTTGTCAACGCACTGGCCATGCTGGCCGTGGTCGGCTGGATCGTCTTTGAAGCGGTGCACCGCTTCAGCGCGCCGCCGCAGGTCCAGGGCGGCACCGTGTTCGTGGTTGCCGCAATCGGCCTGGCGATCAATCTGCTGGTGGCCTGGCTGCTCTCGCGCGACCAGGAAAGCATCAACACCCGCGCCGCGCTGGTGCACGTGATGGGCGACATCCTCGGCTCGATCGCGGCGATCGCCGCCGGCGCCGTGATCTACTTCACCGGCTGGATGCCGATCGACCCGCTGCTGTCGCTCTTCGTCTCCGTGCTGATCCTGCGCTCGACCGTCGCCATCCTGCGCGACTCCTACCACGCGCTGATGGAAGGCGTGCCGCACCAGATCGATTACCTGCAGGTCGGCGCCGACCTGGCCGCCATACCAGGCGTGCTGTCGGTGCACGATCTGCATGTGTGGGATATGTCGCCGGGACAACCGGCCCTGATCGGCCATCTGCGCATCGGCAACCTGCGCGACTGGCCGCAGGTGCTGGCGACGGTCAAGGACATGCTCCTGACAAAGCACGGCATCGACCATGTGACCCTGCAGCCCGAGTCGCACGACTAGCGCGGCGCCAAGCGATGCTGTAAGCCCTGTCTTACCCGGCAGCGGCGGGCGCACCGATGCCCCGCCCAACGCGCATTACCGATAATGCGGCATGATTCCGTACACCCCCTCCCCCACCATCCACGACACCCTGATCATCGGCGGCGGCCCCGGCGGCCTGACGGCGGCGATCTACCTGCGCCGCTTCCGGCGCAATATCATCCTGGTCGACAAAGGTAACAGCCGGCTCGGCTGGATTCCGGTCACGCATAACTATCCGGGCTTCCCGGACGGCATCCACGGCCAGGAATTGCTCGACAAATTGCGCCATCAGCTGCGACGCTACGACGGCGAGGTGATCCAGGGCGAAGTGACCCGGCTGGTGCGCGAAGACGGCTGCTTCGTGGCCGCGCACGAGGGCGGCGAAATTCGCGCCCGCACCGTGCTGCTGGCTACCGGCATCGCCGACACCGGCATGCCCATCGAAAATCTTCTTGAGGCCGTGGCGTGCGGCGCGGTCCGGCTGTGCCCGGTATGCGATGGCTACGACGTCCTCGACCAGAAAATTGCCGTCGTCACCTCCGCCACCAACCCGGTCGGCCACGCACTGTTCATGCGCACCTTTTCCACCGACGTGACGCTGTTCGAGCGCACCAGGGAGGCCCTGGTCGACCCGGCCGAGCGCCGGCGCCTGCTCGATGCCGGCATCCGCTACATTACCTCGCCACTGCTGGGCGTGACCATGAGCGAGCGCATGACACCGGTCATGCACACGGAAGATGGCGAGTCCTACGAGAGCGACGTGCTCTACCCCATGCTGGGGGAAACGGCGCGCTCCGACCTGGCGGTATCGCTCGGCGCGCAAACCTCGGCCTGCATGGAACTGAAGGTCGACGAGCACCAGTCGACGAGCGTGGAAGGCCTGTACGCCATCGGCGACGTGG
Organism: Massilia scottii; assembly: GCF_030846495.1. Taxonomy (NCBI): domain Bacteria; kingdom Pseudomonadati; phylum Pseudomonadota; class Betaproteobacteria; order Burkholderiales; family Oxalobacteraceae; genus Massilia; species Massilia scottii. The sequence goes on along the minus strand of NZ_JAVCWM010000002.1, from coordinate 112,726 downwards.
CCCAGGGATTGAACCAGATTAGTGTAGCCGCAGGGCAAGCTGCGGTGGCGGCAACCCGCATCCACAACGCCTTGCCTTATCACTTTCGCAACCGGTCCGCATAGGGGAAGCGCTGCACAGCAGTAAAAACAAATTGCGCTAACGGCAAGGTAGTGACAATATAGGCCACGCCACTGGCCGAGCAGGACAAAATAAAGCCGCCAGTCAACTTGCGAAAGCTTACGATCATGGCAACAATCGCCCACGGCAGCAAACACGCATCCCACGCGCAGCGTGGCGATGCCTACTTCAGCTGGCCCATCTGGCTCCTGAGCGCATCCTTGCTCACGTTCGTGCTGGTGGTCCCCTTTTCAGGCGTCGCGGGGATGCTGATCCTCCCCGTCGCGCTGCTTGGCGGCCTGTGTTCGGTGTTCGGACTGGTGCGCGCCCTGCACCACCACCACTGGCGCCGCGCAGCCTCGATGGCAACCTATATCGTCGTGCTGGGGGCGCTGTTTTCAGTGCCGGAACTGTTGCAGGCCACCGTAGGCCGCGCTTCCAACGTGGTGCACGTGATGTCGGAAGGCCAGAGCTTCGATAAAAAAATGCAGACGCACCCGCCCGGCAATCGCCCCGTGCTGGCCTACGACTGGAGCACCGTCGGGACCGATACGACCTACGTTATCTACGATGCCAGCGGCCGCATTGCCGAGCCCAAGGGTCACGTGGCGTGGTCGAGCAGCGAGCTGTTCCCCTTCTCCGAATGCGCCGGGCGCGTGGTGCCGATCATGGGGCATTTCTACCGCTGCGATTATTGAGGACCGCGCCAGCCGGACGGTCAGCGATACCCCATGCTGCGGGCGGCAGGTGAAGCGCCGATTCTCGCTGTCCTGCCTGCCGTCCCCATGCAGGCCACCCTGACAGCCACCCCATTCGCGCTATCCTGAGAGGCGCCCCCATTCTCACTATTCTGCAAGTCGTCGGCCTGCTTTCGCGCGCGAGATGGTCTTGCGGCCAACTGTTATTCCAACTGCAAAACGTGCGTTCTTGACACGACCGCTTTAACTGGCGGGAACCGTCCCCTCCTGTGCTTCGCCACTGGCGGCAATGCCGTCAAGTGGCGGCGCGCGCCTCAATGCACTGTCACCCGCCGTCGCGCCCCATCGCCCGTGCATCGACTTGCGCATCGCCGCTGGCTCGGTTGCGAAACCTTTCCATTTTTGGTAAAATGAGAATCATTCGCATCTGTCTTTACGACAGCGCACCACATCGTTGACAAGCCAGGTTGCAGTCTCCAAGCCAGTGACGATTTTTCTCACGCCAGGAGTTTTTGCATGCCCCGCCGTATCAACACGTCCGTCCCGTCGCCTTCCCATCCACGCCTGCGTCCGCTGGTGCTCGCTCTGTCGCTCGCGCTCGGCCATGCCGGTGCCGCCAGCGCCGCCGACGAGGCGTCCGAAGCGGCCGTCCTGCCGGTCATCACGATCACCGGCGCGAACGACCAGAACGGCTATCAGGCGCGCGACAGCGACAGTGCCAGCAAACTCAGCCTGACCCTGCGCGAAACGCCGCAGTCGGTGTCGGTCGTCACGCGCGCGCGCATGGATGATTTCCGTCTCGACAACGTCAACGATGTGCTCGCCAACACCACCGGCGTCACCGTCGAAAAAGTCGAAACCGACCGCACCTATTATGTCGCGCGCGGCTTCGACATCATCAATTTCCAGGTCGACGGTGTCGGCATGCCGCTGGTGTTCGGCAACATGATGGGCAACCTCGACACCGCGCTGTTCGACAGGGTCGATATCGTGCGCGGTGCCAACGGCCTGGCCGCGTCCACCGGCAACCCGTCCGCCACGGTCAACTTCATCCGCAAGCGTCCAGGTCCTGCCCTGGCCGCCAGCGCCGGCCTCACCCTCAGCTCGTGGAATACGCGCCGTCTCGACGCCGACGTGTCGAGCCCGCTCAACGCGAGCGGCAGCGTCAAGGGCCGCGTGGTGGCGGCCAGCCAGCAGGGCGATTCCTACCTGGACCGCTACGCGACCAAGAAAAACGTTGTCTACGGCATTGCCGAAGCCAAACTGGGCAGCGACACCCTGCTCAGCATCGGCCACGCCTGGCAAGACAACAAGTCCAGCGGCGGCATGTGGGGCGCCCTGCCCCTGTACTACACCGACGGCAGCCCGACCAACTACCCGGCCGGCACCAACACCTCGGCCGACTGGTCGCACTGGGATAACAAGACCAATGGCAGCTTTGCCGAACTGAATCACCAACTGGGCCAGGGCTGGGCACTCAAGTCGACCCTGAGCCACAACAAGGAAGCGTCGCGCTCGAAATTGTTCTACGTGTACGGCACGCCGGACAAAGCGACAGGCGAAGGCTTGTTTTCCTACCCGTCCGCCTACCGCTCCGACCATAGCCAGACCTTGTTCGACATCGGCGCCAGCGGCCAGTTCAACCTGGCCGGCCGCCAGCACGACCTGGCCTTCGGCGCCGGCTGGTCGCGCTCGCGCCTGGACGATCTGTCCGGCTACGGCCGCGGCATCGGCACCCCGCTCACCGCGGCGACCGACTTTACCGGCGGCTATCCGCAGCCGGAATTCGACGAGCGCTTCGATGGCAGCAGCTACGAAGAGGTGCGCAAGACCGTCTACGCGGCGGCGCGCTTTGCCCTGGCCGACAAGGTCAAGCTGCTGACCGGCTTTAACTCGACCAAGGCCGATTCCACCGGCCTGTCCTACGGCAGCAGCAAGCAAAAATCGGCCAGCAAGACCTCGCCCTACGTGGGCCTGGTCTACGACGTGGCGCCGCAGGTCAGCCTGTACACCAGCTACACCGAAATTTTCAGCCCGCAAAGCGAACAGGACATCAACGGCGTGGCGCTCGATCCGATCATGGGCAGCAGCGCCGAGGCCGGCTTCAAGGGCGATCTGTTGGGTGGCAAGGCCAGCTTCTCCGGCGCCATCTTCCGCGCGCGCCAGAACAATACCGCCGAGCAGGTCGACAACAACGGCGGCAAGGCATACTACCGCGGCATCAATGCCGAATCGACCGGCGCCGAACTGGAAGTGACGGGCGAGCTGGCCAAAGGCTGGCTGGCCAGCGCCGGCTTCACCCGCCTGAAGGTGGAAGACAGCCAGGGCAAGGCCGCCAAGACCTACGTGCCGCGCCGCCTGCTGCGCATGTCCACCACCTACCGCCTGCCTGGCGTGCCGCAGCTCAAGGTCGGCGCCAACCTGAACTGGCAGAGCGATATCGAGCGCGAGCAGAAACCGGGCATCGTCACGCGCCAGGACAGCTACGCGGTGCTGGGTTTGATGGCGCGCTACGAGATCAACCGCAACATGACGCTGGCCGTGAACCTGAACAACGTCAAGGATAAAAAGTACCTGACCTCGCTGTACTGGAGCCAGGCCTATTACGCGGCGCCGCGCAGCGCCAGCGCCACCCTCACCTGGACATACTGATATGCGCCCTGCACTGGTCTTGCTCCACCGCTGGTTCGGCCTGGGCGTGGCGATCTTCCTGTTCATCTCCGGTGCAACGGGCGCCCTGATCTCCTTCGACCACGAGCTGGACGCGGCCCTCAACCCGGACCTGTTTCACGCCCACAGCGGCGAGACGGCCCAGCGCCAGATTCCCGGCACCGAACTGGCGCGCGCCATCGAAGCGGCCGATCCGCGCCTGCGCATCGCTTACGTGCTGACCGAGGTCGAGCCGGGTCACACCTCGATGATGTCGGTCGAGGGCAAGATCGACCCGGCCACCGGCAAGCCGTACGAGCTGGGCTTTAACCAGATCGGCGTCGATCCGGTGACCGGCAAGGTGCAGGCCAAACGCCAGTGGGGCGACATTTCGCTCTCGCGCGAAAACCTGCTGCCGTTCCTGTACAAGCTGCACTACTCGATGCATATTCCGGAAGTCAAAGGGATCGAACTGGGCATCTGGTTCATGGGCATCATCGCCATCGTGTGGGTGCTCGATTGCTTCATCGCCCTGTACCTGTCGTTTCCCAACTGGCGCAGCTGGCGCAAGTCGTTCGCCTTCCGCTGGAAAGCCGGCGGGCCCAAGCTCAACTTCGACCTGCACCGCTCCGGCGGCGTGTGGGTCTGGCTGTTGCTGCTGGTGCTGGCGATCACCTCGGTCTCGATGAACCTGAACGACCGCGTGGTGCGGCCGCTGTTGTCCACCGTCTCCACCCTCAGCCCGGACGCCTTCGCCAGCCGCACCATGAATCCGCCGGAGAAACCGATTCCCGCGCTCATCAGCCGCGACGAAGTGATGACGCTGGCCCGTGCCGAAGGGACCAAACGCGGCTGGACGGCGCCGGCCGGCGGGGTGTTCTACGCATCCGCGTTCGGGCTGTACGGCGTCGGCTTCTTTGAGCCGGGCAACGACCACGGCGACGTCGGCCTGGGCAACTCCTGGCTGTATTTCGACGGCAACGATGGCAAACTGGTCGCCGACCGCGTGCCAGGCACCGGCAGCGCAGGCGATATTTTCCTGCAACTCCAGTTCCCCCTGCACTCCGGCCGGATTGCCGGCCTGGCCGGCCGCATCGTCCTGTCGTTCCTCGGTGTGGTGGTGGCTATGCTGAGCGTCACCGGTGTCATCATCTGGGTGCGCAAACGGCGTGCACGGCTGGTTGCCGAACGTGCCGTTCCTGGACCGGTGCGGCAGCCGGTGCGCCAGGGCAGCACGCCTGTGCTGGAGTAAATAGCGCCGGGCGGCACTCCGCCGGATAGTCGGCGGGGCGCCACCGGGACACCGGAGGCACGAATCGCTCCATACCCCAGCTTATGCCCCAGTTGCTGCGCCACATATACATAGCGTAAGCCCGGTTCAACGCCCGTGGTGGTGGCGCCCCGACCTCCTCCTTACGACATTTCCATCACTGCGCTCTTGCGCGCTGCCGGCGCGTCTTGTATGGCATTATTCCTGACGGCACTCCTGCATTGTCAATTCATAGGAATCATATGACGGCGGCATCCACGAAAAAGACGGCGAACGCGGATTCTGCGGCGAAACGGAGCGACTTCCCCGTCATCGTGATCGGCACCTCCGCCGGCGGTCAAAGTGCGCTTGGCGCCCTCGTTGCGCAACTGCCGGCCGATTTCCCCGCCGCGATTCTGGTCGTCCATCACATGGCGGCGACAGGCTCAAACGACGCCATGTTGCGCGTGCTCGCCGACAAAGGGAATTTGCCCTGCAAACAAGCGGTGCAGCATGGCGTTATCAAGCGCGGTTGTATTTATCTGGCGCAGCCGGATCATCATCTGATGATCTCTGAAGCCAAGACCCTGGTGACCAAGGGCGCGCGCGAAAATCGGGCGCGGCCCGCGATCGATCCCCTGTTCCGTTCCGCCGCCATTGAATTCGGGAATCGGGTCATTGGAGTCGTCCTCACCGGCTATCTTGACGATGGCACATCGGGCATGGAGGTGATCCGGCGCTGCGGCGGCATCTGCGTCGTCCAGGATCCGGCCGACGCCGCGTATCCGGATATGCCGCAAAACGTGCTCAATCATGTCAAGGTCGATCACTGCGTGCCGCTGGCGGAGATGGGTAGCCTGCTCACACGGCTCGCACTGCACGACCGGGGAGCAAGTATCCGTGTCCCTGACGACGTCGCCGTCGAGGCGAAGATCGCCCAGCGCGTGTTGAGCGACCTGGAATCGGTCGAGTTCCTTGGTACGCAGGTGCCGTTCAACTGTCCCGGCTGCGGCGGCGTGTTGTGGCAAATGAAGGTTGGAAACCGTCTGCGCTTCCGTTGCCATACCGGTCACGCGTATACGGCGGCAGCGCTGCTGGCGGAACAGACGGCGAAGATGGAGGAAACCCTTTGGGTCGCCCTGCGTATGTTCGAAGAGAACAAGAATCTGCTCGTCCGAATGGGCGCGGACGGCACTGCCAGCCCATCCTATGTCGAGCGGGTGGAGCAATCGAACATCCATATCCGGCGGATCAAGGCGATGTTGCACTCCAACATGGCCAGCGCCGATCCTCTTCCATAGACGACCAATCGTTGCGTAACACCCCGCGCGGCGGCCATCCCACCCGCACGGTCATTGCCGGTGCCAATGGAAAACGTGACGATCGCTTCATCAGGCCCCAGCGCTCCAAGGTCGCGTTTACCCCTGCACCGGTGCCAGCCGCACTGGAATGCGCGCCAGCACGCCAACGCCGAAGTCATCATAGAACGGCAGATCCTGCCGGTGCGCGTAACCAATATAACAATCGCATTTCCTCAGGCGGCTGCACGGTTTTTCAACGAGCATCTCGTCCAGCGCATCCTCGTACAGATTGCCCAGCCGCTCGGTCACAAAATGGCATCGCTGCACTTCCCCGTCACCGTCAACCGACAGCGCTTCCGACCCGGCGCGGCAAGCCTTCCCGCGCGACATTTCGGGATTGCGGCTGTAGCTGAACCACGGGTCCATGGCGTCGAGCCACGCAAGGTCTTCCGGCCGATAGTAACCCGGCCCGCGCCGGTCGTAGGCGTTGAGCCAGAGATAATGCTGCTGCGGCAGCGCGGCGCGCAAGGCGCGGATATCGTCAAAATGCTCGCGCATCGCTACGATGCCCACCGAAAAATGGACGCCCATCCGCTCCAGGCGCTCGCAACGGTCAATAAAGCGATCCATCCGCACCTGGCTCGGATGGTAAGTGCACCACAGCCCCACCTTGCGCTTGTCGGCCTGCTCCAGCCATGCCAGCGGTCCGGACAGATTGGTCTGGATCGCCACCTGGCGCACATGCGCCATGCGGGACAGGTCCGTTATCGCATCGCGGTAGTGGCGCCGGATCATACCCTCGCCCCACGGCGTGAACAGCACGCTGATGGGCCGTTCCTGCGCACCAACCCAGGCGACGAAGCGCGCCACCTCGGCTGCATCGCGCGCCAGCTTGGCACGGCTGTCGCGCCGCTTGGCGAAGGGACAGTACGCACAATCGTAATTGCATCCCGACAGGGTGCCACGGTATAGCAGCGACAGCACCGCCTGCTCCACCGGTTGCCCCGACAGCTGCGCCGGTTGCCCGGACTGCTGCACCGGCTGAACCGTCCGCTGAACCGGCCGCGCCAAGTCGAGCGCAGCAGCCGGCAGCATGGTCAGCATGTCGTGCCGCCGTCGGCCATCAGCAGGCGCACCTCTTCCGACGCCAGCCACGGGCCGATGGTATCGGCATAGCCATAGCCACGGTCGTTCAGGCGCAGGATGGCACTGCCCTCTTCCAGCAAGCCGAGTTCGCCCAGCTCGTGGAGCTGCGGCAAGTCCTGCATGCAATCGCCGCCGAAACGCTGCGTATAGGCCGCCGGGTCGAGCCCCGGATCGGTCAGCAGCGACTGGATCACGTAGCGGCGCCGCTGCTCGTCCGGCCCCAGCGCAAAGCCATGGTGCGCATGGGTAAAACTGTCGGCGTTCAGCGCCAGGTAACTGTCGATGATGCCGATCGTGTCCGCCCGCCCAACCGCATAATCGGTCGAATAATGCAGGTCGCGCGTGTACGAGCGCGCACCGGTACCGAGGCCCACCATGCCATCGTTCTGGCAGCAGTAGGACGGCCCCGTATCGTCAGGCGCATGGGGCGCGCGGAACATGCGCATCGACACCTGCACGTAGCCGCGCGCGCGTAAATGATCGCGCGCCGCCTCGTACAGCTGCATGCGGCTGTCGCCTTCCTGATTGAGCACAATCGGATCGAATGACGCGGCCCCCTTTCTGTTGGCAATCTTGCCCAGCCCCGTATGCTGGCGCACGTACAAGGGATACAAATACAGCTCCTCCGGCCTGAAGGCCAGGGCACTGTCGATGGACGCCAGCAAGCTCTCCACCGTCTGCCCGCCGATGCCGTAAATCAGGTCGAGGTTGAGCGTAGGGAAACCCGCATCGCGGATATACCCGATCGCCCGCGTCACCACCTCGTTTTGCTGCGGCCGCGCCAGCGAACGCATCTCGCCCGCCGCAAAGCTCTGGATGCCGAGGCTGACACGGTCGATGCCCATGCTGCGGCACACCGCCATGCGTTCCGGCGTCACGGTTTCGGGCGAGGCTTCAATGCCGGCCGGCGTGGTCTGCAAATCGATGCCCAGAATATCGCGCGCGCCATCGAGCAGCGTCTGCAACTGCGCTGCCGACAAAAACGTGGGCGTGCCGCCACCGAGCGCAAAACGCGCAAAACGGCGCTCGCCCAACACCTTGTCGAGCACGCGCATCTGTTGGACCACCTGCGCCACATAACGTTCCACCATATCCGGTTGCGGGCGCGCCATCGCAAACAGATTACAGAAACCGCAGCGCATTTCGCAGAACGGGATGTGAATGTAGGCGAACAGGGCCGAGCGGTCCTGCCCGGCCCACAGCTCCTCCAGCGATGCCGGCGCCGCCAGTGTCCGGTAGGCCGCCTTGTGCGGATAGGAATAGGAATACGCCTGATACGGCGTGTGACGCATGCGCTGGGCGAGCGTGCCGGGAGTGGCGGGATGGTTCATGGCGTCGTTCCGTTAAAGTCGATAAAGAAATGGGCGTATGGAATGTTCCATACGGTTTCGTGGGCAATGCGATGGCCGCGAAAGCCATCTTCGCCGTAAGCGCTGCCGTGGTCGGAGCAGACGATGGCAAACGTCGGCGCGCGCGCCGCACAGGCGGCGAACAGGGGCGCCAGCGCCCCGTCCACATAGCGCAGCGCCGCGGCGTGGCTCTCGATCGTATCGCTGGTGCTGCCGGGCAGATAGCCACGGTTGGGCGAATGGATGGCCGCGACATTGATGAACAAGAATACCCGCTGCTGGCCCAGCGCGTTCAAGCGCGCAATCGCCAGCGCCACCTGGCGCTCGGTCGAGTTGCGGCCGTCCACGCCGAGCGAGCGCTTCCAGTGGCTCTCCTGGAACATGCCCGGCAACACGCAACCGAGCGCCGTTTCCTTATTGAAAAAGCCTACGCCGCCGATGCAAATGGTGCGGTAGCCAGCGCCAGCCAGGCCGGCAGGTACGCTCTCCTGCGCAAACTCGTGGGTGTGGGCCGAGGTCGTCTCGCTGCCGCGAAAGGCGGTCGCGAACAGGCGCGGATGGCGTCCCGGGCGGTCGGGCGTGGGCAAGAATCCGGCAAAAAACGCGTGATGGGCCGCGTAGGTAAAGCTGGCCGGGCTGTGCCGGCACTCCCAGCCGCCGGGCGGCAAGCGCGGCCCGAGCACCGGCAGCTCGCCCGCCTCGTACAGGCGCTGGGCCACGTCGTAGCGCAGGGTGTCGAGCGTGATGAATACAATGTCGTGAGTGCCGACCACCTGATTCATGTCGGGAATCGAGCGTGGATCAGGCTTCATGGGATGAGAAGGATTGCAACTGGGCGGCATAGGTATCGTGTCCCTGCCACAGCAGCTTGGGCAGCAGGTCGCCGAAGGCGTTCGCTTCGAGCACATGAGCATGCCCCTTGCGCACGACGATATCGAGGCCGATGACGTGACTTTGCGAAAACGTGGCAGCCGCCGCGCGCGCAGTCTGTTCCAGCGCGGCATGATCCTTTTCGCCCAGCAAGCTCGCCACATCGGCGCGCTGGTTGTCGAGGTGCAGATTGGTCATCATGCGCGTGCCGACCCGCGCCACCCGGTGCGCCGGCTGGCCGCCCAGGGTCACCACGCGCACGTCGTAATGGCCATCGCCGTGGCGCGGCTTGGGAATCCACGCTTCGGCATAGGTTTCCTGGCCCGCCAGCAAGTCGACAAGTTGTACAATATCGGGCTGCGCATTGTAGCTGCGCAAGCGCTTGACGTTATAGAGACGCGGCCCGCCCTCCCCTTGTACGAGGTCGGCGGAACTGGTGGCCTGCTCGGCCCCGCGGCTGTTGCGGCGGTAAGCCACCACGCCGGACGCGCTCGATCCGTAGCGCGTTTTCAGGAAAACCTGATTGAGATGATGCTCATCGAGAACGGCGCGCAGGTGCGCGTAACCTTCGATGGGACCGAGCAAACGGGGAATGGGAATACCGCGCGCGGCAAAGTGCTGCTGGCAAGCCAGCTTGTCCGTCATCAGCAGCAGTTCATGCGGCGCGTTCATTACTTTGACATGGGGCAGCGCCGACAGTTCCGCCGCCACGCGCTGCAGGGCCTGCGTGAAACCGGAAAACCATTCGCCGGAGACGGAAATTTCCCCGAGATCGGGCAGGCGCGACATGCCGATGCCGAGCACCTTGCAGCCCTGGCGGATCAGCATGCCGTGCAGGCGCGCATCGTCACCCGGCGAGTCAATCTTGAACACGCAAGGCCGCTGGGCCAGGCTGGCTGTCAGCAGCGCCGGCTGGTCCAGCCATTCGGCCCAGTCGACGACCACTGCCGCAGGCAGGCCGAGCGCCTGGCGAGCTGCCTGCATCAGCTTTTCCCGCTTGCCGCCACGCACGCCCAACAAGACCAAAGGCTCGCCGTTCGGCTTGCCGTTCGGCTTGCCGTCCGGCATGCGCTCGCCGCCGGCGCCGTCTAGCATGCCCGGCAACCGGCTTTACTCACTCGCGGCACCTTACTCGGAGACGGCGACGTAGCGTCCGTCTTCCTCGTCCTCGATCTCTTGCGGATCGGACAGGTCAACCGTGATCGGCAGGGTCTTGAGCTTTTCCTGCCATTCTTCGGAGATATAGTGGTGCTCCAGGTCCAGGGTTTGCAGCTTGGCCACGTGAGGGCTGTTGAACAAGGCTTCGGCACCGACGTCGCCGATCGTGCCGAGCGACAGGTCGAGCGTTTTCAGGCACGCGACGAATTCTTCTCCGGCCAGCCACACCGCAAGTTCGTCGGCGAGGAAGGAATCGCGCAAACCCAGGTATTCCAGGGTCGGGGTGCGCAGCTTGGCCACCAGGCGCTGGTACAGCGCCACGTCGCCCGAGAAACCATAGTCTTCGGTACCCAGCCACAGTTCCAGATGGGTCAGCGCCGGCATGGTCGATGCAATCAGGGCTTCGACCAGTTCGGCCGGCAGGCCGCCGCTTTCGATGGCGAACGTGCGCAGGTTTGCATGGGTAAACGGCTGCAGCTCCAGCTGGTTGGCGCCGCGCACGCGCAATTCTTCCAGCAGAGGAAACGCGTTGAGCAGCGGCGTCACATCGCTCTGGATGATCCAGGAAATTTCGCACTCTTCGTACGTCATGTCGCCAATGAACAGGGCGCGCAGCGCAGGCAATTCGGCGGCGTGGGCCACCAGGGTGTTGACGATGGACTCCGAACTCTCATCGCAGTCATCGCTCCACTTGCCGATGATCAGCGCGTCGAGCTTGGATTTGTCGACGCGGCCGAGGAACTCTTCGATCAGTTCCGTCATCGTACCCTCTTCGTCGTAGTCGAGTGCCAAACGGTAAACGGTATCGTCGGACAACTCGACCGGCTCTTCGGAATCGTACTCGGTGACCGTCTTGTTGAAAAAGGTGACAGTGCTTTCTGAAATCGACATGTTTTGCGTCCGAAAAAAGGAGAAGCCGATGGCGCCAATCGCCCTGGCAATCTTGAAATTTTACCATGCCGACGGAAATATACCCCTCTTGCCTACATGCAGCATCGGACCCAACAACAAAAAAAACGCAGCCGCTTGCGCGCGCTGCGTTTCCTGTGTCGAGCAGACCGGTTTATGCCGCCTGCTGCGTACCGACGAGAATAAGCTCGGCGAAGGCATCGAGGTGGTTCGCTGTCCACACCGAGGTCATCGCATACGGGTCGCTGTCGCCAGCGCCGGCGATCAGGCTATTCATACTGATAGTAGACACCAATTTGCCGTACTGGTCGATCAACTGCACTTCCTTCATGTTGACGCTCGCATAGTCGGCGATCGTGACTTTCGCGAACGAGACCTTGTCGTTGACGTAATTGATGACCAGGTCCTTGCCGCTGAAATTGGCCTTCACGCCGGCCGCATCCATCGTCACGCCGGAGAAAATGCTGTTGGCCGCGAACTTGATGATATCGTTGCCGCCCGCGGTTTCATAGATCGTGTCCTTGCCGTCGCCCATCGAGATGACGTAGGTATCGGTGCCGCTGCCGCCGCGCAAGTCATCGTTGCCCATGCCGCTGTACAAGGTGTCGTTACCGGCGCCGCCGTGCAGATCGTTGTCGCCAGCATACTTGTAGCCGATCAGATAGGAGAGGAAGCCGCCGACCAGGCCTTCGGCGCCGTTGAAATTGCCGAAGTTCATGTCGAGGCCCAGCTTGTCGGTCAGCCACTCCAGCCCGTCGAAGGTCGCCTCGCTACCCGCGGCAACCTTGCTGCCGAGGAAGCTCGCGCTATCGGCCAGCGCGCCCGCCACGTCGGCGTCGGCCGCGTAGCTGAAACCCTTGCCGATGCCGGCCACCGCGCTGTTTACGCCCGTCGACACGCCATTGACCGCACTTTTCAGGCCGCCGGCGACGCTGAAGTCGCTCAGTTCCAGCCCGCTCACGTTCGACACCGCGTCGAGCGCCTTGCTGCTCACACCGTCGAGGCTCGCGCCCAGGCTGCCGGCGCTGCTCGTTGCCGCCGCCAGCTTGGCCTTGATGTCCGCGCCCATCTTGTCCCAGCCGGTCGACAAGTCCTTGAGCATGGTATCGCCCACATACTTGCTGACGTCGGCAAAGCCGCCGCTCATCGCTGTCCAGGCGCCGTTCAGCTTGCTGGCATCCTTGCCCAGCAACTGGGTAATGACACCCCAGCCCATGCCCATCATCACATCGTCGCCATTGCCGCCGCTGATGTAGGTGCCGCCGTTGGTGGCGAACACCGTATCGTTGCCCTCGCCGCCCAGCAACACGTTGCCGATCAAATTCACCTTGCTCAGATTGCCGCTGGTCAAAGCCTTGATTTGGGACGAGGCGAAGTTGTAGTTCATGGCGGCGCCGACCCAGTCGCCGATCGACTCATAGTCGTTCTCGACCAGGCTTTCGACGGCATTGAACACCGTCATTTCCGACAGGCCGATGATGACGTCGTTGCCCGCACCGCCGACGACGATATTGTTTTGCGCCGCCGAGACAATCAGGTCGTCGCCGTCGCCGCCCATGCCGATCGTGCTGGTGCCGGCCAGGATCAGGCTATCGTTGCCGCTGCCGGTGTGCACGAAATTGAAGCCCGTGTCCACATTGAGCTTGGTCGAGGACACCACTTCGTTGGCGCCATTCGTGGTTTCGCTCTTGTAGTCGAGCTTGCTGCCGGCATTGACCACGATCACGGTATCGTTGCCGCTGTCGGTGACGAGCACATTGTGGGTGCCGTACACCAGGGCGGTATCGTCGCCGCCGCCGGTCCAGGCCACGTTCGACTGGGTGTCGAACTTGGTGGTACTGGTGGTCGTGGTATCGGCGCCCTCTTCGCCGGTTTCGGTGGTCTTTTCCTGCGAACCGTACGATGCCATGACCAGCACATCCTTGCCGCTGCCGCTGATGGCGATATTGTTCTTGCCCACCACGGTCATGACATTGTTGCCGTCGCCGCCCAGCACCACGTTCAGGTTCGACTTGGTGGTGCCGACCGAGCCGACCGCAATCGCGGTGAGCACGTCGTTGCCGCTGCCGCCGCTGATCAGGTTACCCTTGCCGATGGCGGTGACGACGTTGTTGCCCTCGCCCGCCACCACCGCGTTGTACGAGCCGAGCGCGGTCACCACATCGTTGCCGGCGCCGGTCACGATGCCGGTCTTGCTGCCAATCGCGTTGATGACGTCGTTACCGGCGCCGGTCGCCAGCAGATTATTGCTGCCCAGTGCAGTGATGACGGTCGCGCCGCTGCCGCCGACCACCACATTGTTCTTGCCCATCACGATCACCACTTCGGTGCCGCCCTGGTTGCTGGCGACGCCGCCGAGCCCGGCCTTGCCGACCAGGTCGATGGCCGCGACGCCGGAGGCAATCGCATCGATCAAGCCGACCGCGGTGGCGGCCACTTCGGCGTAATTGCCGGTCACGATCAGGTTATTGTTGCCGGCCGCGGTGACGATATCGACGCCGCCGTCCGCCCACACGATATTGTTCGAACCCGCCGTGGTCACCACGTCGTTGCCCGCGCCCGCCCACACCACATTGGTCGAGCCCAGGGTGGTGATGACATCGTTGCCGGTGCCGGTGTAGACCACGTTGGCCGAGCCGATCGCGGTGACGATATCGTTGCCGTCGCCCTTGGCCAGGTTGTTGCCGAGGAATTTGGAGATCGCGCTGGTGGCGCTGCCGGCAGTGGCCTTGTCCAGCTTTTTGGCCAGATCCGTGATGCCTTCGCCCACGCCGGTCAGTACCACATTCGCGTTGCCCAGTGTGGTGACCACGTTGTTGCCGGCCGTATTGATCACCAGGTTGTTCGCGCCGATGGCCGTGGTGACGTTGTTGCCGCCGTTGGCCAGCACCACGTTATTGCCGCCGATGGCGGCGACCACATCGTTCTGGGCACCGGTATAGATGACGTTGGTGCCGCCGACGGCGATCACCACATCCTTGCCGCTGCCGCTCTGGATGGCACCGGTCAGCTTGCCGGTGGCGCTGTTGATCGCCGTGGCGATGGTCTTGTCCGGCACCGAGCCGGCCAGCACCTTGCCCAGGCCGCCGCTGGCGGCATCGAGCATGCCGCCCACTTCGGTCAGGATGACGTTGGCGCCGCCGACCGCCGCAATCGTGTTGCCGCCCACGGTGCTGGCAACCAGGTTGCCCATGCCAGCGGCCAGCACGGTGTTATTGCCGCCGTTCGTCAGCACCACGTTGGTATTGCCGACCGCCGCCGTCAGGTTCGACCCGCCATTGCTCACCAGCGCATTGGTATTGCCGAGCGCGCCAATCTTGTTGCTGCCGCCGCCGCTGTAGACCACGTTCAGCAAGCCACCCGCGAGGATGCTGTTGCTGCCGCCGGCACTGCCGATCACGTTGCCGCCGCCGCCGGCGATGATGTTGTCGTTGCCGTCGCCGGCGACCACCACGTTGACCCCGCCCAGTACCACCAGCTTGTCGTTGCCGTTGCCGATGTTCAGGGTATTGGTGCCGCCGTAAGCGTTGATCTTGTCGTGGCCGTTGCCGGTCGTCACGATGTTGGCGCCGCCGCCCACGGTGACGTTGTTGTCGCCGTGGCCAATTGAAACGGTATTGACGCCGCCCATGGCGACCACGGTATCGTTCCCGTCGCCCGCCTTGATCACGTTCGACAAGCCTGCCGCGTTGGCGTTGTTGTTGCCGCTGCCCAGTTCCAGCACGTTCGAGCCGCCCTTGGCGGTGACGCTGTCGTCGTTGTTGCCGGTGCGAACAACGTTCGACGCGCCATCGACCTTGACCGTGTCGTTGCCGTCGCCGGTATCGATGATATTGCTGGCGCTGTTGGCAATGACTTCATCGTTGCCCTGGCCGGTGCTGATCTCGTTCGACACGGCGCCCACGGTCACCTTGTCGGCGCCATTGCCGGTCCTGATCTTGTTGGCGATACCGTCCGCCTTGATGACGTTGGCGCCGTCGCCGGCGTTGACCACATTCTTGCCGCCGCCGACCGTGATGCGGTCGTTGCCGTTGCCGGCGTTGACCACATTGCTGCCGCCGCTCAGGTTGACCGTATTGTTGCCGTTGCCAACGTTCACGTTGTTGCTGGCGCCGGTCATGTCGACCTTGTCGTCGCCGTCATTGGTGTTGATGTTGTTCCTGGCGCCGTTGCCGGTGACGGTATCGTTGCCGCCGCCGGTGGTGACCGAGCCCGACAAGGCGTTGTAGCTGATGGTGTTGTTGCCGTGCCAATCGGTCACCTTGACCACGCCGCCAGCCGCCACATTGATGCGGTCGTTGCCGCCACCGCCATCGATCTCGGCGCTCGCGCCGGCGCCGATCGAAATGGTATCGTCGCCTTCGCCACCGATCAGGACGTTGTCCGCGCCAGCGCTGACGGACAGATTGTCGTTGCCGTTACCGCCGTCGAGCTTGTTGTAGCCGCCGACCTGCACGCTGAGCGTATCGTCGCCGTCTTCGCCCTTGAGCACGTTGTAGGCCCCGGCCGTGACGCGCAGGGTATCGTTGCCGCCGCCGCCGTACAAAAAGTTGCCGCCGGCCGAGCTGGACGTGAAATTGTCGTTACCGTTGCCGAAATTCTTCTTTGTATAGCCCAGTTCCGCAATGTCCTCGGCGATATCGCGCGCCACGTCGCCCATGCCTTCGAAGCTGTTGCCGATGTCGTCGATGCCGCCGCCGATATCCTTGACCGTGTCGTTGACGACGTCGTTAAACGACTTGCCGACCTTCTTGACCGTTTTCTTGACCCATTTTCCGATACCCATTTTCTCTCCCTAGTACATAGAATGGCAACGGATGGACCTTGGTGTCGTGTCGCATCGCCGTTTGCCGAGCTTGTATATTGACGAGCAAATGTGGCGCAATTATGGCGCCCCGTAGGGCAGAGGGGCAATAAAATATGGCGTCAGGGCAATATTAATCAGGCCGGCTGGCATTCAAAGCGGTAGCCGACCCCGTACACGGAGTGAATCAATTCCTGGTCGGCAACCTGCTGGGATAGCTTTTTGCGCAAATTCTTGATCTGGCTGTCGATGGCGCGGTCGAAGCGTTCGCTGCCGGCTTCAAAAGCGAGCTCCAGCAGTTGCGCGCGCGAAAAGATGCGGCCCGGCTGGCGCGCCATCACGCTCAGCAGGCGGAATTGCTGCGCCGTCAGTTCCAGCCGCGCCCCATTCCAGGTGGCGCACTGGCGCTCCTCGTCGATCGACAGCGCGCTGGTGGGCGTGCGCGGCCCGGCCGCAGCCTTGCCGCGCCGCCGCAGGCACACTTGCGCGCGCGCCACCAGTTCGCGCGGGCTGAACGGCTTGCACAGATAATCGTCGGCACCCATGTCGAAGCCGAGCAGGCGGTCGATTTCCTCCACCCGCGCGGTCACCATGATCACCGGCACGTCGGTAAAGACGCGCAGCTGGCTGCACACCGCGGTGCCGTCCAGGCCGGGCAGCATCAGGTCGAGCAAGACCAGGTCCGGCGCGTTGGCGCGCACCCAGTCGACCACCTCGTCGCCGCGCAGCAAATGATGGGTGCGCATGCCGGCCTGCTCCAGGTAAGCAAGCTGGATCTCGGCAATCCGCGGTTCATCCTCGACCAGCAAAACGAGGGGTAATGTCATGGGCAATCTCCGTGGTGGGCGAGCGGCGCGCGGGCCGGCAGCAGGATATCGATGCGCAAGCCGCCCAAGGGCGAATGGCTGGCCTGCATGCGGCCGCCGTGCCCGCCGATGATGGCGTCGCAGATCGCCAGGCCCAGCCCGGAACCGCCGCTGGCCCGGCTGCGCGACTCGTCGACGCGGTAGAAACGCTCGAACAGGCGCGGCAGCGCGGCATCCGGCACGCCAGGGGCGGAATCCTCGACGCTGACGACAATGTGCGGGCCGTCCAGCGCCAGCCCAATCTGCAACTGTCCACCGGCATCGGTGTAGCGCAGCGAATTGCCGAGCAGATTGGACAGCACCTGGCCGAGGCGCTGGCGGTCGCCCTGGGCCACGCAGCCGGACGGCAGAGTGTCGACCAGGCTGTAGCGCAGCGGATGGCTGGCAAGGCGTAGCGCGAAGGCGGCCGCTACCTCAGCGCACAGCTCGGCCAGATCGACCGCCTGGCACTGCAGCGCCTGGGCACCCGCGTCGGCACGCGCCAGCACGTGCAGGTCGGACACCAGCCTTTCCATTTCCTTGACAGTGTCCGACAGCACCGCCAGATTGGCCGGCGTGGCCGCGATGATGCCGTCCTGCATGGCGTCGAGATGGGTGGCCAGGATGGTAATCGGCGTGCGCAACTCGTGCGAGGTATCGGCCACCCACTGCACCCGGGCCGCCTCGCCCGACTCCAGTTTGCGCAGCAGCATCTTGTTGCGCAATCCGCGCGCGCGCAGCAGCCATGTGGCCGCGCCGACGACCAGCAATACGGCCAGCATCAGCAGGCGCAGCGCCAGCGAATACGGGCGCGGCTGGTCCCAGCCGCCGCGCAGGCGCGCGCCGATCTCCCAGAAACCGTCGGGCGTGGCGATCAGCGTTGTTTCCGGCGATCCAGCGAAGGTGGCCGCCATGCCGTGGAACGCGGCTCCTGGCGCGCCAGTCGGACTGATATGGCGCAGCGCGACGTCGATGTCCGCCCCGGCCAGCAGTGGCCGGGCGGGCAGGATGAAGCCCTCGTAATCGATGACGGCGCTGACAAAGCCCCAAAATTGCAGGCGGCTCTCCGGGTCCAGGTAGACCGGGCGGCGCGCCAGCATGCCGATCGCGCCATCGCTGAGCTGCATCGGCCCGGCCAGCCGAACGGTGCCTTCGCGCGCGCCTTGCTCCACCCTGGCCATGGCGCTCTCGCCTGGCATCGCGTGCAACTCGCGGGCTTGCTCGGGAGGAAACACGTGGCTCACCACCGCATGCGGCGACAGCGCCAGGGTGCGCACCGCGGGCGCCTCCTTGAGCAGGCTTTGGCCAAGGCGCTGGAATTGCAGCGCCGTCAGGTCCGGTTTCAGCTGGATCACGGCCGCGCTCGCCGCCAGCGGTGCCAGGTGCAGGTGCAGCCGCTGTTCCAGCATCGAGCGCAGCGCCGCGACCTGTTCGGCCACCCGGGCGCGCTCGCGCGCGTGGAAGGATTGCGTAGCGAGCCAGTCCAGCCGCAGGCAGGTGGCGCCGACCACCAGGCAGACCACGGCCGTGCGCGCCAGGGGTGTGCTGTGCCAGCGTGGGGTCATGGGAAAGTGAACAACAGCGTACCTCGGGAATGCGCGCGTCGGTGCGCCAGGGAAAGCAATTCTATCCGAAACTATCAATTCCTAAAAGCAATCTCTAGGCGGTAAGTTGTTAATGCGTCACGCTGATGTGCCCTTGTATAATTGCAATTTATACAACAACATCGACCCCGCCTGGTCCTCCGGAGCCCGCCATTCTGACCGGCGGCGACGACATTGTCGGCTTCGTCGCGATGACGGTCACGCCCCCGATCGGGGATGCGCAGCCGGAAGGCTACTGGCCGCCGGAGGAATAAGGCGCGCGGCCCAAGGCCATCGCGCGCTACTAATGTGCGGCAGCCGATGCGCATCTGCGTTCAAAATAGCATTACTGATACTTCACGCGGAGACCCCATGCGCATCGCCACCTTCAATGTCAACGGCATCGGCAGCCGGCTTCCCGCCCTGCTGCAATGGCTGGAAGAAACCCGGCCGGACGTCGCCTGCCTGCAGGAACTCAAGGCGCCCCAGGAAAAATTCCCGCAAGCGGCGATGAACGAAGCCGGCTACCAGGCGCTCTGGATCGGCCAGAAGAGCTGGAATGGCGTGGCGATCCTGGCGCGCGGCACCACGCCGGTCGAAGTGCGGCGCGGCTTGCCGGGCGACGATGCGGATGAGCAAAGCCGCTACCTGGAAGCGGCCATCGACGGCGTGCTGGTCGCCTGCCTGTACCTTCCCAACGGCAATCCATCTCCCGGACCCAAGTTCGACTACAAGCTGGCCTGGTTCGAGCGCCTGATTACCCACGCCGAAGGCTTGCTGGCCAGCGGCGCCCCGGTGGTGCTGGCGGGCGACTTCAACGCCATCCCGACCGAACTCGATGTCTACAAGCCCGAGCGCTGGGTGACCGACGCCCTGTTCCGGCCCGAAACGCGCGAAGCCTTCCACCGCCTGATGGCGCAGGGCTGGACCGATGCGCTGCGCACCATGCATCCGGACGAACGCATTTTCACCTTCTGGGATTACTTCCGCGATGCGTACGGGCGCGATGCCGGCCTGCGCATCGATCACCTGCTGCTCAGTCCCATGCTGGCCGGCGCGCTGACGGCGGCCAATGTCGACCGCGACGTGCGCGGACGCGAAAAGCCGAGCGACCATGCGCCGACCTGGATTGAACTGGATAGGAAGAAAATAGCGAGATAGCGCCGCTCTCGTGCAAACGCGCTTCACGCGTGAAATAAAGATGACTGGCGATGGCAATACGCCGCGGCGAAACGCTATGATATCGCCCGTCAATACCAACCGCTCCGCCGCTTCCCATGCCAACCATCCTGTCCCACCCCGCCGTTCCTCTCGCCATCGGTCTGGCATTGGGTTCCCGGATCATCCCCGGCCGCTTGCTGGCAGCCGGCGTGGTGGCGTCGATCCTGCCGGACTTCGATGTCATCGGCTTGCGTCTGGGAATTCCGTATGCGAACGAGCTGGGCCACCGGGGCGCGTCCCATTCGCTGGCGTTCGCCATCGTGCTGGGACTGCTGGCGGCAGCGTTCGCGAGCCGCCTGCGCGCATCGCGCCTGGCCGCCTTCCTGTTCATTGCGGTGTGCACCGTATCGCACGGCCTGCTCGACATGTTCACCACCGGCGGGCTGGGCGTGGCGCTGGCCTGGCCGGTGTCCGACGCGCGCCTGTTCTTCCCGGTCCGCGTGATCCGGGTCAGCCCGCTGTCCCTGAAAACGTTCCTGGGCGCGCGGGGCGTGGTCGTGATGCTCTCCGAACTGCTCTGGATATGGCTGCCGGCCGCGCTGGCCGGCCTCGCGCTGTATGTCGCCCGCGGCAAGCAAGGAAAACAGGGAAAACAAGGCAAGAAGGGCAAGGCGCGCGCTTAAATTCGCCCGGCCAGTTCGCAGGCCTGGGCCAGCCACTTGCTGCGCCGTTCCGGCGTCGAATCGAGTACCGGCCCGCACAGCAGCGTTTTCACCGGCGTCACGCCGCAAAACTCCAGCGTGGTCTTTTTCATCTGATGAATGGCAGGCGCGCGATAAGCCAGCCGGAAATACCACGGCGGCGTATCCATCGTCACCAGCAAATGCGCGCTGCGCCCCGTCAGCAGCTTGTCCGGAAAGGCCTTGCCCTTGCGGTATTTGAATGCGAAACCGGGCAACATGATCCGGTCCAGAAAACCTTTGAGCAGCGCGGGAATGCTGCCCCACCAGACCGGATACGCAAAGACCAGGTGATCGGCCCACGTAATGAGCTCCTGCGCGGTTTTCAGGTCCGGTTCCAGTTCCTGGACCACCTTGTAACCGTGATGCAGGATCGGATCGAATGCCAGCCGGTCCAGTTCCAGCAGCCGCACCTCATGGCCCGCAGCCGTCGCCGCCGCCGCATAGGCCGCCGCCAGGGCGCTGCCGAAGGTCTCCTGCGACGCATGCGCCGCAATGACCAACACACGTCGTGATCCTGTTTTATTACCCATTGTCATCCCCTGAAAAAAGTTTCAGGAAGTATGCAGCTTGTCCCTTGGGGCAGAGTCAAGCGGCTTGTCGATGCAATCGGCCAGCATGGGCGGCACCGGCGCTGTCAGGCAAACGCCAATCTCGGCACAGACTTCGCCGAGTTTGCTGTCGAGCTGCTGCAGGCGCGCCACTTCGACGCGCAATGCCACGCGGCGCGCCTCCAGCAGCGCCACCAACTGGCCCCAGTCGGGAACGCCCTTGCCGGACAGCAGCAGCGGGCCCATGTCGGCCAGCCGGAATCCCAGCGCCTGCACCTGGCGGATCAATTGAACCTGATACACATTCTGTTCCGAGTAAATGCGGTACGTTCCCTTGCGGCCGACCTGGCCCAGTAATCCCAGTGATTCATACAGCCGGATCGCTTTTGGAGAGGCATTGGCGCGGCGGCCTAATTCGCTGATATACATACTCGTCCGTGAATTGTTAAATTGGTGAAAGACGAAAACCCGGGCAGCAGTTTATCCGCTGCGGCCGTCCCTTGGTGCAGCCGATTTAATATCGACATGCACCGAAACAACCAGTAGTTTTTTTCCGACAAAATTAAATCTCTGATAATTTCGACACTATGCGCCGTGTATAATCGCGGCCTTCGGTGCTGTTTATTCAATATTAACTTTTATAGTTGTACGGATATACATATGTGGCACCTTACACTTTACTGAAAAGGAATGACAGCGATGCGGATGCGTATACTTGGACTGATTTCGGCGACGGCCCTGACTGCCTGCGGCGGCGGCGGCGGCGATACGACACCGGCCCCGACGCCAGCCATCCCGGTTGCACCCGCCGTGCCTGTCACGCCGCCGGTCGCGCCGGTGATTCCGGTCACGCCGGCCGAGCCAACCCCGCCAGTTCCAGTCGTGCCGCCAACCCCGGCCGACCCGACACCAGCCACGCCGGTAACGCCGCCGGTTCCGGTGACGCCGCCAGTCACGCCGCCGGTGCCAGTCACGCCGCCGGTACCAGTCACCCCACCGGTGCCTGTCACGCCACCGGTCACCGAACCGACCGTGCCTGCCACGCCGGCCACCGGGCCGTACACCCTCCCCGCGCGCACGGTCGGCGACTTCGCAACCTATTCGGACGTGACGATGGGCTGGAGAGTGTCGATTACCCAGCGCATCACCAAGGTCGATGCCAATGGCGGCTGGGAAAACGCCGATTCGGTGAGCCAGGAAAAAGGCGCGCAAACGATTGAAGTCTTCGACAAGGACGGCGGCATGCTGTCCACCAACTCGTCCGGCTACGGCTGCACCGTCACCTATGCGCCGGCCGCCCTGCAAGCGCCGCCTAGCGCAACCGTCGGCGCCAGCTTCGAGTACGCCAGCACGATGTCGATTCCTTGTTCCAAGGAAGAATCCTCGCGCGCGCTCACCAGCAAGGGCAAGGTCGTTGCCATCGAAAGCAAGACCGTTCCTGCGGGCACGTTCACCGCCCTCAAAATCGTTTCCAGCGAAACCAACTTCGACCTGCGCACCACCGGCGCCTCGGCCAACTACTGGGTCGAAAAAACCTGCTGGCGCGATACCGTCACCGGCCTGATCATTGCCTGCAACACGTCGACCGACTCCAAAGGTACCGGCGGCATGAGCTATTCCAGCGCCACCGAACTGGCCAGCTTCTCGCAAGCGGCGACCAAGCGCGAATTCCTCGATCCGATCCGCTTCGCCGGCCCGTGGACGGGCAGCTTCGGCGCCTACTACGGCACCTGCGACGTCAACATCACGTTCACGGGCCTGATTACCGGCGCATGCAAGGCGGCCACCCGCACTACCTCGGTGACGGGTAGCGTCGACAAGGCGGGCGTGGTAAAACTGGCCATGAGCGTGGCCGGCGGCGCCACCGAAACCAACGTCGGCCAGGCAGCGCTGTTCGACATGAGCGGTTCATTGGCCGGCGCCGCCGCGCCAGGCAACTGGGCGCTCAAGCACAAGTAAGCACGAAAGGCCGCGTCGCGCCATCATGGGGCGACGCGGCTGCCGCACCGGGCGGGCGCCGCCCACTCCTGATCAATAAGCGAGCACAACCACACCACCATGCCCACTGACCCCGTTGTCACCGCCCCGGAAACTCCGAAACACATCGGCCTGGCGCGCGCCGCCATCGGTCTGGTGCAGGGATTGCTGCTCTACCTGCTGTTCTCCGACAAAGTCTTCACCAACCCTCTGATTCATACCGCGGCGCTGCTGGCCTGCGCGCTGGCGCCCGTTGTCGCCATTTCCGGCCTCGGCAACCTGCGCCCCGCCATGCTCGGCCTGTGGAGCGCCGTCGTCGCAACCGCGCTGACCATGATCGGCATGCATGCCGCCTGGCGCGAAACGCGGCTGCTCGAGGACCCGGCGATCATCCCGACATGGCCCACGATGCTGCCGCTGGTGTGCGCTTTCAGCCTGATCATCCTGTTCATCGCACACTCGCTGGTGCTTGCCGCGGCCCAGGACCGGCGCCGCCTGGCAAGCTATGCCACCCATTTCGATATCGCCTGGAAACTCTTCATCCAGCTGGCGTTTTCGGTGTTCTTTACCGGCGCGCTGTATCTCGCCATGTGGCTGGGAGCGTCCCTGTTCGATCTGGTCAAGATCCGCTTCCTGACCGAGCTGATGAAGTCGTCCGCGTTCCTGAGCCCGCTACTGGCCTGCGCCTTTGCCTGCGCCCTGCACCTGACCGACGTGCGCCCGGCCATCGTGCACGGCATCCGCGGCCTGCTGCTGGTGCTGATGTCGTGGCTGCTGCCGGTCGCCACCCTGCTGATCGGCGGTTTCGTGCTGTGCCTGCCGTTCACCGGTCTCGATGCGCTGTGGGCCACCCGCCACGCCACCGTGGCCCTGCTGGCGGCGGTCGCCCTGCTGGTGGTGCTGATCAACGCCGCCTGGCAGAATGGCGACATTGGCGACTCCGTGGCGCGTGTGGTGCGCTTCTCCGCGCGCATCGCCTGCGTGCTGCTGCTGCCGCTGACCGCCATCGCCATCCATGCGCTGGGCCTGCGCGTGGCCGACCACGGCTGGACCTCGGACCGCATTTTCGCGGCCGCCGCGCTGCTGGTGGCCAGCTTTTACGCACTCGGCTACTTGTACGCGGCCATCGACCGGGGTGGCTGGCTGCGCCGCGTGGCGCCGGTCAACCTGGCGGCGGCGTATGCCGCCATCACCGTCCTGCTGGCGCTGCTCTCCCCGCTGGCCGACCCCGACCGGATCGCCGTCAACAGCCAGATCGCCCGTCTTGAAAGCGGCGCCGTCAGCGCCGCGCAGTTCGATTACAAATTCCTCAAGACGCAGTCCAGGCGCTACGGCACCGCCGCCCTGCTCAAGCTCAAGGAAGGCAAAACCGGCCCGCAGGCCACGCTCGCCGCCGGGCACGCCACGCGTACTCTGGCCGAGTCCGATGATTACGCTGGATTTGAACAGCACACCGTCAAGCCCGGGCAATTGGCAATGTGGCCCGCATCGGCCAGCCTGCCGGCCAGCTTTCCGCTATCGGACTGGGAGCGCAACACCGGCGTGCCGCCCTGCCTGACCGAGGGGCAAGGACGCTGCGATGTGTTCCTGATCGATTTCGATGCGGACGGCAAGGATGAAATCCTCATGACCGCCATCGGCGCCTTTTCCGTACCCGTGGTGTTTTCCGAAACGCCCGCGGGCAAATGGAGACTCAGCGCCAGGTTGCACGGCATGGCGCAGTGCCAGCTCTTCGTCGATATCCTCAAGCGCGGCGACTACAAGCTGGTAGCGCCGCGCACCCGCCAGATCGAGATCGCGGGCGTGCCGCTTCGCGTGGAACCGGTCGGCGCGCGCGCGCTGTCGTCGTGCGTCGACCTGGAAGTGGCGATCAGGCCATTAAGGACGCATTAGCGGGCGCGCCGTTTAACAACACGGCGAGCACGCTCCATTTGGCCATGGTGCGCAGGGAATGATTCATAAAGCCTTCAGGGTTGAGAAAATCAGGGGGCCGGAACCGTTGCGGCGCCCGCCAGGTCGATGCGGCGCTGCAGGCGCGCCGCCTCCACCGTGTCGCCGGCGGCCTGCGCGCGCTTGAGCGACACGCCCAGCCACATCAGCAGCGGCCGGCGCCAGCCCTGCTCCGAGGCGGTGCCGGTGGCCACGGTGATGTCGGCCGGCGCAATGCGCGCCTGGCGCATCAGGACCCCTGCGGCGACAAGGCGCGACAGCGGGTCGCTGATTGCCGCCAGCACGCTCTTGCCGTCGGCCGCGCGCGCCGCCGCCACCACCGCGCGGTGCTGCTCGGGCAGCAGCGCCGCATCGAGTCCGTCCCAGCGGCCGGCCAGATAGGCCGCATACGCGCGTTCGGCCGGCGTGGCGTCCTGCGCCAGCGCCTCGAAGGCGGGACAGGCATCGTATTCCAGGCTTGCCACGCGCGTGGCGCAGCGCACCAGTTCCGCATGCGCCACCAGGTCGGGACGGCCGGTGCTGGCCATCTCGCCGCGCGCACGCGCAAATTCCGCATCGGCGATATGGCTGTCGCCGCGCAGGTAGGCATCGCTGAACGCGGCCAGCGCGCTGCCGGCGTTACCCTTCCAGGCGGGCGGCGGCGGGTTGCTGGTGCAGCCGGCGAAGGCCGCGCACAGCAGCGCAGCGAGGCAAATGGTTTTCATGGCAGTTTCAGCTCCGTCTCGCGTGCAAAGGGCCACTTGCGGTTGATTTCATCGATCAGGCGCGTCACCTTGCGCAGGCTGGCGTCCACTTCGGCGCGCAGCGCGCCCAAATCCCTGGTCGCCACCTTGGCGTTGGCGCCCACGGCCTGCGCTTCGACCAGCACCGCATCGACCTTTTTGAGGCTGTTGCTGGCATCCTTGAGCACTACCTGCAACTGCACGATGGCCAGCTGCGCCTCGTCCATCACGCCCTGCTTGCCGAACACGCGCTTGTCGGCCTTGAGCAGCAGAGCATCGACGTGGGCCAAAGTTTGCAGCAGCTTCCTGGCCTCGGTGTCGCTGCCCAGCGCCGTGCCGAGCAAACCATATTTGCCCGACAGGCGCCCGGTCGCGGCCTGGATATTCGTCAGGCTGGTATTGATGGCCGAATCGCTGCGCGTCATGTTGTCCAGGTTTTCCAGCAAGGCACGCGCGCTCGCGACCAGGCGCGGAATCTCGGCGGCGGTGTCGCCGCGCAGCACCGTGCGCACCGAGTCCGGCGGCAGCACCGGGTCGGTCAGGATGCCGGTAAACGCCTTGATGCGCGTGTCGCCCACCAGCCCGCGCTCGATGGTGAATACGCTCGACGTCTTGAGCCACCTGGCGTCCTTGCGCGGCACGTCGATCAGGATGCGCACCTTGCCGTCCGGCGCCAGCTCCACGCGCTGCACGCGCCCCACCGGAAAGCCGGAGAAGGTCATGTCCATGCCGGGAATAACGCCATCCGAATCCTCGGACAGCAGCACCAGGCGCTGCGTGCTCTCGAACACGCCGCGCGCGTACATCACGTACAGCAAAAAAGTGACGATCAGGGCGCTCATCAGCACCAGCAGCACGACCGCCTTGACTTCAACGTTGGCGACCGCTTCGGCCGGCGCATCGTCCGCCGGATTGGTGTTGGGTTGGCTCATGTTCGATTCCATTTAAATGTACTTGACGGCCAGCGAGCCGGCTTCGATCAGCAGCAGCACGAACAGCAGGCGCACCGCGCCCGGCTGCACCGTCGACGACGAGGTGCGCCCGTAGCGGTGCGATTCCAGGATGGCCGCCGTCGGAATCACCGCCACCGACAACCCGAAGAACACGGTTTTGAGCACGAAGCCGATGGTCACCGCCGGATTGAAAATGCGGCCCACGGTGCGCGTGTAGTCGCCCATGCCCCATGGCGACAGGCCGTACACGCTCATATACGCCAGTACCAGCACGATCACGCTGCTGACCATGGCCAGGCTCAGTACCGCAAAGGCGTTGGCGATCACCTGCGGCACCAGGTCCCGGCGCAGGCGGTTCTGGGCCTGGCGCGAGCGGTCCGGCGTGGCGGCGGCGGCCAGCGCCAGCGCGTCGCCCGCGTTGAACGCCAGTCCCGCGCGCAGCGCCACGAACATGGCGGCGGTAAGGGGAATCAGTTCGAGCACCAGCACCCGCACCACCATTTCGAGCGCGTAGCGCGACAAGCCATAGCTTTGCGACGTGACCACCACGACCCGGATCAGCACCAGGCTGACCAGCGCGGCAAGCACCGTGAACCACGGCAGCACCTGCCAGGTGCTGGTGTAGATATAGCGCGAGGTGGTCAGGCGGTTATCGCGGTTGTAGGTCGAGGGCGAAAACGCCATCACCAGCGCGATCGCCCCCAGGTACACCATGTACCACCAGCTGAACACGAAACGGAATGCGTGCCGGCCCCAGTCGCGCGGCTTGGAGTAGAGGAAGGACTTGGGCAGCATCGCCACTTACTGCCGCCGCGCTTCTTGCACGCCGCCCACCTCCATGATCGCCCCCAGCGCCTTTTGCAGCTGCGCGGTCGAGCCGATTTCGGCGGTGAACGTCATGCGCGCCTGGCCCTTGGCACTCTGGGTATTGACGCCGATGACGTTGATTTTCTCGCGCGAGAACACCTCGGAGATATCGCGCAACAAGCCCTGGCGGTCGCCGGCGAGGATGAACAGGTCGACCGGATAGACCGTGTCCTGCCCGGCCCGGCCCCAGTCGGTATGGATCACGCGCTCGGGCGCCTTGGTGCGCATTTCAGCGAAGTTCTTGCAGGTGGCGCGGTGAATCGACACGCCCTTACCGCGCGTGACAAAACCGACGATGCCGTCCGGCGGCGCCGGTTTGCAGCACTTGGCCAGCGCCGTCATCAAGCCTTCGGTGCCGACCACCAGCACGCCCGACTTGGCGCCCTGCTCCACGCTCGACGCTCGGCTCTTGTTAAGCACCACCGCGTCTTCCGGCACCACCACTTCGCCGGTATCGTGCAGCGCCTGTTCCACATGGCGCAGGCTGAATTCTTCCTTGCCGACCGAGATGAACAGGTCGTCGACCTTGGCAAAGCCCAGCTTATGCGCCAGCTGTTCCAGGTTGACGGCGGTCTTGCCTTCGCGCTGGAGCGATTTTTCGACCATGGCGCGCCCGTGCGCCAGCGTCTCCTCTAAATCGATGGCGTGGAACCAGGCGCGCACCTTGGCGCGCGTGCGCGTGCTGACCGTGTAGTCGGCATTGAGCCAGTCGCGCGACGGGCCGGCGGTGCCGGGCGCGCCCTTGGCGGTGATGATCTCGCAGGTCTGGCCGTTCTTGAGTGCCGTATTGAGCGGCACCATGATGCCGTCCACGCGCGCGCCGCGGCAGCGGTGCCCGACTTCGCTGTGCAGGTGATACGCAAAGTCGATCGGCGTGGCGCCGACCGGCAGTTCCAGCACGCGCGCCTGCGGCGTGAGCACGAAAATGCGGTCGTCCAGCGTGGTCGACTTGAGTTTTTCCACCCACTCGCGCTGGATTTCTTCCTGCCCGACAACGGCGTCGGCCACGTCGGTCTTCCAGGCCAGCAGCTGGCGCAGCCAGGCGATCTTTTCGTCGTAGGCCTGGCCCCTGAAGTTGGACCCGCCCTCTTCCTTGTAGCGCCAGTGCGCGGCAATGCCGTACTCGGCGAAGTTGTGCATTTCCTGGGTACGGATCTGCACTTCGAGCGGGCGGCCATCGTCGGCCGTCACCACCGTGTGCAGCGACTGGTAGCCGTTCGCCTTGGGACGCGAGATGTAGTCGTCGAACTCCTTCGGAATCGGGGTCCAGATATTGTGCACCACGCCCAGCACCGTGTAGCAGGTCTTGTCGTCGGCGACGATCACGCGGAAGGCGCGCACGTCATAGAGTTCGGTGAAATCGAGCTCCTTGCCGCGCATCTTGCTCCAGATGCTGTAGATATGCTTGGGCCGGCCGAACACTTCGGCCGTGATGCCGGCCGCCGCCAATTCGTTTTGCAGGCGCAGGATGGCCGACTGCACGAAGCCTTCGCGCATCATGCGTTTTTCTTCGAGCATCTTGGCGATGCGCTTGTAGGTATCGGGCTCGATGAAGCGGAACGACAGGTCTTCCAGCTCCCACTTGAGCTGCCAGATGCCGAGCCGGTTGGCCAGCGGCGCATACAGGTCGAGCGTTTCGCGCCCGTAGGCGCAAGTGAGGTCGTCGAAGCGCTTGATGTCGGCAAAATAGCGCAGCGTCGTCACGCACGAAGCCAGGCGCACCAGCACCACGCGCATGTCGGTGGCCATGGCCAGCAGCATCTTGCGCAGCGTTTCGACCTGGGCCACGGCTTGCTGGGCCGCGTTCTTGCCGCGCCCCACCGTCTGGTGGCCGACCGTCATGTCGCGCAGCCGGATCAGCTGGCGCACCCCGGTCACGAGGTCGGTGGCCTCGCGCCCGACCCGCGCTTCCAGGCCCGCCACGGCCTGCGGATCGAGCACCGTCAGCTCGAACATCAACCCGGCGATGCGGGTTTCGGCATCGCTTCTTAAATACGCCAGGGTGCTGGCCACGCCGACGGCGAAATCGAACGCGTTCTGGCCCGAGCTGCACGCCATGTCCTTGTAGGCGTCGCTCGCATAGGCGAGTGCCGACTCCACGCGCGCGCAGTCGTCAGGACTGAGCCCCTGTACCAGTTCGGCCGTTGTGCTGCCGAGTGCTGCGATCGAGACCATGCGGCTTAGCGCAGGGCTGCGGTAACGACGATTTCAACCAGGCATGCGGGATTGGCCAGCTTCGATTCGACGGTAGCGCGCGGCGGCGTGTGGCCGGCGGCGACCCATTCGTCCCACACCGTGTTCATGCCCTCGAAATCGGCCATGTCGGCGATGAAGATCTGGGCCATCAGGATGCAGCTCTTGTCGCTGCCCGATTCGGCCAGCAGGCGGTCGACATGGCCCAGCACCTCGCGGGTCTGGCCGGCGATATCGGCGAGCGTGTCGTCGGCAATCTGGCCGGCCAGGTAGACCGTGCCGTTGTGGATGGCCACTTCGGACAGGCGTTTTCCTACGTGCAGTCGTGTAATTTCCATAATGTCTTTCAAGTACCAATCAAAAATTGTCGTGCAATGGCGATCTGGTCGCCGTGGATGAAGGTCGGGGCATGGCCCACGTTGGCAATCTCGACCAGGCTGGCACACGGGCCGCGCCCGGCCATGATGGCGGCCGTCTCGCGCGAGAGCAGGTCCGAGTGTTCGCCGCGCACCAGCAGGGTCGGGCAGCGGATCGCATCGTAGGCGGCCCACAGCATGGCTTCGTCGGCCTGCGCGCTTTCCGGCGTGGCCGAGCGAAACGGCAGCGCCAGGCCCATGTCGTAATGCCGCACCCACTGGCCGTCGGGCTCCTGGCGCAGCACGTCGCTGGCCAGCTTGTGCCATTCGTCTTCGGAGTGCTCGCCGAACGACTGCGACACGTCGCGCACGAACCGCGCGGCCGCGTCGAACGTCGGGAAACGCAGGTCCTGGCCGATGTAGTCGCCGATCCGCAGCAGCGCCGCCGGGTCGAGCGTCGGGCCGATATCGTTGAGGACGAGTTTGCGCAGCGGGGTGTCCGGCAGCGAGGCGAGCGCAATGCCGATCAGGCCACCCATCGAGGTGCCGAACCAGTCCACGCCGTCGCTGCCATTGCCACCACCGCTGGCGGTGACGCGCGCGATCAGGGTCACCATGTCGCTCACGTACTGCGGCACGCGGTAGAACTGCGGGTTGCGCAGGCGTCCGGAGCGCCCGCGCCCCACCACGTCGGGGGCCACCACGCGGTAGTGGCCGGCCAGCGCGCGCGCCAGATTGTCGAAATCGTCACCCACGCGCGTGACGCCATGGGCGCAAATGAGCACGCGCGGATTGGCCTCGTCGCCCCACTCCTTGTAGGACATCTGGTGCAAGCCGGCGGGCGAGATGCACTGGACGGATTTGATTCTTGCTTCGATCATGCCGGCTCCTCGTTGGGCGTCATCCGTCGCCACTTTTAAATATGTGCTTCAATCTTCACTGCGTTTAGAATTCTACATCATCAACCCCAAACTCTTTCTCTAGAGGACACAATGAAATCAAGTATATTGAGCGGTAAAACCGCTCTGGTCACCGGCTCGACCTCGGGTATCGGCCTGGGAATGGCGCGTTCGCTGGCCCAGGAAGGGGCCAACATCGTGTTCAACGGCTTCGGCGACGCCCAGCACATCGAAAAACTGCACACCGACCTGGCGCGCGAATTCGGCGTACAGACGGCTTACCATAACGCCGACATGTCGAAACCGGCCGACATCGAAGCGATGATGCAGTTCGCGGCCGACAAATTCGGCGGCGTCGATGTGCTGGTCAATAACGCCGGCATCCAGCATGTGGCCAATATCGAGGATTTTCCGGCCGAGAAATGGGATGCCATCATCGCCATCAACCTCACCTCCGCCTTCCACACCTCGCGCCTGGCGCTCCCAGGCATGAAGCAAAGGAACTGGGGCCGCATCATCAACCTGGCGTCGGTGCACGGGCTGGTGGGGTCGGCGCAGAAATCGGCCTACGTGGCCGCCAAGCACGGGCTGGTCGGCTTTACCAAGGTCACCGCGCTGGAAACGGCCGGCACCGGCGTTACCTGCAACGCCATCTGCCCGGGCTGGGTTCTCACCCCTTTGGTGCAAAAACAGGTGGACGACCGCGCGGCGAAAGATGGCATCAGCATGGAACAGGCCAAGAAGGCCCTGCTGAGCGAAAAGCAGCCGTCCGGCGAATTCGTCACGCCGGAAGAACTGGGCGCACTGGCTGTGTTCCTGTGCAGCCCCGCCGGCAACCAGGTGCGCGGCGTGGCCTGGAACATGGATGGCGGCTGGGCCGCGCAGTAAGGCGCGCAGGCCGACGCCGGCATCGGCGCGGCTGCTTACCTGACCTCGATGGTGCGTGCGCGCGCGCCGGTGTTTTTGGCGGCCGGGCCGCAGGCGTCCGACGCGTAGTGCAGGGCGACCGCGTAGGTTTCGTCGGAAAAGCGGCTGATCAGCAAGCTTTGGGAGGTATCGACCGAGGCGCCCTTGGCGCGGTCGGTGAAGCACACTTCCAGGTCTTCGATGCCATCGTTGTTGATATCGGCGCGGCGCACCACGCGCAGCTGGTAGAACCAGCGTTCGCCATCGAAGGCGACCACGTCGTCGCCGCTGCGGGTGGGCACCATGCCGAAATCGGTGAAGGTGCGCAGTTCCGGCGTGCGCCGCGAGCCCAGCGAACTGCGTACCGAGGCCAGGTCGAAGTTATCGGCGAGGAATCGGCCCAGCTCAAGCTGGGGAAAGAACGATGCCACCGGCTTGGGCGATGGTTTGGGCGCTGCGTGCAGCAGGGCTGGTGCGATCGCGAAAGCCAGCAGTAAATGACGGATTGTTCTCATGGCGGGTTCCCGAGGTGACCGACGCAAGGTCGAAAGCATGACTATACCGCTTGCGGCGTGGTCACATGAACAATTAAGACGCCGGCATCCGTCCCATCTCGGCGATATTGCCCATCGTGCGCTCAAGGTCGCTGGTCATCGCGTCCCAACGCTCCCGATCGGCGCTGCCGGGTACCGTCAAGCGCTTGGCGGTCAGGACCAGCTTGCGCGGGCGCGCCGCGGCAAAAGCGAGCATGCGGTCCATGATGCCGAACTGCTCGCGCTGGAATGCACCGACCAATCCCAGCATCGATATCCTCAGGCCCATCGCGTGCTGCAAGTTGGCGATGACTTTATCGTGAGACGGCATGCCGTTTGTCTTTAGCTGCGCGCGCGCCTGCGCTACCAGCGCCTGCGCGGCGACCACGTACGCGTCTGCACCGGACGACATCCGCACCAGATTGCGGCGGCTGCGCGACGGGCCATCGGCGCTGACCAGGTTGGCGGGACTGAGCAGCTCCTCGCTGCCTCGACACCGGGCTTGGCCGCTCCCTCGCGCGCGGCGAACAGGCGCGCTTCGGGCGTCGCGTTGAACGCGTCCACCGCTGCATTCTTCACGCCGGCAAGGGCTTGCTGCGCCACCGGATTGGCGTAGGCTTTGGCCAGCGCGCGCGCTTCCTCGATGCTGATGTGCGGGCGCATCGGGAACAGGATCGCGCACAAGGCCTCGGGGGTGGCGCGCTGTACGAAATAGTGGGCATTGGCGCGCTCGGCGGAAGTCGCTCCCGCAGCACTGTCGATGATGGCCGGCAGCCGCTGTTCGTAGTGCAGCGCCGTCAGCAAATCCCAGAGCGCGGCGCTGTGCGGTTCGGGGACAGCGCGGGCGCGCTCGGCGGCGTCCATTGCGGCATCGGCGGCAGCAGCCGCAGCGGCGGCAACGGCGGAATTAGGGTCGGGCGGCGCGGCGTGACCGGCGCCAGGCAGCATGATCAGCGCGCAGGCGGCGCCGCGCAAAAGCAGATTTTTCATTGGTGGGGAGGTCGGATGGACGATGCACGCGTTGCGTCCGTCCTGAGGACGATAACGTTTCTGTACTGCAATTATACGCGTCGCGCCGCTTAACGCAGGAACTTCCCGGCCTTCGCCTCCAGAATGCTGACCAGTTCCGGCTGCATGTAGGCGTAATTGTCGGGAATATCGAGGCAGATGACCTTTTTTCCGTTCAGATGGGCGCGGAAGCGCTCGCCGAGGCGCCGCCGGTGCGCCTTTTCCATGACGAACACGACGGTGGCCCAGGCAATCTGCTCGGGCGACAGCGGCACCGAGGCGTCGCCGCCCAGCCCGGCCGAGTCGGTCTCGACCCCGGGCCAGCTAGCGAAGACCTGCTCCGCCGTCGGGCTGCGCAGCCGGTTTTGGCTGCAGATGAATAGGGCTCTTTGCATGGTTTTCCTTGTACGTGGAGCGCGACATCGGCTTGCTTGTGCCCGACACCTTGGCCAGCACGGCCGCACGCACGACATCGTACGACGGCTGGCCGATATAAAAGCCGGGCGTCTCGTGATAGCCCGCGCCATACTGGTCGAGATGATGCTAACAGAGATACAAGCGTTCAATCAAACATAATCCTGCCGCGCCACGCCGATCGCAACGGTGCGCGAAAGTCGCGCACTGCGGATATCCACAATAGATGAGGTTCCCGATTTGGATAAAGATACATTCATTCCAATATCGAACGGAGACACCGTCATGAAAAAGCCCTTCTACAAGATCCTGTATGTGCAGGTTCTGTTCGCCATCGTGTGCGGCGTGCTGCTCGGCGTGTTCTACCCAAAACTCGGGGTCGACATGAAACCGCTGGGCGACGGCTTCATCAAATTGATCAAGATGATCATCGCCCCCGTCATTTTCTGTACCGTGGTCGCCGGTATCGCCGGCATGCAGGACATGAAAAAAATCGGCCGCGTCGGCGGCAAGGCGCTGCTGTACTTTGAAGTGGTGTCGACCTTCGCGCTGGCCATCGGCCTGGTGGTCGCCAACGTGGTGCGTCCGGGCGACGGCTTCAATGCCGATCCCGCCACGCTCGACACCAAGGCGATTGCCGAATACACCTCCAAGGCCAAATCCCAGAGCACCATCGACTTCGTGATGAACATCATTCCGAACACCGTCGTCGATGCCTTCGCCAAGGGCGACATCCTGCAAGTGCTGCTGTTCGCGATCCTGTTCGGTTTCGCGCTGTCGATGCTGGGCGAGCGTGGCCGTCCGATCACCAAGCTGATCGACGACATGTCGCATGTGATCTTCGGCGTGGTCGGCATCGTGATGAAAGTCGCCCCGATCGGCGCCTTTGGCGCGATGGCCTTCACCATCGGCAAATTCGGCCTGGCCTCGCTGCTGCCGCTGGCCAAGCTGATGGGCTCCTTCTACCTGACCTGCGCCGTGTTCGTGTTCGTCGTGCTTGGCCTGATCGCCCGCATGACCGGTTTTTCGATCTTCCGCTTCATCTCGTACATCAAGGAAGAGCTGCTGATCGTGCTCGGTACCAGCTCCTCGGAAAGCGCCCTGCCCGCCCTGATGCGCAAGCTTGAAAAACTCGGCTGCTCGAAATCGGTCGTCGGCCTGGTGGTGCCGACCGGTTACTCGTTCAACCTGGACGGCACCAACATCTACATGACGATGGCGGCCCTGTTCGTGGCGCAGGCCACCAATACCGACCTGACCTTCAGCCAGCAGTTGACAATCCTGGGCGTGGCGATGCTGACCTCCAAGGGCGCCTCGGGCATCACCGGCGCCGGCTTCATTACCCTGGCGGCCACCCTGGCCGTGGTGCCGTCGGTACCGGTGGCCGGCATGGCCCTCATCCTGGGCATCGACCGTTTCATGAGCGAGTGCCGCGCACTGACCAATTTCGTCGGCAACGGCGTAGCGACGGTGGTGGTATCGCACTGGGAAAAGGAACTCGATCACGACCGCCTCAAGAGCGAACTGGCGCATCCGACCCACATCGACGACGACCGCGAAATGTACCCGGTCCGCAAAGCCGCCTGACCGCCACCGACTTCACCCCCCTTCCCGCGGCGGCTCACGGCCCCTGCGGGAATTTTGCTTATTTGAGGCGGTAGATCACATCGACCGGCTGCGCAAACCTGAGCGCCATCACGGTCAGCACATCGGCCCTGTCCATGCCGGTCTGCGGCGACGAGCGGTAATTCGTCTCGTTCGGCGCCAGCCCCATCGCCCGCGTCAGGTTCTTCAGGTCGCCCGTACTGACCGCACTCGCGGGCCCCAGCTTGCGTCCCAGTCCCAGCGCTATCCCCTCCGCCTTGCGGCGCGCGATCTTGATCGCATCGGTAGCCAGTTCCATCTCGATTTTTTCGCGCTCGGTGCTATCGAACACCGTCATGAAGCCGTCCAGGTTCGGCATGTTCAGCAGCGGCGCCGCGGCGCCGCGCCACTTGGCCAGGTCGCGCACGTTGATGCGCACCCCGGCGCGGATATCGTACTGCACCGGTCCTGGCGCCGCATTCGGGTCCGGCTTGCGGAAGTCCTTGCGTACGTCGCGCACCTCCACATCCTCCAGCGGCACGCCCGCCTCCACCATCGCCGCCCGGATCTCGGTGGCGCGCGTCTGCACCACACCCACCGCCACGGCCGGATCGGCGTCGAAAGCGCTGATCTCGAAATCGATCTGCCCCAGGTCGGGCATCGCAGTCGTGGTACCGACGCCGCTGACATGGATGAATGGATAGTCGGGCAAGCCGGCAGCCTGCGCGGCCATGGGCAGCAAGGTCAGTGCGCCAGCGGCGGCGATCGTTTTGAACATGGTTTCTCCGGACGTTAATCTGATATTGAAAAACGCTAGAATAGATATTGTAGACAGTATTGTCTACAATAATTACACAGATAAAACAATGCGAAGAAAGTTATAGACAACTCTGTCTAGACAGATTAATCTATAAATCAGGCACCCGCCCAAACCACGGCGCACGACGCCAACCAAGGAGATTGCATGACCCCAAGCCCAACTTCGATCCCGGTCATTCCGGCCCGCCTGACACGCAGCCTGGCCCTGTTTGCCTTCGCAGCCGGCTGCATGGCCGGCGCTGCGCACGCCGCACCGGCCAAGGGCGGGAAAGCCCACGCCGTCGCCGACCTGACATCCTGCGCCAAACCGGTCTACCCGGCCGAGGCGCGCGCCGCCAGACATGCCGGCACGGTGAAACTGGCTTACCTGATCGGCGCCAGCGGCGATGTTGTCGACAGCAAGGTGAAAAAATCGAGCGGCCACGCCGCGCTCGACGACGCCGCCCGGAATGCGATCAAACTGTGCAAGTTCACCGCTGCCAGCGCCAAGGGCAAGCCGGTTGAAAGCTGGGCCGACATCGACTACGTGTGGACGCTGTAATCACAGCGGCCAGGCTCCCCGCCCGGCGGGGAGCATTCACCAGCGGGATAACGCCTTAACGCAGCGCGATCAGGACGCGCGCCTCGCACCTGCGTAGCGCCGCCGGCGCCCATTCATCAGCACCCGCCAAGATAGACAATGATGTCTATTTTGATCCCGCATGCACAATTGATCGCCCCCTAGTCCAGGAAGCTCGGGGATATTTTGTTAGACATGAAAGTCTAGATGCGCTAACCTAGCGACTACCCTTACCTGAATGGCGCACCATGTCCAAACTCCCTGCCCCGCCCAAGCCGACAGCGGCCGAACTCGATCTGCTGCAAACCCTGTGGCCGCTCGGCGCGGCGACCGCCAAGCAAGTGCACCAGGCGATCCTCAAGGAGCGCCCCGACGTGACCTATGCGACAGTGCTGCGCCTGATGCAGATCATGCACACCAAGGGCTTGCTGATCCGCGACGAAAGCGAACGCTCGCACGTCTATGCGCCCGCGCAAGCCCAGGATTCGCTGCAAACGAACCTGCTCAAGGACCTGATCCAGAAAGCCTTCTCCGGCTCGGCCAAGGCACTGGTCATGGCGGCCCTGCGCAGCGGCATCAGCAAAAAAGAGCGCGAAGAGATCGAAAACATGCTCAAGGAAGAAGACAAATGACGGCGTCCCTCATCGACAGCATCGGCTGGACCCTGCTCCACTTTACCTGGCAAGGCTTGCTGATCGGCTGCACCAGCGGCGTCGTACTGGCCCTGATGCGCAACACCCGGCCCGAATACCGCTACCACGCGGCCTGCGCGGCGCTGCTGGCCTGCGTGCTGTGGCCCGCCGCCGAACTGACGCTGCGCCTGCAGGACGCAAGCGCCAGCGCGGCGCACCTGCGCTTTGCCGACCGGATGATGGCCGGCGCGGGCGCCGGTGAGGCCAGCCTCGCCGGCTGGCTGCAGGAGCAGTTGCTGTGGATCGTCGGCTTCTGGTCGGTGTGCGCCGCGCTGCTGGCGCTGCGCATGGCGGCCGGACTGGCCTGGGTACGCAACACCACCCAGGCACCGCTGGCCGGCGCCGAATGGCAGGCGCGCACCGGGCGCATGGCAACCGCCTTCGGCATCACGCGTGCGGTGCGCCTGCGCGTGGCCGAGAACCTGGACAGCCCGCTGACGATCGGCTGGCTGCGTCCCGTGGTGCTGGTGCCGGCCTCGCTGATGACCGGCATGCCGCCCGACCTGCTCGAAGCGCTGCTGGCGCACGAGATGGCGCACGTGCGGCGCTTCGACTACCTGGTCAACCTGGGCCAGAATGTGGTCGAGATCCTGCTGTTCTATCACCCCGCAGTGTGGTGGATTTCGGGCCGCATCCGCACCGAACGCGAACAGATCGCCGACGACCTGGCGGCACGCCACCTAGGCGAACCGCGCCGGCTGGCGCGCGCCTTGTCGGAACTGGAGCGCTTGCAGTTTTCCTCGCACCACCTGGCAATCGCGGCCAACGGCGCCGACCTGGTCACGCGCGTGCGGCGCCTGGTCAAACCCGACCGCCAGGCGCTCAACTGGAAGGCATCCTTGCCCGCATTGGGACTGGCTGCCGCCTGCTTAAGCCTTTACGCGCACGCCGCCAACGACCGGGCGGCCGTGACGCCCGCGCTGGCCAAGGTTGCGCCATTCGTCGACTTTGCCAGCTGTGCCAAGCCAATCTGGCCGGCAGCGTCGTTCAAGGCCGAACACACCGGCACGGTCACACTGGCCTTCAAGATTGGCGACACCGGACGTGTCACCGCCTCGCGCATCGCCGCCTCGAGCGGACATGTGCTGCTCGACGACGCGGCGCGCACGGGGATCATGAAGTGCCGGTTCAAGCCTGGCACGGAGAACGGCAAGCCGGTGGCGGCCTGGATGAACATGAAGTATGTGTGGATGCTCAAGGACGGCAACGACTAAACCGCCGTGATCGCGCGCGCGATCGCGTCCAGTGCCACCGTGTGCTGCACGCCGCCGCGCTTGACCGCTTCCTTGGGCATGCCGTACACCACGCAGCTCGCCTCGTCCTGCGCGATCGTGCGCGCGCCGGCGGTGCGCATTTCCAGCAGGCCGGCGGCGCCATCGTCGCCCATGCCGGTCATGATGATCCCGGTCGCATTCGGCCCCGCGCACTTGGCCACCGAGCGAAACAGCACATCGACCGACGGCCGGTGACGGTTCACCAGCGGCCCGTCCACCACATCGACCACGTACTGCGCCCCGCTGCGCCGCATCAGCATATGCTTGCCGCCCGGTGCGATCAGGGCCTGCCCCGGCAGCACGCGCATATTGTGGGCGGCCTCCACCACCGCGATGCGGCACACGCTGTTCAAGCGCTCCGCAAAGGCCGCCGTGAATTTTTCCGGCATGTGCTGCACCACCACGATGCCCGGCGCGGTGCGCGGCAGCGCCGCCAGCACCACTTCCAGCGCCTGGGTGCCGCCGGTCGAGGTGCCGATGGCCACCACCCGCTCGGTGGTCTGGATCAGGGTGCCCGCCGCCAGCGGCGCGATCACCGCGTCGGCATTCAGTTTGGCCACCGGCTGCAGCGGCGGCGGCCGGCGGCCGGCCAGCACCGCCACGTTGGCGCGCGCCGCGCTGAGCACCGCGCTGGTCAGGTCGTCCGAGGCGGCGCTCAGGAACGACTTCAGGCCCAGCTTGGGCTTCTGGATGATTGCCACCGCGCCGGCCGCGAGCGCATCGATCGTCACGCGCGCCCCCGCCTCGGTCAGGGTCGAGCAGATGATCACCGGCGTGGGGCGTTCGGTCATGATCTTGCGCAGGAAGGTCAGGCCATCCATCTTCGGCATTTCCAGGTCCAGCACGATCACGTCCGGCCACTGGCGGCGCATGTATTCGATGGCCAGCAGCGGGTCGGCCGCCGCGCCCATGACCTCGATGCGCGGATCGGCCCCCAGCACGCCGGCCACCACCTGGCGCACCACCGCCGAATCGTCGACGATCAGTACCTTGATGCGGTTCATTTATCCACTTTCTCGAATTGGCGCGACCAGACATCGCCGCTGGCGATATCGAACACGATCTGGCGGTGCCCAACGCCATATAGACAGGCCGACAGCACCGGAATTGCATACCCGGCCAGCAGCGCGCGCGCTTCCTCCCCGTTTTGCATGCCGATGGCGGGACGCTGCAGGCGGCGGCCGGGGAACATGTTCCCGCCCCCGAATACCTTGGCCTGGCACTCGGCCGCCGCCACGCCCTGCTCGCGCAAGCCGGCCAGCATCAGGTCGAGCGCGTCGTTGCCGTAGCGGGCGTCGGGCCGGTCGCCCTTGCTGCGGCCCGGCAGCAGGAAATGCGACATCGCCCCGATGCGCGAGGCCGGGTGCCACAGGGTGATCGAGACGCACGACCCGAGCAGGGTACGCAGGCGAAACTGCGCATCGCCGACGAAAAATTCACCCGGCTGCAGGAAGATATCGATCACGCCGGGGTCAAGCATGCATTCACACCCTCACGTAGATCGACGGCGCCAGCGACCGGACCATCGCCCCGGTGTCGCTGAGCGACTCGGCGTGGCCGATCACCAGGCAGCCGTGCGGCTTGAGCAAGGCGGCGATGCGCTCGACCACCTGGCGCTTGGTGTCGCCATTAAAGTAGATCATCACATTGCGCAAAAAGACCATGTCGAACTGGCCCAGTTGCGGCAGCGCGGTGTTCAGGTTGATCTGGCCGAACTGCACGCGCCGGCGCAGCGCCGCTTCGACCAGCATCGTACCTTCCTGCGCATCCTGGCCTTTGAGGCAGTATTTGCGCAGCAAAGCCTGCGGAATATGGCGCGCCCGCTCCATCGGATAGTGTCCGATGCGGGCCTTGTGCAGCACCTTGGTGCAGATGTCCGAGCCCATGATTTCCCACGGCCGCTCGCCCAGGCAATCGGCCAGCACCATGGCGATGCTGTAGCATTCCTCGCCGCTGGAACAGGCCGCACTCCATACGCGGAACGACTCGCCGCGCGGACGCTGGGCCAGCGCGCGCTCGCGCAGCAGGTCGAAGTGCTTCGCCTCGCGAAAGAAGTACGTTTCGTTGGTGGTCAGCAGATCGATCGCTTCCTGCACTTCGTCCTTGCAGGCGCCGCTGTCGAGCAGGCGGAAATACTCGCCGTAGCTGGCCACGCCGCAGTGCGCCAGGCGCTTGGCCAGGCGCCCGCTGACCAGCGCCTTTTTCGCGTCCGACAGGGTGATCCCGGCGGCGTCGTAGATAAAGCGCTGGAACTGGACGAATTCGGCCTGGCTGATGCCGGGCCGCGCTGCGTGCGGGGAATGAGTAGCCGCCATCTTATTGGTCGGCCGCGGTCAGTGCCGGTTCGCCAGTCACCAGGCCGGCGAAGACCTGGCCGATTTCGAGCAGGATCACGAAACGGCCGTTGATCTTGCCCATGCCGGCGATGTAGTCGTTGCGGATCTGGGCGCCAAAGGCCGGCGGCGGCTCGATGTCGCTGGCGGCGACCTCCAGTACCGCGTTGACGGCGTCGACCACCACGCCGATCACCTGGCGCTCGCCGCCATCCTCGATTTCGACGATGATGATGCAGGTGCGCTTGGTGA
Organism: Massilia scottii; assembly: GCF_030846495.1. Lineage (NCBI taxonomy): Bacteria > Pseudomonadati > Pseudomonadota > Betaproteobacteria > Burkholderiales > Oxalobacteraceae > Massilia > Massilia scottii. The sequence goes on along the minus strand of NZ_JAVCWM010000002.1, from coordinate 71,323 downwards.
CCGGCGTGGAGGGCCGGCCGAAGCGCACCGACAGGTCCATCACCGTCACGACCGAGCCGCGCAGGTTGATCACCCCGCGGATGCAGTCCGACATCATCGGCACATCGGTCAGGCTGGTGTACTCGATAATCTCTTTCACCCCCAGGATGCCGATGGCGAAGGTCTCGCCGCCGAGCGTGAAGGTCAGATACTGGGTCGGCGCCGGCGCCGCTGGCGGTGCCGCGGCCGCGCGGGCGCGGCTCTGGATCAGATGGTTCATGTTTTCCCCGCTCAGAACTTGGTGAAATCTGCTTCGTCGGGCGCACCGGCGGCCGCCGGCGCCAGGGTCAGGCCGGACGCGAAGCGGGTCGGCGCCGGCTTGGCTGCTGCGGCGCGCCGTGCTGGCGCGGCCGGCTTGGCCGGCTTGCTGCGCGCGGGGCCGGCCGCATCGCGCGACAGGCGGAAAAAGCTCATGGTCTGCTGCAGCTGCTCGGCCTGGCCGCTCAGTTCTTCGGCGGTGGCGGCCAGTTCTTCCGAACTCGATGCATTCTGCTGGGTCGCCATGCTCAGTTGACCGATGGCCGAATTGATCTGGCTCACGCCGGTCGACTGCTCTTCGGAAGCGGCCGTGATTTCCTGCACCAGGTCGGACGTCTTCTTGATGTTCGGGACCATTTCGTCGAGGAGTTTACCGGCGCGCTGCGCCAGTTCCACGCTGCTGCTGGCCACGCTGCTGATTTCCTGCGCCGCCACCTGGCTGCGCTCGGCCAGCTTGCGCACTTCGGCCGCCACCACCGCGAAGCCCTTGCCGTGTTCACCGGCGCGCGCCGCCTCGATCGCCGCGTTCAGCGCCAGCAGGTTGGTCTGGTAAGCGATATCGTCGATGATGCCGATCTTCTGGGCGATCTGGTTCATCGCGCCGGCGGTCGCCTTGACCGCTTCGCCGCCTTCGACCGCGCCTTCGGCGGAGCGCGACGCCATGCCGTCGGTGACCTTGGCGTTTTCGGTGTTCTGGCTGATCGACGCCGTCATCTGCTCGATCGAGGCGCTGGTTTCTTCCACCCCGGCGGCCTGCTCGCTGGCCGATTGCGACAGCGCCTGCGCCGTGGCGCTCACTTCCTCGGAGGCGCTGGCCACCGCTTCGGCCGAACTGTTCGCTTCCGTGACGATGCGCACCAGGCTCTCGTTCATGTTCTTCATGGCGCGCAGCAGCTTGCCGGTTTCGTCGGTGGTGGTGACTTCGATCTGGCTGGTCAGGTCGCCGCTGGCCACCGTTTCGGCCAGCGCCACCGCCACGTTGATCGGCCGGGTGATCGAACGTGTAATCAGGAAGGAGAACAGCAGGCCGGCCAAGGTGGCGGCAATCCCAAGTCCCATCAGTTCGGTGCGCGCGCTTTCATAGCTCTTGCGCGCGTCCATCATGGCTTCGTCGCTGCGCTTCTGTTCCAGGTCGATCAGAGCGCTCACTTCGGCAATCCATTTCGCTTGCAGCGGACGCACCTCCCTCATCAGCGTCTTGATGACTTCCTCCGGCTTGTTTGCCAGCCCCAGAGTGGCGGCCTTGGACATTACCGGCAGGATGGCCGCTTCAGCCTCCTTGATGCGCCCCATGAACGCCTTTTCTTCAGCCGTGGTTTCCTTGATGTCGGCGAACATCTTGTTCAGCTTCGTTTCGGCCTCATGGTATTTATCCTGCTGACGCTTGATGCGCTCGACCTCCGGCTCCATCTCCGCCGCGTCGCTGAGCAAAGCGATATTGCGCAGCGCGATCATGCGGTCGGTGATCGTCACCCGCATCGCCGTGGCCAATGCCATCTCGACGTTGTTGACCTCGACGATGTTTTCCAGGCTGTGCTGCACGCCCCCCAAGCGGGTTATCGCCATGAACACGCTGGCGATCAAGAGGGCCAGCACCAGGCCGAATCCGGCCGCCAGGCGTACGCCGATGTTCAAATTTCCGAATTTCATAATCTCACTCCTTTATAGGTGAATCTGGGTACAACACGCTGCATTCTGTTTGCTGTTTTTGCTGTTTTTGCTGTTCGCGGACCTCGTGCTTCAACTCATGGCAACCTCGGTGCTGGGCACGGCGCCCGCCATGGCCGCCGCCGGCGCCGCGCGCAGCAGGGCCGGCACGTCGAGAATGAGCGCCACTTCCCCGCTGCCCAGAATGCTCGATCCGCTGATGCAGTCGAGCTTCTGGAACAGTTTGCCGAGCGGCTTGATCACCGTCTGCGATTCGCCCAGCAGCGTGTCGACCACCAGGCCGACGCGCTGGCCGGCATACTTGACCACCACCACGCTCTGGCGCGGACCGGGAACGCCGGCCACCGCGAACAGCTGGCGCAGGCGCAGCAGCGGCAAGATCTGGCCGCGCAGGTCGGCGAAATCGTGCCCCGGCTCGGCGCGCAGTTCGACGCATTCGTCGACCATGTCGAGCGGGATGACGAACACCGAGCGCCCCACCCCGACCTGGAAGCCATTGATGATGGCCAGCGTCAGCGGCAGCCGCACGGTGACCGTGGTGCCCACGCCTTCGATGCTGTCGATGCCGACCGTGCCGCGCAGGGCCGTGATGTTGCGCTTGACGACATCCATGCCGACCCCGCGCCCGGACAGGTTGGTGACCTTTTCGGCGGTGGAAAAACCCGGCTCGAATACCAGCGCGAATACTTCAGGGTCGGACAGGACCCTGCCCGGCTCGACCAGCCCGCGTTCGAGCGCCTTGGCCAGGATGCGTTCGCGGTTCAGCCCTCCGCCGTCGTCGGCCACCTCGATCACGATTGTGCCCGAGTCGTGGTAGGCATGCAGGGCGATGGCGCCGGCGGCCGCCTTGCCGCGCGCGGCGCGTACTTCGGCCGCTTCGATGCCGTGGTCCATCGCGTTCCTCACCAGATGGGTGAGCGGGTCGCCGATTTTCTCGACCACGGTTTTATCGAGTTCGGTGTCTTCGCCGCTCACGTGCAGGGCGATGTCCTTGCCCAGTTCGCGCGCCACGTCGTGCACAACGCGCTGGAAGCGGTTGAAGGTGGCGCCGATTTTCACCATGCGCAGTTGCAGGGCGCTGTTGCGTACCTCCTCCACCAGCGCCGACAGGGTCGAGCTGCATTCCTGGAACTGCACGTTGCGCGCGCGCCGCGCGATCAGGTTGGCGCTGGCGGTGGTGATAATCAGTTCGCCCACCAGGTTGATCAGGCGATCGAGCTTGTCGGCGTCGACCCGGATGCTGCTGCCGTCCAGGCCCCGGGCGTCGCGCGCCTTGCCCTGGCGCGCCAGGGCCGCTTCGACCACCGGCGCGCTGGCCGCACCCTGGGCGATCAGGATCTCGCCGATCGGGCGGTTGCCGTCGCCGCTGGCTTGCTGGTGCAAGGCGCTGGCCAGTTCGGCGCGCGTCACGCTGCCGGTGCGCACCAGGGTGTCGCCCAGGCGCTCGGGCGTATCCGGGCTGGACTCGATCTGGCGGATCGCGTCCGACATGGTGCTCTCGGGCGGCGTGATGGCGATGTGGCAGTCTTCGCGCACGAAATCGAACACGCCTTCGATGTCGGCCTTGCTGGCGCTGCTGCGCAGCGCGATCTCGAAGCCGAGGTAGCAGCATTCGGGGTCCATCTCGGCCAAGGGCGGCAAGGTATCGGCCAGGGTCGCGATGCGTTCGATGGTGCCCAGCGTGCCCAGGTAGCGCAAAAAGGACATCGGGTCCATGCCGTTGCACAGCACCGATGGACCGAAGCGCAGCGAGATGCTCCAGGTATCGCTGGCCGGCGCCGGTGGGGCGGACGGTTCCAGGTAAACCTGCAGGCGCGCCAGCAGCGGCTCGCCGGCCTCGGTCAGCGCCAGGTCTTCGGCCAGGCCGTCGCTCTGCACGGTGGCCAGCAGATGGCCGAGATGGTCGCGGCAGGCCAGCAGCAGCGCCACCAGTTCCGGGTCGAGCGGGCAGTCGCCGGTGCGCACCACATCGAGCACGCTTTCGGCCACGTGAGTAAAGGCGACGACGTGATCGAGTCCGAACAGCCCGGCCGATCCCTTGATGGTGTGGGCGGCGCGGAAGATCGCGTTGACCGCCTCGCTGTCGGCTTCACCATCGCCGATGTTCAGGAGCGCCGCTTCCATGTCCTGCAGCAGTTCGCCGCTTTCGGCGATGAAGGTGACCAGCGCGTCGTCCAGTGTCATAGGGCCTCGCGTCAGTTGGCGGTGAAGGTGGAAGGGACGCCCTGCGGGTCGAGCCCGAGCAGCGCGAAGGCTTCCTGCACGGCGGCGCTGTGGCCGGCCAGGAGCAGGGCCGCACCCTGGGTCCCCGCGTGGCGCGCTGCCGCCAGCAGCAGCTGCACGCCGGCGCTGTCGAGTTCACAGACGTCGGCCAGGTCGAGCGTCAGGTCGGTGCGCGCCTGCAGCGCGTCGAGCAGGGTCTGTTTCACCTGGGCCGCGCTGTAGATGGTCAGCTCCGGCTCCAGCCGCAGCACCCGCGCTTGAACCGCGCCGCTCATGGCAGGATCAGCTTTTGCACGGCGTTGAGCAGCACGTCCGGCTTGAACGGCTTGACCACCCAGGCCTTGGCGCCGGCAGCCTGGCCTTCGCGCTTCTTTTCCTCGGCCGATTCGGTGGTGAGCATGATGATCGGCGTAAAGCGGTAATTGGGCAGCAGCTTGACCTGCTTGACGAAGCTGATGCCGTCCATGTTGGGCATGTTGACGTCGCTGATGATCAGGTGCACCTTGCGCCCGTCGAGCCGGGTCAGCGCATCCTTGCCGTCGCAGCCTTCGACCACTTCGTAGCCGGCGCCGCGCAGGGTGATGCCGATCACCTGCCGCACCGAACTCGAATCGTCGACGATCATGATTGTCTTTGCCATGGTTCCCTCTTGTCTTATCGTTTGTGAAATCAGAAAAACGTCACTTCATCCTCGGCGTTCGCCCCGGCGTTCGCCTCGGCGGCCGCCGGCGCGCTGTGCGCGTGGTGTTCCTCGGCCATCGTGTAGCGCGTGCCCAGGTCGGCCAGCCAGTCCTGCGCCGGCGGCAGCGGCGCGCCCTCGCCCACCGCCTGCTGCATGCGCAGCATGTCGGCGCTGACCACGTCGAGAATCTGGCGGATGCGGTCCTGGAACTGCAGCGCCACCAGCAGCTCGGCGACGTCGCCGCGCAGGGCGCCGCCGTGGGTTTTCATCGATTCGGTCGACGAGGCCAGTTCGCGCACGTGCGAGAGCACGTCTTCCATCACGTGGCCCGACGAAACCATCGCTTCGCGGTCGCTTTCGTCGGCGCGTCCCGCCACTTCCAGCGTGGTGCGCATGGTGTTGGAGGCCAGGTTCATGCGCTCGGTGATGCGCTTGCCGATGTCGGACGAGGACGACGACAGGCGCCGCACCTCGGCCGCGATCACGGCGAAGCCGCGTCCCGCGGTGCCGGCGCGCGCCGCTTCGATCGAGGCGTTGATCGCCAGCAGATTGGTCTGCGCCGCGATCAGGCTCACTTCGGTCGACAGCTCCTTCAGTTCGGCGATGGTGTCCGACAGCGAGCGCACGTGGCCGAGCAGGCCGGCCTTGCTGTCGATGACGCTCTGGAGCACGGCGATCACCGGCCCCAGTTCGCGCTGGCACAAGGTCAGCAGGCTGATGGCCGAATCGGCGCCATCGTCCGGTCCATGCGCGCCCTGGAAGCCGGCCGCGTCGAAGCGCGCCAGGATCGAGGAAAACGAGGTAATCAGCTGGCCGATGGCTTGCTCGGACTGGCTGCGCACCGAGGCCACGTGGTGCTCCCACACCGGCAGCACGTCGCCGAGCAGCGCGGCCATCTGCGCGCCGTCCTGGCCGGGCGCGGCGGCGACATCCACCACAACGGCGTCCGGCGCCGGCTCGCGCACGGCGCCCCAGGCGCAGGCAGCGGCCACGCCGGCCAGCGCGGCGGCTTTCAGCCAGACGCTCTCGCCGGCCAGCGGCAAGGCGGCGCAGGTGCACGCCAGCAGCGCGGGCAGGTAGCGCCAGGCCAGCAGGCGGCGCGCCGGCGACACGGAAAAATCGAGGGTCGAGGTATGCATCGTCGCTCCTACAGGCGCGTGACCTTGGCCAGCAGGTCCGACAGCGCAGCCTTGGACACCGGCTTGGTCATCACGCCGAGCACGTGGAGGTGGTGGAAACGCGCCATCAGCGCGGCCGAATTGAGGGTGCGCGCATCCATCCCCGACAGCAGCACCACCGCGCCCTTGTAGCCGCTGGCGGCCATCGCTTCCATCACCTGGAAGCCATCCTTGCCGGGCATGTGGATATCGCAGATGACCACGTCGGGCATGCCGCGCGCGCCGCCGATGGCGGCCACGCCGCGCTCGCCATCGGTGGCCTGCGACACGCGCCCGACGCCCAGTTTATCGAGCATGCTGCCCAGCAGTTCGAGCATGAAAGGGTCGTCGTCGACCAGCAGCACGTGCAGCGATGCCAGCGGAGGGGACAGCTTGGTCGGGGTGGAAGTGGCAGTCATGGTTTGTGCTCGTTTTTGGTTGAAGGTGATTGCGTCAGTGCGGCGCGGTACTTGGTTCGCCCAGCGCCAGGTGGCTGTCGGCCAGCTGGCGCCGCAGCGCGTCCAGCATGGCCGGCAGCTGCCCGACCAGCGCCGTGGCGTCGTCCATGCCCGATAGCTGTTCGAGCGCCTGGCAGGCGTCCGCCAGGCGCATGGCGCCGACCGCGCGCGCCGACGACTTGAGGCGGTGCCCGAGCGTCTTGAGGTCGGCCTGGGCGCCGGCCTGCAGCGCCGCCTGCAGCTCGGCCACGGTGCTGGCGGCGTTGTCGAGGAAGATGCGCAGCAGGCGGCTCATGGTGTCCGGGTCGTTGTCGACCAGGGCGGCGAGCACGCTGAGCGACATCGTTTCGCCCGATTCGGCCGGCGTGGCCGCACCCTCGCCTTCGCCTTCGCCTTCGCCTTCGCCCTCGCCCTCGCCCTCGCAGCCATCGGCTCCGGCCCGCGTCGCCGGCCGGGCGTCGCGGCCATCGATCCAGTGCGCCACGGTGCGGTAAAACAGGCCCGCTTCGATCGGCTTGACCAGGAAGTCGTCCATGCCGGCCGCCAGGCAGTCCTCGCGGTTGCTGTTGAAGGCATTCGCGGTCATGGCGATGATCGGCAGGTTGTTCAGGCGCGCGTCGGCGCGGATATGGCGTGCCGCGCTCTGGCCGTCCATCACCGGCATCTGCACGTCCATCAGCACGCAGTCGAAGTCGCCGCCGGCCAGCGCCACCAGTGCTTCGGCGCCGTTGCCGGCCAGCGCCATGGTGGCGCCGGCGCGTTCGACCAGGATACGGGTCAGTTCCTGGTTGAGGGGATTGTCCTCGGCCAGCAGCAGGCGCTTGCCTGCCAGGCGCGCCATGGTGCGCTCGACCGGTTCGTAGCGGCCCGCCTGCTCGCGGCTGCGCGGCAGTTCCGGCATCGGCGTCGGCGCCGGGGCGGCCAGGCGTACCTCGAACCAGAACAGGCTGCCCACGCCGCGCGCGCTGGTCACGCCCACCGTCCCATCCATCATGTCGGCCAGCTGGCGGCAGATGGCCAGGCCCAGGCCCGTGCCGCCGTACTTGCGGGTGGTCGAGCTGTCGGCCTGGTGGAAAGGCTGGAACAGATTCTGCTGCTCTTCGTGCGAGAGGCCGATGCCGCTGTCGCGCACCTCGATCCGCACGCGCATGCGTTCGCGCTCGGTGCCCATCAGGCAGGCGTCGATACTGATGTCGCCGCGGTCGCTGAACTTGATCGCGTTGCCGATGTAGTTGCCGAGGATTTGCGCGATGCGCAGGGCGTCGCCGAGCGCTTTCTCGGGCACGTTGTCTTCGATCCGCACCTTGAGCGCGAGGCCCTTCTCGCGCGCCATGACGGCAAAGCCGGCTGCCGTTTCGGCGATCACGCTTTTCAGGTTCAGCGGCAGCTGCTCGATCTGCAGCTTGCCCGCTTCCATCTTGCAGAAGTCGAGAATTTCGCTGACGATGGAGAGCACCTGCTGGCCCGACTGGCCGATCTTGTCGATGTAATTGCGCTGGCGCGCGTCGGGCGCGCCTTCCAGCGCCAGCGCCGCCATGCCCAGTATGCAGTTGAGCGGCGTGCGGATTTCATGGCTCATATTGGCCAGGAAGTCGTTCTTGGCCTGGACCGCCGCCTCGGCGTGGGCCAGCGCATCGGCCAGCAGGCTGGTACGCTCCTCGACCTGCTGTTCGAGCGTGACGGCGGCCTGCTCGGCCAGGCGCTTGGCCTGCAGCAGCTCGCGCTCGTAGCGGCGCCGCTCGCTGGCGTTGAAGACCGACATCTGGATCAGCAGCGGGCGCTCGTCGGCGTCGCGTTTGAGCACGGAGTTGACCAGTACCGGAATCAGGGCGCCATCCTTGCCGCGCAGGTTGATCGCAATTTCGTTGACGAAACCCTGCATCATCAGCAGCGGCGCGTGGTGGGTGTCGAAGAAGATGCGCGCGCCGGCGCCGATCAGGTCCTGGAAGCGGGTGCGTCCGACGATGTCGTCGCGCTGGTAGCCGGTCCAGTCGAGCAGGGTCTGGTTGATCTTGCCGATCCAGCCATCCACCGACAGGCACACGAAGCCGACCGGGCCGTGCTCGTACTGCTCGGCGGCACCGAGGTCCATCAGGGCCAGCAGCGAAGGCGCAATCGGGGCGGCAGTCTGGTTCATCGACATGTCCTCAGCGCGGATCATCACGGATCGCCGCCACGGTTTCCCGTGCTGCACTCGGATTCGGGCATTGAGCGCGCGCGGCCGGCGCCGCGATCGCATCGTCGTGGGCCAACAGCATGGCTTGCTGCCCCAGCCAATCGACACGAACCTTGTTTTTTCTCAAAGCAGACATCCCGCCCCCGAACGATACTGCGTAGATCTACGCCTCGGGATCAAGTATTGCTGGCGGGTAAAAAACTGGCTAGCGTGGATTTGTGTGATCGGCTGTCGGGGCTTTGTCCGGAGCCGCTGTAGTGGATCCCCTACACGGTGTCGGGGCGATGTCAGCCCAGCAAGCCGTGGTCCAGGCCGTAACGGGTCAGTTCGGCATTGCTCTTCATGCCCATCTTGTCGAGCACGCGCGAGCGGTAGGTGGTGACCGTGCTCGGGCTCAGGTGCAGGGCCGCGGCGATGCCGACCAGGCTTTCGCCGGAGGCGATCATGCGGAAGATTTCCAGTTCGCGGTCGGTGAGCGCTTCGTGCAGCACCCCGCCCGGCCCGCCGCCGAGCATGCCGGCCAGCTTTTGCAGCAGCGCCGGGCTCACGTACTTGCCGCCGCCCGCCGCCTTGCGTACCGCTTCGATCAGGGTGGCGCTGCTGCAGGTCTTGGTCAGGTAGCCGGCCGCGCCCAGCTTGAGGGCGCGCAGCGCGTAGACATCTTCTGCGTACATGCTGACGATCAGCACCGCCAGGCCAGGCTGCTGCTCGCGCAACTGCTTGAGCAATTCCAGGCCGTTCTTGTCGGGCAGGCTGATGTCGAGCAGGGCCACATCGAAAGTTTGCGTGCGCGCCAGCGTCAGGGCCGCCGCCGCGGTATCGGCCTCGCCGACGACCTCCAGGTCATCGGCGCCGGCGAGCATGAGGCGAATGCCATGGCGCGCCACGGTGTGGTCGTCGACCAGAACGACGCGCACGGGCCTGGTCATTGGCTGCACAGGGCAAACAGCCGCACGCGGCACTGCCCGGCCGGGCTGCAGACGCACGGCTGCGCCCGCAAGACAGGACGAGGCAGGTAGCAATGCCGCATGATGGAAAGGTAAGTAATGTGATCTCCAGCGCAAAGCGTCATGTTAACCAGTATTCACATTCCCGGCCCGACGCAAACTTAAGGAAAAGGAAACAAAACCTTTAAGGCAATTCTACGATCAATCCGTCCATACACACGAAAAAAAAGCACCGGTGTTCAAGCCGGTGCTGTTTCGTTTGGCGAGACTTGCGCCGCGCGGGCGCGGTATGCTAGAGCCCGCTGACGTCCAGTTCGGCGCCGGTGGCGGCCACTACTTGTTCCTTGTTCACGCCCGGTGCCAGTTCAACCAGCTTCAGGCCGGCCGGGGTGACTTCGATTACGCCGAGGTCGGTGATGATCAGGTCGACCACGCCCACGCCCGTCAGCGGCAGATCGCACTTGGGCAAGATCTTGTGCGAGGTCGAGCCATCCTTGGCCGTGGCGACGTGTTCCATCACCACCACCACGCGCTTGACGCCGGCCACCAGGTCCATCGCGCCGCCCATGCCCTTGACCATTTTGCCCGGAATCATCCAGTTGGCCAGGTCGCCCTGGGCCGAAACTTGCATCGCGCCAAGAATCGCCAGGTTGATCTTGCCGCCACGGATCATGCCGAAGGAATCGGCCGAGCTGAAGTAGGCTGCGCCGGGCAGCGCCGTCACGGTCTGCTTGCCGGCGTTGATCAGGTCGGCATCGACTTCATTGTCCGTCGGAAACGGACCGATGCCGAGCAAGCCGTTTTCCGACTGCAGGAACACTTCCATGTCGGCCGGAACGTAGTTCGCCACCAGGGTCGGCAAACCGATGCCCAGGTTCACGTAAAAACCATCCTGCAATTCTTTTGCCGCGCGCGCGGCCATTTCATCACGAGTCCATGCCATCTTCTTCTCCTGTGGTCTTAGTTGGTGCGCACGGTGCGCTGTTCGATGCGCTTTTCCGGCGTGGCGTTGACGACGATGCGGTGCACGAAAATGCTCGGCGTGTGCACCTGGTCGGGATCGATCTCGCCCACTTCCACCAGTTTCTCGACTTCGACGATGGTGATCTTGCCGGCCATCGCCACGTTCGGGTTGAAGTTGCGCGCGGTCTTGCGGTACACCAGGTTGCCGGCGCGGTCGGCCATGTAGGCTTTGACCAGCGACACGTCCGCTACCAGACTGCGCTCCATTACGTATTGTTCTCCGTCAAACTCGCGCACTTCCTTACCCTCGGCCACGATGGTGCCCACGCCGGTCTTGGTAAAGAAGGCGGGAATGCCCGAGCCGCCGGCGCGCAGCTTCTCGGCCAGCGTGCCCTGCGGCGTGAATTCGAGTTCGAGTTCGCCGGCCAGGTACTGGCGCGCGAACTCCTTGTTTTCGCCCACGTAGGACGAAATCATCTTCTTGATCTGGCGCGTGGTGAGCAGCTGGCCGAGGCCGAAGTCGTCCACGCCGGCATTGTTGGAGATCACCGTCAGGTTGGTGACAGCCGACTTGCGCAAGGCCAGGATCAGCGCTTCCGGTATGCCGCACAGGCCGAAACCGCCGACTGCGATGGTCTGGCCATCGCTCACGATGCCGGCCAGCGCCGATGCCGCGTCAGGATAAACTTTGTTCATTCCCTGTCCCTTTTTATAGTTAAGCTAAATTCGTCCATACTGCACTGCACAGTGGATTCTCAGCATAAAATACGCGGGCTAAAAGCACAATACCGTAGAACTACCGGTTGTTTCCCAACGTTTCCGAATCACTGCACACCATCCAATGACCGCATCATACGCCATCGATTACGAAACGATTTTTCGCCACGCGCCGGTCGGCATGTGCATTTCGGTCGACCGCGTGATCCAGGCCTGCAACGATGCGCTCAGTTCGATGTTCGGCTACGGCCACGGCGAACTCGATGGCAAGTCCTTCCAGGTGCTGTATCCGACCATGGATGAATTCCTGCGTACGGGCGACCGCATCATTCCGGTGATGAACGCGCGCGGCGTCTATTCCGACGAGCGCATCATGCGCCGCGCCGGGGGCGAGCTGTTCTGGTGCCACGTGAGCGGGCGCGCCCTCGATGCGCGCGAGCCGCTCGGCGCGGGCGTGTGGACGTTCGAGGATGTCAGCGAAAAGCGGCCCGTCACGGCCGAACTGACCCCGCGCGAGCGCGAGATCGCGGCCCTGCTGGTCGAAGGCAAGACCAGCAAGGTGATCGCCCGCGAAACCGACCTCAGTCCGCGCACGGTGGAAATGCATAGAGCCAAGCTGATGCGCAAGTTTTCGGCGTCGACCTCGTCCGAGCTGGTGCACAAGCTGGTCGGCGTCAGCCGCTAGTCTTTTCGATCTTCATGGATTGCCCGCAGGACGCCTCGCGGGCAGCGTGGCACGAACACCACCTGGAAAGCGGCCAACGCAATTAATGTGTCTACCCGGCAATGCAATGGTATAGTTCAGACTCTCTAAAATTTCCGCGAAGAAATCATATGATCTCCAGACTGGCCTGCATCTCCGTCGCCCTGCTCGCTCTTTCCGGCTGCGCGATTCACCAAAACGTCAAGCCGGTCGAGCGTTTCGACAGCAAAGTGGTGTGCATTGTCGACAATCCCTCCGTCAGGGCGACCTTCTTCGACGCCTACGAGCGCGCGTTGACCAACAAGGGATATGAAGTGAAGAAGCTGGCCTCGGGTGCCTCGCTGGTGGAGTGCCCGCTCACCTCGACCTATACCGCGACCTGGCGCTGGGACCTGGCCATGTACATGGCGTATGCCGACATCGTGGTTTACAAGAACGCCAAACCGGCCGGCAAGGCGACCTACGATGCCTCCAGGGGTGGTGGCAACATGGGCAAATTCATCGGCGCAGAGAAGAAAATCACGGAGCTGGTCGACCAGCTGTTCCCGCGCCTGGCCGGATCGTGATGGACAGCGCGGCCCTTGATCGGGACCGCGCTCGGGATGTGCAAGCGCGATAGCGGGCACACTCCCGCGTGGCCGTCCGGGGACCGGCCCAGGGTTAGCGCCGGGTCCGCACCGGGCGGTGATGAGCGCATCCCGTGAAGAGCCTGGGGAAAATCAGAGAAGCCGCTCTAAAAGGCGGCTTTTTGCATTGCTGATAGTTGAAAAAACAGAATTCCGCATATTGATGCTGACATCAACTATCAGACAAGCGAAACCGTCAGAGTTTTACCGAGTGCCTTGGCGGCCTGCTCAACAAATTCGATCTTGGATGAGTGTTTAAGATCAAAAAGACGGTCGACTTGCGGCATATGCACGTTCAGCAGGCGTGCCAAATCGGCTTTGCGTATTTTCTTTTCAATCATCTCGTTCCAGAGCAAGACCTTTGCAGATTCAAGCGCAGGCAATGCCACCACACGTTGGCCAGGTTCAGGTTTGGATGGCGCGGGCACAGCACGGCGCTCATCGAAATAAATCTCGAGCGCTGTTTCAAGCGCATCGATGGCGTTGCCTAGCGCCTCCTCTTCGTTGTCGCCAACGGAATTAGCCTCAGGAAAATCGGGGAACCCGACCAGAAATGACCCGTTGTCGTCTGGGGTAAGGGTGATTGGATAATTCAGCATGATCTGCCTCTTTCTCGGTTTCGTCGTCTTCGTCGTTTTCAGGTTGTCGGGATTCCGGGATTTCCGTATTCAGGCCCATGTCGGACTCTCTCACTTCAATCCGAGGTCTTTCTGAATTTTCTCCACTAGGCCCGTCCCTATCTCTTTTGCTCCATGGTCCGGGAAGACAGTCGATTTTCCATTAAGAGATACCTTACTATGGCTTCCCTTGCCTGGGGTGATCTGGGCACCCTGTTTAAGCAGCCACCGCCGGAACTCGCTGTACTTCACTTCCATCTCCCCGTGTTAGTGATAGGATCATACAACAAATATGTTGTGATTCTCCATGAAAGCAACATATATGTTGTTTTTATCGCTCGTACTCGCGTAGCTGCAGCGGCGCCTGAGCGGCGCCAAGGTTCACTGCCACATATCATGGAACGTGAACAAGCCGAGCCGTGATAACGCCCGATTCCCATCATTCTGATTTTCTTGATGTCATGCAAAGTGAGGCCGTTGAAAAGTGGAAAGCACTTCAACAGTTTTTTGCGGATTGTGCCGCCCCAATAGACCAGCTGAGAGGCGCGGAAAGGACAATCACGGAGCTGGTCGACCAGCGGTACCCTAGCGTGGCCGGGTCGTGACGGAAAGCGCGGCCCGCGATCGGGCCGCGCTTGAGGGCTTGACGGCTTACTTCTTGCCGTCGGCCAGGCGCACGAAGTCGCCTTTCAGGGCGACGCCGCCGACGATATTACCGACGTGGCACTCAAAGTCGGTCTCGCTCGAATACGTGACGTTCTTGTAGTTGCTGGTGATATTGATGACCGCATTCGCGCCGACTTCCTGGGCGCGCTTCTGCAGTGCCAGCATGGCCGACAGGAAGGCCCAATGGCACACTGCCGTGTCGGTCTTGCTGAAGGCGTTGGTCTTCTGGCTGGTCTGGTCGGAGCCGCGCTTTTCCAGTACCTTCGGCGTCTTCTGCGCACCATAATAGAATGCGATCGAGTCGCCCAGGCGTTCCTTGGCACCGTTGTCTGCCAGTGCACCGGCGAACGGCAACACCACTTTCTTGTCGGCCGCGTGGGCCGGAACTGCGCTACCGATAACTGCCAGAACTGCCATCGTCGAGAGGATTTTTTTCATTCGTGTATATCTCCAGGTTTAGCCATACTTCTTAAAAATCAGCGACGTGTTAATGCCGCCGAACGCAAAATTGTTGGTCATGATGTAGTCGGTGTCGATTCGCCGGCCCTCGGTGTGGATGTAGTCGAGCGGCGCGCAGCGCGGGTCGACCTGTTCCAGGTTGATGGTCGGCGCAAACCAGCCTTCGCGCATCATCTCGATGCTGATCCACGCTTCCAGCGCGCCGCACGCGCCCAGGGTGTGGCCCATGTAGCTTTTCAGTGAACTGATCGGCACGCGCGCGCCGAACATCGCGGCCGTGGCCTGCGTTTCGGCGATGTCGCCCTGCTCCGTGGCGGTGCCGTGCGCATTCACATAGCCGATGGCTTCGGGCGCCAGCCCGGCGTCGGCCAGGGCCAGTTCCATCGCAATCTTCATCGTCGCCGCATTCGGCTGCGTGACGTGGCAGCCGTCGCTGTTGGTGCCGAAACCGACCAGCTCGGCGTGGATGGTGGCGCCGCGCGCCAGCGCGTGCTCGAGCTCTTCGAGGATCAGGCAACCGGCGCCCTCGCCGATCACCAGGCCGTCGCGCGCGCTGTCGAAGGGCCGCGGCGTGACGGCCGGCGTGTCGTTGCGCGTGCTGGTGGCGAACAGGGTGTCGAACACCGCCGCTTCGGTCGCGCACAGTTCCTCGGCGCCGCCCGCCACCATGGCGGTCTGCTGGCCGTTGCGGATCGCTTCGTACGCGTAGCCGATGCCCTGGCTGCCCGAGGTGCAGGCCGACGACGTCGTGATCACGCGCCCGGTCAGGCCGAAGAACACGCCGATGTTCACCGGCGCGGTGTGCGCCATCATCTTGATGTAGGTGGTGGCGTTGATGCCGCGCGTGCTGCGCTCTTCCATCATGCGGCCAAAGTCGCCGATCGCGCTCGGCGTGCCGGCCGAGGAACCGAAGGACACGCCCATGCGCCCGCTCTTGAGCAGCGGATGCTCCAGCAGGCCGGCATGGGCCAGCGCCATTTCGCTGGCGCGCGTGGCCATCAGCGCCA
Source organism: Massilia scottii (assembly GCF_030846495.1). Classification (NCBI taxonomy): domain Bacteria; kingdom Pseudomonadati; phylum Pseudomonadota; class Betaproteobacteria; order Burkholderiales; family Oxalobacteraceae; genus Massilia; species Massilia scottii. Next base: position 55,957 of record NZ_JAVCWM010000002.1, on the reverse strand, counting down.
CCCGTCCCATGCTGCGCATCGCCTTGCGGTGAAAGCGCTCGCCCAGCTCGAAGGGCGCGGCCGGCGCGCCCAGTTTGGTGTTCAGGCCTTCGTAATCGGCCCACTCCTGCATCGGCACGATGGCGTTGCGGTACTCGCCCAGGCGCGTGCGGATCGCGGCCCAGTCGTTGCCCAGGGGGCTGATGCCGGCCATGCCGGTGACGACGACGCGGTGCTTCATACCATGCCTCCGTTGACAGAAATAACCTGACGCGTGATGTACGAAGCATCGGCGCCGATCAGGAAGCTGACCGCGGCGGCCACTTCCTCGGGTTTGCCGACCCGCTTGGCCGGAATCATCTTGAGCGCTTCTTCCATCGGCACGTCGCTGATCATGTCGGTTTCGATCAGGCCCGGCGCGACGCAATTGACGGTGATGGCGCGCTTGGCCAGCTCGATCGCCAGCGCCTTGGTGGCGCCGATGATGCCGGCCTTGGCGGCGCTGTAATTGACCTGCCCGCGATTGCCCGCCAGCCCGGAGACCGAAGCCATGGTGACGATGCGTCCGGCCTTGCGGCGCTGGACCATCGGCATCACGAGGGGATTGAGCACGTTATAAAAACCGTCGAGATTGGTCTTGAGGACGATATCCCAGTCCTCGCCGCTCATTGCCGGAAACGCATTGTCGCGCGCCACGCCGGCGTTGCACACCACGCCGTAATAGCAGCCATGCTGCTCGATGTCGGCCAGCAGGGCCGCGGCCGCGACGTCGCGCTCGCCGATGTCGAACTGCAGCACGCGCGCGCGGCGGCCCATCGCCTCGATTTCGCGCGCGACCGCGTCCGCCTCGGCGCGCTGGCTGCGGCAATGAACGACGATATCGTAGCCGTCGCGCGCCAGGCGCAGCGCAACCGCCTTGCCGATGCCGCGCGACGAACCCGTCACCAATACTGTCTCGTTGATACTGCTCTGGCTACTCATTTAAAAACTCCGCTGCAAAAATTCGTTAACGTTATCGGGCTGGAAGACCGTGATGGTGGCATTGGCCAGATTGGCCGCGCTGGCGCCATCGTCGATGCGGCAGTCGAACGCGCCCAGGCCGTTCTCGCCCTGCAGCACGTGCTGCACGTGCACGTGCAGCACGCTGCCCAGCGCGAACAGGGGCACGCTGGTCTGGTAGCGCCGCGCGCCGAGCAGAAAGCCCACGCGCACCGCGTCGCCGCGCAGGCGCGCCAAAAATCCGGCGTGGGCGGCGATCGCCTGCGCCATGTACTCGATGCCGACCCAGGAACCGACGCCCGCCTCTACTCCTGTTGCGTCGAAAAACACGCTGTGCTGGCCGATCGTCACTTCCGCGCACAGGGTGCTGGTGCCGGCCGTGAGCACGCGGTCGAGAAACACCATCTCGCCTTCATGCGGGACCAGCGCGCGGATATCGGGGTAGCTGTCACTGTTCATCGGGTCCGTCCCAACACCAGGGTGGCGTTCGAGCCGCCGAACGCAAACGAGTTACTCAACGCCCAGTCGAGCGGGCGCCCGAGGCGCGCACCCGGTGCGGCCACGTTCAGCGCCGGCAGCGCCGGATCGGGCACGCCATCCCACAGGTGCGGGGGCAGCAGCCCTTGCGGATTATCGTCCTGCATGGCCAGCCAGATCAGCGCCGCCTCCAGCGCCGCCGCCGCGCCCAGCGCGTGGCCGGTAAAGCCCTTGGTCGAGCTGACCGGCACCGCTGGCCCGAACAGGTCGTGCACCACGCGCGACTCCATCGCATCGTTCTGGATGGTCGCCGTGCCGTGCAGGTTGATATAGTCTATCTGCGCCGCGTCAATACCGGCGCGCGCGAGCGCTTCGGTAATCGCCAGGCGTGCGCCGCTGCCGGCCGGATCGGGCGCCGACATGTGGTGCCCGTCGGACGCCTCGCCCCAGCCGCACAGGGCGACCGCGGCCGGCTCGCGCGTCATCAGGAACAGTGCCGCGCCCTCGCCGATGTTGATGCCCTCGCGGTTGGCGCTCAATGGATTGCAGCGCGCCGCGCTGACCGATTCGAGTGCCGAAAACCCCGCAACCGTAAATCCGCACAGGGTGTCCACGCCACCAGTGATGACGGCGTCGCACAGGCCCATGCGAATCAGGCGCGCGGCGCTGGCCAGGGCCTTGGCGCCGGATGCGCAAGCGCTCGAATGGGCGTAGGCCGGGCCGGTGACCTTCAATTCATGGGCCAGCATGGCGGCGGGCGAACCCATCTCCTGCTGCGCGTAATGAAAATCGTCCGGCAGCGGCGCACCCGTGAAGTGTGCCTGCAGGGCCGCTTCGGTTTCGGCGATGCCCGAGGTGCTGGTGCCGATCACGATGCCGATCCGGTTGGACCCGTAGCGCAGCACGGCCGCGTCGACCGCGGCGCGAATCTGCGCCAGCGCGGCCAGGGCCAGCCGGTTGTTTCGGCTGCGCTGGCCGAGCGGCAGCGCCGCATCGTCGGGCAGCGCGGTGAGCACGCGCCCAAGGGGCAGCACGCGGCCGGGCGACCAGGCGTCGGTCGGCGCGATGCCGCTCTGGCCGGCGAACAGGGCGCGTTTGACTTGTTCGTGCGAGTCGCCCAGCGCGCAGACGATCCCGCATTCGTTTAGATACAGCTTCATATTCTTATGGCGCCGACTCGATGGTCAGGCGGTAATCGTAACGCAGGTTGTCGAGGGTCACAGTGCCAGTCCAGCGCGGCATCTGCGTGTAGGTAATCGTGGCCACCACCGCGCCATCGAGGGTCAGGGTGCGGCGCAGGCCGGCGTCTTCGATGCGCCAGCCCTGCGGCAGGCTGCGCGCGATCGCGTCGGCCGGCCACAAGGTGAGCTGCAGGTCTTCGAGCACGTCTTCGGCGCGCACCTGCTTGGGCAGCATCATGTGGCGCCACGACGTCAGTTCCTTGCCATCATAGCTCAGGCTCAGGACGCGCTGGCCGAAAGCCAGGCCAACCATCTGTACCTGCTGCGGGTCGATTTCGACCGCGGCATCGAGTTCGTCGATGCGGCCCTTGCGCTCGACCTTGAGGTGCTGCTGCACGCTGATGGTCGACTCCAGCGCCTGCGGCGCCAGCTTGATGCCGAGCCGCGCGATGGGCGCCGGCGGCGTGGCGCAGGCGGCCAGCAGCACTGCGGCCAGCAGCGGCGCAGCCAGGTGGAGGCGGGAATCACGCATGTTCATTTTCCTTGGTATTCGCAAAATAAGGGACCAGCAGCCACGCCAGCGTGGTCCCGATCAGCATCGTCAGCCCGAACGCCTGCAGCGCAGGGGTTCGGCTCAGGCCAAGCAAGCCGAAAGCCAGAATCGTATTGGCCGCCGACAGGCCGACGGCCAGCCATGGGGTGGTATCGCGCCGGCCCGGGTGCTCCTGCATGAAGATGCCGTAGTCGACAACGACGCCGAGCAGCAGCATCAGTGCCAGCACGTGGAACAGTTGCAGCGCCTGGCCGGTGAGGCCGAGCACCGCCAGGGTAGCGATGCTCGCTACCGCTGTCGGCGCCAGCACACGCCAGGCGTTGCCGCGATAGCGCGGGTAGAGCAGCGCGAACACTACCGCGTACGCCCCCAGGACCACCCAGCCCATGTACTGGCGGTAGCGCCCCAGCACCGATGAAATCTCGGCCACCTTGTCGACCCACTGCACACCTTCCATGCCCTCGCCGGCGCGGCGCAACTCCGGCAGCGCGGCCATGCTCATGCCGCGCAGCGCGACGATGCTGGCGTGGACGCCGTCGATGTCGCCCAGCCACAGGTGGCGCCAAGGTTCGCTCGGCGGGGTTTTCAGGAATTCCGCGGGCGTGAGGGGCGCGCGCGGCGCCATCAGGTGCGCGCGCGTGGCGGCGCTCCAGGCGCTGTCTTCTTCAATCGCCTTGGCCACGGCGTCGAGCGGACCGCCCGGTGCCAGCAGCTTGCTGTCGACCAGGGCGCGCCGTTCGAGCTGGGTGCGCACCGACGGTACCCAGTTCGACATCGCCTGGTAGCCGCCGATGCGTTTGGCGGCGATCAGCGGGTCGAGGCGGCGCTTGAGTTCCTCTTCACGCTGCAGCACGATTTCGGCGCTGGCGCCGCGCACCAGGAAGTACTGGACGGGCGTCGGCGCATCCAACAACTTGCCCAATTTGATCTGGTCGTCGATCAGATGCTTGGGCGGGGTTTGCAGCGAACGGATGTCATCGTTGACGCCAAGGCGCGACCAGCCGAAACCCGCCACCAACAAGAACAACGCCGCGATGACGAGCGTTGGCGCATTCATGCGCGCGCGCGGCCAGTGGGCCAGCGTGGCGCCGTAACGCTGCGCCAATGCACCGGTTGTCAAAGTGCCGCCGGAAACGAGCAGCGGGAACCAGCAAGTTACCGTCAACCAGGCGAACACCAGCCCGACGGCGGAAAACACGGCCATGTGACGCAGGCCGGGAAACGGCGTGAAGCCGAGGCCCATGTAGCCGATCACCGCGGCCAGCAGCGTCAGGCACAGTCCCGGCAGCAGGCGCTTGAGCAGGCGCACCGAACCCTCGGCCGGATCGGCGCTCAGGCGGTTGCACAGGAAATAGATGCCGTAATCCTGGGCCACGCCGATCAGGCTTGCCCCGAATACGAGCGTGAGCAGGTGAATGCGGCCGAACAGCAGCCAGCACACCGACAGCGAACCGAGAAAGCCGATCCCGATCGACAGCAGCACCAGCGCGATCGGCCGCAGCGAGCGGAAGGTGAACCATGTCAGCAGCACGATGCCGGCCAGCGAGCCGAGGCCGATGGTGGACATTTCGCCTTCGGCCTGGCTGCTGGCGGCCGACGCATGCAGCACCACGCCGGCGGTGATCACCTTCGCCTGCGGGGCGGCCTTGAGCGCGGCCTGTTTGGCCCGTTCGAGCAGCGGCACCACGGTTTGCTGGGCCGTCATCGAGAACGCCGGCGCGCGCATGGTCAGCGGCATGAGCACGTACTGGCGCTCGCCGTCGGCCACGAACAGCTTGTCGTCGCGCGGACGCACCGGGGTTTCCTGCGCGCGTTCCTGGACCCAGCCGGAAAACAGGCCGAACGGATCGTCGCGGAAGGCGCCCAGTTTCGGACCGGAGAATGCGGAGTACAGCTTGGCCAGGGCGGCGTCGGTCCAGAATTGCGGGCTCTCGCTGCGCAGCTGCGCTTCCTGCTGCGCGGTGAGCAAAGCCACGCTGTGCTTCTGGAATGGCGCCAGCCAGTCGCCCTGGGTTTCGTCGGACAGCTTGACCGCTTCGAGCACGCCCGGCTGGCTGGCCAGTACCGCATTGTAGGCGTCGGCGGCGCGCCTGGCGTCATCCCACTCGGCGGCGCCGACCAGCACGATCACGCGCTGCTGCGCCGCGTCGACCATGTGGGCGAACGACTCCTGCAGAACGCGGTCGCGCTCCTGCACCGGCAGCAAGGCCATGATGTCGGTGTCCGGCACGATGCGCTGGACCACCCACAGATAGGCGTTATGTCCCAGCAGGGCGCAGACCACCAGCGCCCAGAGCCAGGCCAGCCACTTGTGCCGTTTTACCTCGGGATTCACAGCAGCGCCGCCTCCTCAAGGGTAATCGCGCCCTCGCCTGTCTTGATCTCGGAGAAGACGATGAAGGTTTTATCTCCGCTGGCCTCGACGATCTGGATATTCTTCACGTACGCGCCGCCGTCGAGCGAAATGGCGCCGATGGCCTTGGCCAGCGCCGGCTGGCGCGCCTTGAGCGCGACGTTCCAGGTGCTGCCGTCGACATTGCCGTCGACCTCGAACAGGGTCTCGAGCTGGCCCAGGTCGCCCGACAGCAGCGAGAACAGTACGCTGTTAATCATGCGCACCGTCGGTTCCTGCTTCGCTTCGAGGCGCATCGCCACGCGCTCGCCCTGGAAGCTGACGATTTCGTCGCGCGTCAGGCGCAGGGTGTTCGGGAACGGTTTCAGGGTACGCCACAACACGCCCTTGCCCGCCACGACGCAAAAACGGCCATTCGAGGCGAGTGGTTTTTTCATGCCGGCCAGGTGCTTGGTCTGGTCGAAGCGGCCGCACAGGACCGTCGGCTTGGCCAGCAAAGCCTGGATTTTGGCGATCGGCGCGCTGGCGCCGGCAACAGCGCAGGCGGCGCCGATGGCGAGGGCGAAGATCAGACGTTTCATGCGGGGCTTACTCCTAATTTTTCGAACAGCACGGGCGGCGACATGAAACACATTTCGCCACTGGCGATATCGACGGCCACCTGGGTGGTGCTGGCGCGGTTCAGGCGCTTGCCGCTGGCCGCATCGCTGATCAGGTAATCGATCTTCAGGCGGTTTTCGTATTCGACAATTTCAGCGCGCAGGGTCAGGCGCTGGCCGAACACGGCCGGCCCGATATAGCGCAGGTTCATGTCGATCACCGGCCAGGCGAAGCCGGACGCCTTCATCTGCTCGTAGTTGTAGTCGATCTTGTCGAGCAGCGTACAGCGCGCCACTTCGAGGTATTTGACGTAGTTGCCGTGCCAGACGATCTGCATCGGGTCCAGGTCGAAGAACTGGACCTGCATCTCGGTCTCGGCGAACCAGCGGCTCGGCAGCGCGCCCCTACGCATACAGGGTCCAGGCTTGCTCGCGCAGGCGCGCGATCAGCACGCGCAGCTCGGGCTCCAGGCGCCGGTCTTCGGCCACCGGAGCCACGTCTTCGCCCAGCTTGTCCATCATGTCCTGCAGCGCTTGCGGCGCCGGGTTTTCCGGATTGACGCGCAGGCGCAGCCACACGCCCTGGCGCACCGTGATCAAGAGCGCGGCGACAACCTGCTCGGTCAGTTCCAGCACGCGCAGGCAGTCGCGCGCGGCGATGGTGCCCATGCTGACCTTGTCCTGGTTGTGGCACTCGGTCGAACGCGAGAACACCGACGCTGGCATGGTCAGTTTCAGCGCTTCCGCAGTCCACGCCGAAGAACTGATCTGCAAGGCCTTCAGGCCGTGGTTGATGGCCGCGCGCGGCCCTTCGGCGCCCGACAGGTTGGCCGGCAGGCCGTGGTTGTAGCGGCTGTCGACCAGCAGCGCCATCTGGCGGTCCAGCAGGTCGGCCAGGTTGGCCACCGCGTTCTTCATGCCATCCATCGCAAAGGCGATATGGCCGCCGTAGAAATGCCCGCCGTGCAGCACGCGTTCGCCTTCGGCATCGATGATCGGATTGTCGTTGGCGCTATTGAGTTCATTTTCGATCGACTGGCGGAAGAACGGCAGCGCGTCGGCCAGCACGCCGATGACGTGCGGCGCGCAGCGGATCGAGTAGCGGTCCTGCAGGCGCTTGCCGTTGCGTTCCGCCTCGCCGACGTGCAGGTCCTGGCGCAGCCACGCGGCCACGCCCTGCATGCCGGCGTGCGGCTTGACCGAGAACAGGGTTTCGTCGAAGTGGTGCGCGTTGCCGTCCAGCGCGAACGAGGCCATGGCGGTGATGCGGGTGCACATGCGCGTCAGGTACTCGGCGCGGTCGTAGGCCAGGCAGGCCAGCGCGGTCATGACGGCGGTGCCGTTCATGATCGCCAGCCCTTCTTTCGGGCGCAGGCGCAGCGGCGTGATGCCGGCTTCCTTCAAGGCCTGGGCGGCCGGAACCTGCACGCCGTCGCGCCACACTTCACGCTCGCCGCACAGTACCGCCGCCAGGTAGGATAGCGGGGTCAGGTCGCCGCTGGCGCCGACCGAGCCTTCGCTCGGGATCAGCGGCAACAGGCCGGCGTCGAGCAGGCGCGCGATCTGTTCCAGCAGTTCGACGCTCACGCCCGAAAAGCCCTTGGAGAGCGACGCCAGGCGCGTGGCCATCACCGCGCGCGTTTGCGCCGGCGTGAGGTACTCGCCCAGGCCGCAGCCGTGATAGGTATACAGGTGGTGCGGCAGTTCGGCCACCAGGTCGGGCGGAATCGATACCGTGCACGAGTCGCCGTAACCGGTGGTGACGCCGTAAATGGTGCCGTCCTCGCGCAGCAGGCGGTCGAGGAAGTCGGCGCCGCGCGCGATGGCCGCGCGGAACACCGGATCGGGCGAGAGCACGGCGCTGGCGGTGCCGCGCGCGATATCGACGATATCTTCGATCGTCAGACGTTCGCGGTCGAATTGGACGGCGCGGCGGGTAGTGGTCAGGTCAGGGTGCATCATTCTTGTCCAGATGGGGTAAATGCCAAAAATCGTAAAAGTTGAACCACTCGAGCGGGGAACGGACGCAGTGGTGCTGCAGGCGCGCCGCGAAGTCGCCGGCCACCTGGGCCAGTACTTCGTCGCGGCCCTTGCGCGGCAGGCGCACCGATTCGCGCAGCAGTTCGAAGTTCACTTGGTAGCCGCGTCCGACGCGGGTCGAGAACATCATGTAGAGCGGGCATTGCAGGATCGAGGCCAGTACGTACGGCCCGACCGGAAAAGGCGCATCAACGCCCAGGAAGGGCGCCAGCGCCACGCGCGGGTCGGGCGAGACCGGCACGCGGTCGCCGGCGATGACGACGAACTCGCCCCGCCCTACCCGCTCCGACAGCATCATCGCGGTGGCCGGATTCATCTCGGTCACCTGCAGCAGGTTGGTCTGGCTGCGCGGGTCGAGCGAGGCAAGCATATTGTTAAAGGCTTGTGCGTGGCGCGTGTGCACCAGCACCGTCAGCGTCAGGCCGGGCACGTCGTTCGACAGCACGCGGCACAAATCGGCGTTGCCCAGGTGCGTGCAGACCAGCACCGCGCCGCGTTTTTCGTCCAGCAGGCGCCGCATCGGCTCCATGCCGAGGTGGCTGACCAGGTTCTTGTCGAACAGGCCGCCCCACAGCAGCATCTTGTCGAGAATGGCTTCGGCAAAGCTGCCGAAGTGGCGCAGCACGCCGTACCAGCCGCCCGGCACCGGCGCGAAGGCGCGCACGCGGTCGAGATAATTCATCGAAGCGCGGCGCGCGGCCGGCTTGGTCAGCACGTACCAGGCCAGCACGGGATACAGCACCACCCGGAACGGCCAGCGGCCGAACACGCGGCACACCCAGAACAGCAGGCGCATGCCGCCCACGAAGCTCGATTCCGAGATCGCGGCCCAGTGGCTGGCGTGCAGCTTGGTCATGCGGCCCGCCATTTGCGCGCCAGCAGCTTGGGCAGGCGGATCAGCATGCCGAAGAACAGCACCGTATGCATGCGCGAAATGAGCACGTTGTCGCGAAAGGCCATGAAGTGCGACACGCCGTCGCTCGGGTAGGTCACGCGCGTGGGCAGGTTCACCACCTGCACTTCGTCCCAGAACAGGCGCACCAGGATTTCGGAGTCGAAGTTCATGCGCTTGCCCAGCGAGCAGCGCGACGCCAGCGCCACCACCGGCGCCACCGGATACATGCGAAAGCCGCACATCGAATCGCGGATCGCGAACGACAAGGTGTTAATCCAGATCCAGACGTGGGTCAGGTAGCGCGCGTACAGGCGCAGCTTTGGTACCGATTGGTCGTACACCGGGCAGCCGGCGATGACGGCGTGCGGATGCAGGCGCGAGAGCGCCACGAAGCGCGGAATGTCGTCGGTGTTGTGCTGGCCATCGGCGTCGACCTGCAGCAAATGCGTGTAGCCCGCCTGCGCGGCGCTGTGAAAACCGGTCATTACTGCCGCGCCCTTGCCCTGGTTGACGGCGTGGCGCACCAGCACGACCGTGCCGGGATGCGCCGCCGCCAGCTGGTCGAGCACGCGCGCGCACGACGGCTTGCTGCCGTCGTCCACCAGCATGCACGGCAGGCCGTGAGCGAGCACCGCGTCGACCACGGCGCCGATGGCGTGTTCGTGGTCGTACACTGGGATCATCACGCAGGGCTTGAACATGATTTACTCCGCCCGGCCGAAGCGCAGCAGCGAATGGCAGTAGCCGATGCCGTCGCGCGCGGTGAGCAGCTTGAGGCCGGCCGCTTCGGCCAGGCGCACGTAGTCGCCGCTCTCGTAGATCTTGCTGTTCCCGCTGGCCATGGCCGTGAAGTACGGCGAGGTGTTGATCAGGCAGTAGGAAGCGATGTCGTAGCGCTGGCGGTCCCAGAAGGTGTCCATCACCAGCAGCTGGCCCTGCGGCGCCAGCGCGGCGGCGGCGCGCTGAAGGATGGTGGCAATGGCCGGCTCGGAGAAGCAGCTCAGGAATTGGCTCATCCAGATCACGTCCATCCCCGCCGGCAGCGCCAGGGCCGCGTCGAGCAGGTCGGTCGGGTGCAGCTGCGCGCGCGCACGCACGCCGGCCGTTTCCAGCGTGGTCGCAGCGACCGACAACTGGCGCGGCAAGTCGACCAGGTGCAACTCGACGTCGGCGTTGTAGGCCAGCGCGGCGCAGCTGAATTTGCCCGTGTTGGCGCCCACGTCCATCACCTTGCGCGGCGCGGTCGCGAACACGTCCGGCATGATCGAGGGGAAGGAGGTGTCCGAATAATAGTGGTCGAACGCGAACCAGCTGGTCTTGGCCGGCTCCGACAGTTCCGACAGGCCCTGGTACAGCGTGGGCCACTCGCCCAGCGCTTTCAGGCCAATCGGCTTTTCGGCGTCGAGCGACTCGTCCAGCTTGAACAAGCCCTGGTAGCAGACATCATGGTTGAAGTCGATGTTGATCTGGGTGATGCTGTCGGTGAGGACGCAAAAGCCAGCCTTGTCGAGCGCATAGCGGCCATCGTGCACGAACACCACGCCGGCCGACAGGCAGGTTTCCAGCACCACCTTGAGCGCGTACTCGGTCCAGCGGCCGGTGCCCGCCATGTCGGCGATGGACAGCCCCGTTTCGCCGGCGTCGGCCAGCGTTTGCAGCATCCCGCGCTTCCACGCGTAGCGCACGCACTGGAATACGACCGGGCCGAAGGCGATTTTCTGCGCTTCAAAACGGGCTTCAAAGGCAGTCTGGCGATCAGGGGAGAATTTTTTATCTAACATACGACGCTTTAGGTTAAGTACCAAACAGGATGCGGCCGCCGGCGTGCTGCCCGGCGTCGGAGAAATAACGGAAATGCAGGGTGCCGCTGGCGCCGTCGGCGGCGCTGTCGTACTTGAGCTCAAGGTGGAACGGGGTGTCGGGCCTGACCACCTGCTGGAACTTGAGCGCATGGATGGCGCGAAACGATGGTGCCATCGCAAAGTGCTGGCGGCCGTAGCGGATGGCCCAGTCGACCTGCACCACGCCCGGCAGCACGGCGGCTTGGGTGAAGTGGCCGTCGAAGTAGAACAAGGTCGACGGCACGACCATTTCGAGCAGGGTGCGCTGCGCGTCCTGCTCCAGCAGGCGCACCTGCGGCACGCGCGGACGGGCGTCGCCCACGCCGAGCAGCGCAAGCAGCTGTGCGTGCGTGGTCTTGCCCTGGGCGTTGAGCGGAAATTGATCGAGGTAGCGCCAGCGGCGCGGCAGCGCGACCGCTTCCACCACCCGTCCCAGGTGGGCGCGCAGCAGCGCGTTGAGGGCCTGCTTGCCCTCGGCGTCGAGCAGCGCGCGGCCGCTGGCTGAGGGAATCACGAACCCGGCCAGCACCTGGCGCTCGCCGGCCCGCTCGGGGCAGACGATCACGCGCGCTTCGCTGGCCAGGCCCGATGCCACCAGAGCGGCTTCGATGGCGTCGAGCGAGATGCGTTTTTCTTCGATCTTGACCAGGCGGTCGCCGCGGCCGAGCAGCAGGAAGCGCCCGTCCGGCGCGGGGTTGACGCGGTCTTCCAGCGCCAGCCAGGCATCGTCGCCCAGGTGGGGCGACTGCACTTCGAGGCGGCCGCTGTCGGGCGCGATGCGCCAGGCCACGCCCGGCAGCGCTTCCCATGCGCCGGGCGAGCCGGCGTGGTGGCGGCGCCAGGCCACGCCGCCGGTTTCCGAGCTGCCGTAGATTTCGGTCGGGATCTGGCCGAGCAGGTGGGCGGCCGCCACCGATGCGTCGGGCGCGAGCGGGCCGCCGGACGAAAACACCGCGCGCAGGCAGGCTGCCGCCGCGCTCCAGTCCAGGTGGGCCGGCAAGCGCTTCAGGTGGGCCGGGCTGGCCACCAGCACGCAGGGGCCCTGCCCGAGCATCTGCGCGAGCTGCTCGGGATAGGCCAGGCTGGCCGCGTGAATCGCACGGCCGGCGGCCAGCGGCCACAAGACCTTGAACAGCAGGCCGTAGATATGCTGGTGCGAGACGGTCGAGAAAATGTCGGCCGCGCCGATGGCGGGACCGAACAGCGCCTCGAGCGTGGCCACTTCGCTGGTGAGCTGCGAGAGTTGTTTCGGGATCGCCTGCGGCGCACCGGTGCTGCCGGAGGTATGCACCACCAGGGCCGGGAAGGCGCAATCGGGCCCGCTCCATGGCAGCGCGCAGGCGTCGTCAGGCGATGGCTGCAGCGGATTCCAGCGCGGCGCGAACTCGCCCAGGAAGCAGTCGACCGAGCGCGCCAGCGCGATGCAGCTGGCGTCGAGCGTGTCGGCGGTGAGCCATACGGTTTTACCGGCCTGCCAGGCGCCCAGCAGCGCGGCGGCGAATTCAAGGCTGTCCTCGATGTACAGGGCGGCGTTGGTGCCGGAGGTACGCAGGGCCAGCGCGCGCCATGCTCCCGCGCGCTCGCGCAGCGCGCCGATGGTGACGGGCGTGCGGACGGAAGCGACCTCACGCCAGCCGGCGATGGCGGCGCCATCGCGTGTACCGAGAACAGAAAACAGATCAACCATGATGCAATCGCTTAAAGCGCAGACGTACCAAAAATTCAGCGGCGAACAGTACGCCCATCAGGCCGTACGCAATGACGCCGTTGTACAGCGACCAGACCTCTTGCGTGGCCCACAGTGCGGTGCCCAGCGCAATGGCGCCGTTCACCACGAAAAACCCGCACCATACCTTGGTCACCGTGCGCGTGTACGCCACTGCCGCTGGCGGCAGGTCCGGCTCGCGCATGCGCGCGAAGCGTTCGACCATCGACACCGGCGTGGTAAGGGTGTAGGCAAATGCTCCCAACAGGGCGGCATTGACCAGCACCGGGTACAGTTTCAACGGCAGCATGGCGTTACCCATCACCGTGACGGCGGCAAGCAGCAGGGCGCCGGCGGCCGACCAGCGCGCCACCAGGCTGGCCTTCATGGCAGGCAGGCGCGCCAGGGCGGCCAGCACCAGCAGCAGCGCCAGCCAGCGCGGTTCCACCCTCCCCTGTCCGTACCAGACGGCCAGCGGATAGCACAGCGTGAGCACGACCGAGATCGTGGCCAGCAGCGCGCCCAGCAGGCGCATGCTTATAACGCCTGCTCCTCGACCAGATCGTCAAGCGCGTTGACCACGTCGCCGATGGTGCGGATGGTCTTGAACACTTCCGGCTGCAGGCGCTTGCCGGTCATCTGCTTGAGCTTGACCGCCAGGTCGACTGCGTCGATGCTGTCGATATCGAGATCGGCGTACAGGTTCGAGTCGGCCGTCAACGAGGATTTATCGAGCTCGAACATATCGGCCAGCAGATCGACGACCCACGCATACAGCTCGTCACGGCTCATATTGTTTACGTCTACCATACAAACTCCTTACTTTTTGCGGTGGGTTTCAATCAGGGCCGCCAGCGCGCGCACCGACGCGAAATGGCTGCGGGTGTCTTCCGAATCGGCCGACAGCGAAATGCCGTAACGCTTCTGCAGCGCGACGCCCAGTTCCAGCGCATCGATCGAGTCCAGGCCGAGGCCTTCGACGAACAGCGGCGCGGCGCTATCGATATCGTCGACGCTAATATCTTCCAGTTGCAGGACGTCGATGATCAGTTGTTTGACTTCTGTTTCAAGCATGGCCTTGGTACTCTCCAGTAAAAAATTGTTGCAGGTAGTCCGTCAGATGACGCACCGCCATTACTTCGCTCACGCCGGCGCCAAGAAAGGCACCGACCTCGATATCGTCTTTCACTTCAAGCCGGAACTGCACGAAGCGCTCCGGCACGCGCCACCACTTGTCGCCCTTGCCGAGGGTCGGCGGCTGGCAGTCGATCAGCACCGGGGTCACGGCGCGCGCGCCGCGCACCGCGATGTTGGCGGCGCCGCGTTTCAGGCTGATCGCGCCACCGGCCGGGGTACGCGTTCCTTCCGGGAAGATAATCAGGTTGTTCCCGGCACGCAGGGAGGCGATGCACGCCTCGACCAGCTGCTCGCCGCTGTCGTTGCTGATGTAGCCGGCGGCGCGCACCGGACCACGGGTGAACGGGTTGTTCCACAGGTGACTCTTGACGATGCAGTCGGCGCGCTTGACGAACGCCATCAGGAACACAGTATCGATCAGCGACGGGTGGTTCGCGAGAATCAGCAGGCCACCCCGTTCGAGCTTTTCGAGCCCGATGAATTCATAGCGCAGCACACCGAGGCCGCGCATCAGGCCCACAAACCCGCGAAACGTCAGGCGCAGGATGGCGCGTGCCGCGGTGACGCGCGCGGCGCGCTCCCACACCACCACCTGCAGCAGCGGAAACACCGCGATGCGCAGCAGCAGGCCGCCGATACCGAAGGCGAGAAAACTGATGCCGGTGGCGAGCACGCGCCAGTAGCGGCCGATCCGGTCAAACATCGCGCGTCCAGGTCCAGCGCTGCACGCCCGCCTGGCGCACCAGGCTAGCAGCACCGCTCAACTGGAAATGCAGCACGTCCAGGCCACCGGGCTGGGTCGACCCCGGCGCGCTGGCGTCGGCGGCGTCGGCAGCGTCGCAGGCCAGGCTGATGGCGTGGGCCCCGGGCGCGGTCATCAGCCATGCCCACGCGTGCGGCTGCTCGTCGCAATCCTCGAAATGCGCCAGGGCCGCCGGCAGCGCGCAGTCGTACACCACCAGCAGGACCATGGGCGCGCCGTCGGCCAGCAGGCCGCAGGCTTCGACCACGCCATGTTCGACGGTCGCCGCGCCGGCCGACAGGGCCATGTGATTGGCGCGGTCGGTGCGTGCGATCGAGAACAGGCCGGCGCTGGCGTTATGCACGGCCAGGCCGAAGCCGGTCGGCGACATCGGTTCGCCCTGGGACAGCTCGCCCAGCAGGTCCACCGCGCGCGAGACTTCGCCATGACGCGAACAGAACACCGCCGCGATATCGGTGCGGCCGTCCAGGCAGCGGTAGGCCACCTCGAGCGCCATCTTGCCGAGGAAGCCGGCGCGCCGGCGCAGCATGGCAGGCATCGCGGACACGGCCGGATCGGGACCCACGCCTCCGCCGGCCGCACCGATCCTGACCGGCGCCTGTGCCCATCCGGCCCAGGCCTCGGCCGTTGCCAGTCCAGGCGCCCACGCCGAATGCGCAGCAATGGAAAACTTCAGGCCGTCTACTCGCATTTTGTTACTTATTTCTCTAAGGTACGTACAGCCTAAATTATAAACTGCCGGTAATGCTGGCTCCTAGAGGAATACTTCCATTCGAGAAACTAAAGTAGCGGCAAGCAACAGAAGGTCCGAATTGTCCCACTGTTACGGGATTTTATGCAAATAAATATCTGATAAACAACAGAAGAGGCGCATTAGAGGGGATGGGGGAGCAATAAACGCGATGCCGGCTGGTGCGCCGATAGCGCAAAACTGCAGGACTGCGAGTCGGGAACAAACGGAGAGGCGCGAATAATACCGGAAATCTGGCTTTAAATGCAAAACCGGGCTTTGTTCCCGGTTTTGCATTTGTTTGTTAATGGAGGCAGGGCCCAGGCTGGGCAGGCGATCCACGTGCGCGGCGTTGCGCCGCGACGAACTTTTACTTTACTGCGCTGTCATACCATCATCGGCGGTGATGATCGCACCGTTGATGAAGTGGCTTTCCTCGGCCGCCAGCAACAGCAGCAAGCCGTCCAGGTCTTCCGGCTTGCCTGGACGCTTGCGCGGAAGCATGTCGATCAGTTTTTGGCCTTGTTCGGTGGCGAAATATTCTTCGTTGATTTCAGTGGATATATAACCAGGGCAAATCGCATTGACGTTAATGCCATATTTACCCCACTCCACCGCCATTGCCTTGGTCATTTGCACCACACCAGCCTTGCTCATGCAATACACCCCGATTTGCGGCAGGACGCGCAGGCCGGCGACGGAAGCAATGTTGATAATACGATGCTGTTTTTTCGGGTCGCCCTTGGCGCGCTGGATCATGCGCTTGGCCGCTTGCTGGGCCACGAAAAAGGCGCCGCGCAAATTGGTGTCCATAACGTAGGAGTAATCTTCCGGCGTCACGTCGATCAGGCGCTGGGTGGTCGAGACACCCGAGTTGTTAACCAGTATGTCGATCGGGCCGGCTTCGGTTTCGGCGTGCGCAATGGCCGACTTGATGCTGGCCAGATCGGTCACGTCGAGCGAGACCACGTGCGCGGCGCCGCCGTCGGCTTCGATTTCGGCACGCAGCTCCTTGAGGCGGTCGGTACGGCGCGAAGCCAGCACGACCTGGGCACCGGCGCCCGCGAGGGCCTTGGCGAAACGCGCGCCCAGGCCGCTCGATGCGCCGGTAATCAGTGCGATTTTTCCTTCGAAATTTACTTCAATACCCACGATCGGCTCCTGTGCGGTGGTCTTGCGAAAGCATAATGATGTCACAAATTGCCAGTATTAGATGGCAGCGTCTAATATTGTCCGTAAAATGGCGCCAAAGTTGCAATCCTCGACAAAAAGCCGCACACTCGTGCTTAAATTTTTCTATCCCATGATGAGACCATGACAGAGCCTATCAACATCCTCGAACAATACGGTCCGCGCGAAGCAATGGAGTACGACGTTGTCGTCGTCGGCGGGGGGCCTGCCGGCCTGTCCGCCGCCATCCGCCTGAAACAAATGGCGGCCGACAAGGGCCAGGAAGTGTCCGTTTGCGTGCTGGAAAAAGGCGGCGAAATTGGCGCACATATCCTGTCCGGCGCCGTGATGGACCCGCGCGCACTGACTGAACTGATTCCGAACTGGAAGGAACTCGGCGCACCGCTCAATACGGCCGTGACCGAAGACCGCATCCTGTTCCTGACCGAAAACAAGGCCTACCAGACCCCCGCCTTCATCACCCCGGCCTGCTTTGAAAACCACGGCAATTACGTGATTTCGCTGGGCAATGTGGTGCGCTGGATGGGCCAGCAGGCCGAAGCGCTCGGCGTGGAAATCTTCCCCGGCTTCGCTGCCGCGGAAATTCTTTACAACGACAATGGCTCGGTCAAGGGCGTAGCGACCGGCAATATGGGCGTGGACCGCCACGGCAAGCCGACGTCAGCCTTTCAGCTCGGCATGGAACTCCATGCCAGGTACACCTTGTTCGCCGAAGGTTCGCGCGGCCACCTCGGCAAGCAGCTGATGGTCAAGTACGACCTGAACAAGGGCAAGGACCCGCAGTCGTACAGCATCGGCATCAAGGAATTGTGGGAAATCGATCCGGCCAAGCACAAGCCGGGCCTGGTCATCCACACCACCGGCTGGCCGCTCAAGTCGGATACCTATGGCGGTTCTTTCCTGTACCACATGGAAAACAACCAGGTCATGGTCGGCTATGTGATCGGTCTGTCGTATGAAAATCCGTATCTGTCGCCGTACGAAGAATTCCAGCGCTACAAGACGCACCCGGAAATCCGCACCTTCTTCGAAGGCGGCAAGCGCATTTCCTACGGCGCGCGCGCGATCACGGCCGGCGGCCTGCAAGCCTTGCCGAAGCTGGTGTTCCCGGGCGGCGCACTGATCGGCTGCGAGGCGGGCTTTTTGAACATGAGCCGCATCAAGGGCAGCCATGCGGCGATCAAGACCGGCATGCTGGCGGCCGAATCGGCCTTCGCGGCGCTGGGCGAGCAGCGCCAGCACGACGAGCTGTCGAGCTTCCCGACCGCGTTCGAGCAATCCTGGCTGCACGAGGAATTGCACGTGGCGCGCAACGTCAAGCCGTGGCTGTCGAAAGGCCTGTACCTGGGCTCGATCATGACCGGCATCGACCAGCTGATTTTGCGTGGCAAGGCGCCATGGACCCTGCACCGCGATTACGGCGACCACGAGTGCCTGAAACCGGCGGCAAACTATGCGCCGATCGCCTATCCGAAGCCGGATGGCAAGCTGACCTTCGACCGGCTGTCGTCGGTGTTCATTTCGAACACCAACCATGCCGAAGACCAGCCGATTCACCTCACGCTCAAGAACGACAGCATTCCGGTGTCGGTCAACCTGGCGCAGTATGCCGGGCCGGAGTCGCGCTACTGCCCGGCGGGCGTGTATGAGTACGTGAAGACCGACGAAGGCAAGGACCGCTTGCAGATCAATGCGCAGAACTGCGTGCACTGCAAGACCTGCGATATCAAGGACCCGACCCAGAATATCGTGTGGGTGACGCCGGAAGGCGGCGGCGGGCCGAATTACCCGGGGATGTAAGCCCGGGCCACTGCGTCAGCTCCGTCGTTCCCGGCATTGCCGGAAACGACGGATTGGCTTCAATGCGGCAAACGCGGTATCCCCGCGACCGCCATCGCTTCAAATTCCTCCGCCGGCATTGGCCGCGCAAACACATAGCCCTGCGCGAAGTCGCAGCCGGCATCGACCAGCAGCGCGCGCTGCACCTTGGTCTCCACCCCTTCCGCCACCACTTTCAGCCCCAGCTTGTGCGCCATGACAATAATGGCTTCGCACAGCGCCAGGTCGCCCACGTCGTTTTCCAGGGTGGCCACGAAGGAGTGGTCGATCTTCACGTAATCGATGTCGAAGCGCTTGAGGTGCGACAGCGAGGAATAGCCGGTGCCGAAGTCGTCCAGCGCCACCTGCAGCCCCATCGCGCGGAACTGGCGCAGGCGTTCGATGACCTGGGTCGCCCCTTCGAACAGCACCCCCTCGGTGATTTCGATGACGATGCTGTGCGCCGGCAGGCCCAGCTCGTTCAGGTAGTCCAGCCAGTTCAGGTACAGGTCGGCATCGCGCCGGAACTGGACCGGCGACTTGTTGACGCTGACCTGGAACGATGGATCGATGCTGTGCTGCCAGCGCTGCACCTGCTGCGCCACTTCGCGAAACACCCAGTCGCCGATCTCGACAATCAGCCCGTTGGACTCGGCGAACGGGATGAATTCGGCCGGCCCCAGCAGCCCGCGGGTCGGATGGCGCCAGCGCAGCAGCGCCTCGGCCTTGTGCACGGCGCCCGTCTGCAGCGACACGATGGGCTGGTACACGATCTCGAACTGGCGCAGCGCAATGGCCGCGCGCAGGTCGTCGGCAATGCCCTGGCGCGCCTGGGCGGCGTGCTGCAGGGCGGGCGTGACATAGCTGAACTGGTGGCCGCCCGCGTTCCTGGCGGCGTACATGGCGCGGTCGGCGCGCTCGACCAGCTGGTCGATATCGCGCGCGTCCGGCGGGTACAGGGCAATGCCGATGCTGGCCGACACAAAGGCTTTCTCGCCGCCCAGCTCGAACGGCAGGGCCAGCGCCGCGATCATGGCGTGGGCGATGCGCTCGACGCTGCCGATATGGTCGAGCCCCGACAGGATGACCGTGAACTCGTCGCCGCCCTGGCGCGCCAGGGTGTCGCTCGAGCGCACGCAGTTGGCGATGCGGCGGCTCGCTTCGATCAGCACCAGGTCGCCGCGCGCATGGCCGAGGCGGTCGTTGACCTCCTTGAAGTGGTCGAGGTCGATGAACAGCAGCGCCAGGAAATCGGCGCCGCGGTCGGCCTTGCGCGTTTCGTGGCGCAGCCGGTCCATGAACATGTGGCGGTTGGGCAGCCCGGTGAGGGTGTCGTAGTTGGCCTGGTGCCAGATCAGCTCGGTTGACTGCTTTTGCACGGTGATGTCGGTCACCAGCGCCAGCGCGCCGAGGCAGGCGCCGTCGGCGTCGAGGATGGGGCTGGTCGACATGGACGTCCAGACCACCCTGCCATCCTTGCCGATGAAGCGGTATTCGCGCGCGGCGGGCAGGCCCGGGGTGTGCTCGGCGATGCAGTGTTCGAGCATGGCGATGCCCTCGTCATCCATGAACGAGATCAGCGGGCGGGCCAGCATGTCTTCGATGCTGTAGCCGAGGATGTGCGCCATGCGCGGGTTGACGAAGGTGGTGTGGGCAGCGGCGTCGATTTCCCAGATGCCTTCGCCGGCGCAGTGGACGATGCGGCGCAAGCGCTCCTCGCTGCGTTCGAGCGCCGCCAGCCTGCCTTCGGCGCGCTCGACAATCAGGCGGCAGGCCTGGCCGCTGCCGTCGGCGCTGCCGTGCAAGGTGACGTCGACGCCGCCGTCGTTCGGCGTTCGCAGCCGCACGCGGCAGGTTTCGCCGGTGTGGCTGTTCAGGGCGCGGGCGAAAAAGCCGTCGAAATCGGGCAGGAAGGCGGGCACCACGAAGGCGCGGAAATGGTGCAGTCCGGGATTGGCGCGCGCCACGCCGAGCATGGTGGCGCCAACCAGGTTCACCTTCAGCACGGTGGTGTCGAAGGCCAGCAGGCAATAGCCGACCGGGGCGAGCAGATACAGGTCGCCCGAGCGCGCCAGGTCTTCTTCGTGGCGCAAACGCTCGATGGTGACGCCGCTGCTGTCGGTGGGAGGCGCCTGCGGTGCGCCGCGCGCCGGGATGGGCAAGGCGGCCGGATCGCCAGGGTCGTAGGCGAAGGCGCTGCCGGGCAAGGCGCGGTCGGCGCGGCGGGCGCGCGCCTGCGCGGAGCCCCCCTGCGCTGCCGGATCGTGATCGTTGTCCATCTCACCTCGCACACATTGCACACGCCAGCGGACACCTGCCACGCACCGGCGCGAAGCGGCGCAATACGGATCGTGGAAGCACTGTGGACTAGACTAGCATGGGCGTGGGCGCCATGTCGAGCGCCACCACCGATCGCGCCGCAGATTCGCCCGGGACGAGGCGAACGCGGTCCACGATCCTAGCGGTGCGCGCGGTTCAGGCGCCGTTCGAGATAGCGCTGCAGCGCCTCGAACAGCAGGCTCAGGCACCAGTAAATCAGGGCCGCGGTCATATACAGCGGCAAGGGATTGGCGCTGCCGGCGACCGCTTCCTTGGTCGCAAGCATGAGCTCGCTAATGGTGACGACCGAGACCAGCGAGGTATCCTTGATCAGGCTGATGAGGGTATTGCTCATCGACGGCACCGCCACGCGCAGCGCTTGCGGCAGCACCACGTGGTACAGGGTGGCCCAGTAGCCCAGCCCCAGGCTGAAGCTGGCGCGCCACTGGCCCTGGCTCACGCCCAGCACGGCGCCGCGCAGGCTCTCCGACAGGAAGGCGCCGGCATTGAGCGACAGCGCCAGCACGCCGGCCACCACCGGCGGAAAGTCGATGCCGATGCTGGGCAGCCAGTAATAGATCACGTACAGCTGCACCAGCAGGGGCGTGCCGCGCATCGCGCTCACGTACAGTTCGGCCGGCGCGCGCACCAGCTTCCAGCGCGACAGGCGCATCAGCGCCGTGGGAAAGCCCAGCGCCAGCCCGCCGACCATCGAGGCCAGCGCAAAGATCACCGTGTAGCCGGTGCCCTTGAGCATCGAGGGCGCGGCGTCGCGCAAGAGTTCGGCCAGCGCGGCCCAATCCATCAACCCAGGCCCCGATCAGGGCTGCGCGGCCGGGCGGCTGACGTCGCTGCCGAACCACTTGAGCGACAGTTTCGCGAGGCTGCCGTCGGCCTGGGCCTCGGCCAGCGCCTTGTTCAGGGCGGCCTTGAGAAGAGGATTGCCTTTGCGGACAGGAATGCCCATGCGCTCGACGTTGCCGACGCGCGCGCCGGCCTGGATCGGCAGCTTGGAATGTTTGAGCAGGTAAGCGACCATCAGGCTGTCGTTGAGGGCGGCGTCGATGCGGCCGAACGCCAGGTCCTGCAAGGTTTCCGGCGCGGCCGGATAGCTGCGCACCTCGATGCCGGGCACGGCCTTGGCTTGCTGCTCATACACGCTGCCCTGCCCCACGCCCAGTTTCTTGCCCTTGAGGTCGGCCAGGGTGGCGTAGGTCGCCTTCTCGTTCTTGCGCACGATCAGTTGCGGGTTCGAATAGGTGTACGGCTCGGAAAAATCGAAGGTTTGCTCGCGCTTGGGATTGATGCCCACCTGGCTGACCGCCACATCGAACTTGCCGGCGGCCAGGCCGGCCAGGATGGCGCTCCACTCGGTGGTGATGAACTCGGGTTTGAGACCCAGGCGCGCCGCCAGCAAGGTGGCGACGTCGACGTCGTAGCCGGCCAGCCGGTTGGTTTTCAAGTCCTTGAAATTGAACGGCGGATAGGTGCCTTCCATGGCGATCTTCAGCGTGCCGCGCGCCTTGGCGCTGGTGAGCAGGTCGGCGGCGGCCACCGGCATGGCCAGGGCGGCGCCGATCAGTCCAAGGGTCAAGGTCAGGCTGCGGCGACGGAAATGAATAGGCATGAAGGCGGCAATATGATGGAAAAGAAATGCAGTTTAGCGCGAATAGCTGGCCTTACGGTGGCGCCCGCCAAAATTGTGGCCGACCACCAGGGTGGTGCTGGCGACCAGGGTCGACAGTCCAATGATGAGCTGCACCAGTTTATCGTCCGGCAGTACCCACAATTGGCCCTGCGGCGCCTCGACCCCGGTGGCGGCCATGATCAGGGGCGCGATCCAGGCGGCATCGTCGTCGACGTCGAGAATGACGGCGTCGGCGCTGGTCTGCATATAGATATTGCCGCCCTCGGCCAGGGTGAAGCAGACGCCGTAGCCGGTTTCGTGCGGGGCGATGTGTTCGGTCAGGCTTTGATTGTGCTCGTCGATCCACAGTTCGACATCTTGCGGGGTTTCGAGTGCGGTCCAGGGGCGCGGGCGAAAGCGCGGCGCCGGCGCTGGCTCGGGTGTTTCTGAGTTCATTGCGTCCTGAGAGTGAGCGTTTAACGGCGCGTATCGTACGGTATTTTCCGCCGCGCGTACATGGAACCAGTGCGCGCGCCGGTGGTCATAGTAGCGTTAACGGGAGGATTGATGATGAAGCATACCGGGAAATATCAGCGGCCGGGCGGCGGGTATGTGTCCGAATTCGAGGAATTCATGCACGGTTTCCTGGCGCAGCATCCGGAAGTGGAAGAAGACCGCCGGCGCGGCTGGGACATCTGGTGGGACCACCGCATCGATCTCGATGAGCTCGACAAGCAGCGCGAGAACGCGTTGGGGGTCAAGCCGTACGTGTACGACTAGACCGAGTCATTGGCCGATTAAAATATTTGTTGCAATTCAGAATTTTTTAAGTAAGATGTAGGTGCGGGGTTCGCTTATATGGTAAAGCCCAGTCAGGAGCGTCTCAGACCGAATGACTGATAACCAGGTTCGAGTCCTGGACCACGCACTGCATGCGAGCCCGCCAGCACTTTTCAACGTGGTCACATGACGCGTTGGAAATGTTGGCGGCGCCGCCAGCACGACAAACGCCTCGAAGCACTTGCCATTCCCCTTGCCCAGCCCTCCAGCTGTCATCGGTTGCCGGCATACCCAGCCTGATCCCGGTGATAAGCGCTGCCATGCTCGCATTACCAGCCAGGCGCTGAGTCTTTCGCCTTTCAAAAATACGAAATCCCGACAGGATGTGCAACCGACATGCCATCGCCTGGCATATCAGGCGTCGCCGATATCGTGCAACCGTAAAAGTTCGCGTGATTATTTTGATCCGGACCAGATACCACTTCGTTCGTTTTACTAGGATAGAAATTCGTGCCCGACGTAGTCATGATTGGTATAGGGCATAACGATCAAAGTGGAGTCCGTATGCATGAGAAATTGGCGTCGAAAATGATGGCGGCTTTCATGGCGTTTGGATGGGCAAGCGCCGAAGCCGCCCTGGCAAATCCTGGTGACCACCGGCAGCCTGCCACAACCAGCACACAGAAGGGCTCAGCTGAAGAGGATGCAATCTTTGCGACAATGGCCAAGCTCGCCATTCAGTTGGCCACATTAACGAAATACACTTCCGCCAATGGAAAAATTCAGTCGGAGACAAGACCGGACGGGACTGTTGGAACGTATCTGTATGATCGAACCGGGCGATTCCAGGCGGTCACGTATTCTGATGGCCGGGCGATCACCGCCATCTACGATGCAAGCGGGGATATTCAAGCAATGTTAGAAAATGGCACTGGCCGAAAGCTTGTTTTTGAAAAGAATAAGACCAATAATTCCGACAAAAAAGATAAAGCGCTCAGATCGAATTTCGCCATTCAAATGGGAATTTCAGCGCTCGTGGAACCGCATCGGAAAAGAATTCAAGGCGGCGACCCAGTCTGCGCCGGCTCCAGCCCAATTCCTTGCATCATAGAAGCGCCCGCGGGAAATGGCGCAGGGCACTGAAGAGGGAGCGGACTCCAGCGCGACCCATCAGGCGGCGGTAGGACCTTTGCGGATTGCTACAAAATTCCTTGCTGTGCGAGACAGATCGTGGCCCGGCTCCGATTGATCGGTGGTCGTCCACATAACAGTGTCGAATGAATATTGTTTCTGTTCACATCAGGATGCAAACCATTTTTGAATCACACCTATTTCAAAAAGCGGGGAGCCGATAGACCATGCCCGTCATTCCGATGTTCCATCAAACCGCATGGGACAAGGTGGCACCACACATATCACCTTCATCGCGTCCCGCTGGAAGAAATAGAAAGAGGAGCCCGGCATCCGCGCGGGCGCGCCGACTGGCCGAACGTCGGGATACTGGCGCAACGCGCCAAGGCGCGCCCGAACCTGATTGGCCTGGCTCGTTGTCAGCTATTGTCCGTCGATGGTCGTACATTGCGCGTACGCGGGCTCGACGCTGTGGATGGGAGCCCGGTGCCCGATATCAAACCGTACTTGGCGGAATTCGGCCCGATCGGGGAAGTAAGGCAGCCAGTCTGGAGCCATGAGGTCATGAAAGACTATTACCGTGAGTGAATGAGCGAGCCGACGCGCGCCCGCTCACTCACAATTTCTTTTGCATCCGCACGCCGGGCAGCGGCATCAACGCGAGCGCTTGGAAATACCGTGCGGCGATCAGCCCTTCCAGGTGCGCTTGAGCCCGGTATCGGCATGAATCCAGCCGCCGCGCGGTCCGGAACGGTAGTAATACCCTACCCCGCCCTGGCGGAAGCTGCGCACCAGCCCGCCGAGCACGTCGGCATTCAGATTGGCGATGCGGATATCGGCCGCCTTGCCGTCGATGTGCAGCGACTGGCGCGCCGCCGGCACGCCCGCTTCGCGCAGCTTGTCGTTCGATTTGGAAGTCCGAAAGCCCGACAGGATTTCCAGCGGTTCCTCGATGCCGTAGCGGGCGATGAAGGCCTGCGTGCCCCACAGCGTTTCAAACAGCTTGGGATCGATCGGCGCGGTTTCCTTGCCGTTGACGTCACGCATCAAGTGACACAGTTCCTGATAGGCCGAATCGATGACCTGGCCATCCTTCCAGTACAGCACCTTGGCCTTTTCGCCACTTTGCGGACGCGTCAGCGTCAACACGCGCGGCTTGAGCCAGAAATCCAGATCCAGCGCTTGCGCATCGAAAATATCGGGAGGAGGCGCCAGTTCGGTGTCCGGGACCGGCGCGGATCGTGCCGGCGTCCGGGCGGCCGGCGCCGGCTTGCCTGCTTTGGCGACCTGGACCGGCCGCCTGGCCTTGTCCGCCGGCGCGGCGCTCGCACTGCCGCAGCCGATCAGCGGAACCGAAATCATGCCCATGGTGGACAGGCATAAGCCTTGATGTAGGAAATCTCTGCGCGTGGCCATGACGAATACTCAGTAAACAAGGCGCACACTATAGCGCAAGCTTGCCGCGCGCACAGGGCGCACGTACATTATTGCCCGGTACAGTTGCAAAAACGCTTGCGTGGGCTGGGATCGTTCGTCTCGCAGGCGTTCAATTTCTTCCAGAAGAAGTCGCACTCCAGCCCGTAGCAGCTCTTTTCCTTGCCCGCGAGGATGTAGCCGTTACGTTCATAAAACTTGCTGGCGGTGACAGTGCTGTTCAGGCGCAACACGCTCACGCCCCACGTCCGCGCTTGGGCTTCCACGCCCTGCAGGAGCGCCTTGCCGACGCCGCTGTACAGCGCTTCGGGCAACACGTAGCACAGCGACAACTTGCCTGCCTGGGTCAACAAGGCCACGCCCACCACGGCGCCGTCGCGCTCCGCCACCAGGGCATGGTTGGCCGGCGATACGAACCAGCTCGCCACATTCTGCGGTGTCTTGTTGCCCAGCCACGCCGTCAGCGCGTCCGGATTGTGCTGGTGATCGGCCACGCAGCACTCGGTAATCGAGCGGCGCAAGACGTCACACGCGGCGAACGCGTCTTCTGGCACAGCAATGCGAATCTCAATACCCATGTGTAATCACGATAACCAATAACAAAAGAGTAAAAGGTGTTGCCGCAGTCCAAGTGCAACCCAACTATACCAAAAACAGGCGCGCGCGCCTGTTGCGAATTTGCCCAACCCGACCAGCCTACGCCGCCCGGCAGCCCGTGCCAACGAAGAAAATCAAGAAAGCTTATGCGACACTACCAGCATTGCCCCATCTAAGCATATGACAAAACAATCCTTCCGTTTTGGCTGCGGATTTTAGACCATGCGTCTCAGTTCCTACAATAGAAAGCCCAAGAGAACACCATGAAAACAACATGCAATATGCGTACCCGCCGGGCGATTCTGTCCCTGGCAGCCGGCATGGCCATCCTGCCACTCGGCGCCAGCGCCGCCGATGCGCAGCTGCTCAACGTCTCGTACGACGTGGCGCGCGAGCTGTACAAGGAGATCAATCCGGCATTTATTGCAGAATGGAAGAAGACCACGGGCGAAACCATCACCATCAACCAGTCGCACGGCGGATCGAGCAAGCAGGCGCGCTCGGTCGCGGACGGCCTGGAGGCATCGGTGGTGACCATGAACCAGGCCAACGACATCGACATGCTGGCCGACCGCGGCGTGGTGGCGGCCGACTGGGCCAAGAAGTTTCCCCACAATGCGGCGCCCTTCTATTCCACCATGATTTTTTTGGTGCGCAAAGGCAACCCTAAACAGATCAAGACCTGGGACGACCTGGCCAAGCCCGGCACCAAGGTGGTCATCCCCAACCCGAAAACAGCCGGCAATGGCCGCTACACCTACCTGGCCGCGTGGGGCTCCGTGATCAAGAAAGGCGGCACCGAAGTCCAGGCGCGCGAGCTGGTCAAGCGCATCTTCAAGAACGTGCCGGTGCTCGACGGCGGCGGCCGCGCGGCCACCACCACCTTCACCCAGCGCGACATCGGCGACGCCCTGGTGACCTTCGAGAGCGAAGTGCAGATGGTGCGCACCGAGTTCGGCGACAATTTCGAGGTCGTCTACCCGGCCGTATCGATCCTGGCCGAGTCGCCCGTGGCGGTCGTCGACAAGGTGGTCGACAAGCGCGGCGTGCGCAAGCAGGCCACCGCCTACCTGAACTTCCTGTACTCCGAGGTCGGCCAGACCATCGGCGCCAAGCACTTCCTGCGCCCGCGCTCGGAAGCGGTGGCCAAGAAGTTTGCCGCCAACTACAAGCCGATCTCGCTGTTCACGGTCGACGAGGTCTTCGGCGGCTGGAAACAGGCGCAGAAAAAACACTTCGACGACGGTGGTGAATTCGACAAGATCTACCAGGTCAAATAAGCCTTCCCCCGCCGCTTGCGCCATCGACGCGCAAGCGGCTTTTCCGCCCGTCTCCCCCCTCCCTTTTCCTGCCCCCACGGCATCGCCCAATAGCATTTCCGCCACCCGAATAGCATGCGAGAAACTTTGCTTTCTTGAAATAATTCAGGTACTTACGCGACTTTATTAAGGTGTTTCTTGCGCTTGAGCTCGTTTTGCTTAGCGCACGCTAGACATAGCCGCGCCTTTGATGCTATCGTGCCCCTTATTAAGTAGTTGCCGTATAGAATTACCCCGTTCAGCAGCTGCCGCGCTCCCCGCGCCGCCATTGACCCAGCCCTACTGCAAAGACCAACCACATGATCAAGAAATTGCTTGTCACCCTATTGATGTCGCTGTCTGCCGCGGCCGCTGTTGCCGTGCCGTTCGGATCGCATTCAGTGCTGGTGATCGAGGACGACACCGGCAAGATCCTCCTCGAAAAGAACGCCAACCAGGTCGTCTCGATCGCATCGCTGACCAAACTGATGACCGCCATGGTCGTGCTCGACGCCAAGCAAGACATGAACGAGCTGATCGCCATCGACCAGCGCGACGTCGACATCCTCAAGCACAGCACCTCGCGCGTGCCGGTCGGCGCGGTGATCAGCCGCGGCGATGTGCTCTCGCTGGCATTGATGAGCTCCGACAACCGCGCCGCGGCGTCCCTGGGCCGCACCTTTCCGGGCGGCGTGGTCGCGTTCAAGTCGGCCGTGCGTGCCAAGGTGGCGGCGCTGGGCATGACCCAGACCGTGATCGAAGAGCCGACCGGACTGTCGCCGAACAACAAGTCGACCGCCCTGGACCTGGTCAAGATGGCCAAGGCGGCGTCGGCATATCCGGAAATTACGCGCATGACGACCGAGTCGCGCGAGACGATCAATATCAGCGGCCGCGAGGTCGAGTACCGCAACACCAACCGCCTGGTCGGCGCCAAGGGCTGGGAAATCGGCCTGTCGAAGACCGGGTACACGGAAGAAGCGGGCCGTTGCCTGATCATGAAGATCAAATCGGCTGGCAAGAATGCGACCCTGGTGCTGCTCAACGCCAAAGCCAGTTCGACCCGGATTGTCGATGCGCTCAGCATCCGCCGCTTCATTGCCGGCGATGAAGCCCCTGTGATCGCCCGTGCACCGACACGCCAGCGCGCGCGGCCGGTGATCATGGCGTCGGCGGCGCGCGCGCCGGTGATCAAAACCAGCTTGCGTGGCCGTGGACGTAACCAGCCGGTGATCGTCACCGTGGCCCGTGGTCCGGTGGTCAAGGCGGGGCTGCACAGCCGCGTGAAGTTAAAGCAGAACAAACCGGTCATTCACCGCCACCGCCGCGCGTAACAACGCAGCCCGTCGTTTCCACCATTGGCGGAAACGACCTTCCACCATTGGCGGAAACGACAGTTTGCCTCACCCCGCAATCATCTCCCGCAATCCGCTCGCCCTCTGGGTGCGCTGCGCAATCGATTCGCCCAGAATCGCCGCCAGCGGCGACACCAGCGTGAACTGCGCGCTGGCCCGCGTAATGCCCGTATAAATCAGTTCGCGCGCGATCATCGCCCCGCGTTCGCGCGGCAGCACCAGCACCGTGTGCGCAAACTCCGATCCCTGCGATTTGTGCACCGTCATCGCAAATGCCGTCTCCACATGCCGCAAACGCGTGGCCAGCACGCTGCGCACCTTGTCGCCCTCCAGGAAATACACGCGCAATGACCCCGGACGGGCCGGATCGCCCAGGGTCAAGCCGATATCGCCATTGAACACGCCCGTGCCGTAGTCGTTCCGGGTGATCATCACCGGCCGCCCCACATACCATTCGCCGCGGCGCCGGATCAGGCCCGCCCCGTCCAGCCGCTGCTCGATCGCTTCATTCAAGCCGCCCACGCCCCACTCGCCCTCGCGCACCGCGCACAGCACGCGAAACGCCTCGAAGCGATGCAGCACCGCGCGCACCCAGGTTTCGTGCGCCTGGCCGCCATCGCCCTCGCCCAGGAGCGACAGATACGGCGCGTAGCCGTCAAACGCCAGCTGCACCACATGCTGCTGGTGCCCATGCTCGATCCAGCGCACCGTGCCGTCGCCAGCGCGCAGCACTTCCTCGGCGCGCCCGACGTCCCCCGCGTTCACCGCCAGCGCCAGTTGCCCGATCGGGCCACTGAAGCGGCGGCTGCTGCGCAGCATCACGGTCTGCTGCGCCAGCGCCCCGCCGGCGCCGCCAAATTCGGCCGGAATGGTCTCGCCGCTGGCCGCCAGCGCATACGCCATCGTCGCTGCCGAATACCCGCCCGCCTGCGCATCGCGGCACAGATCGCCCAGCACCGCCCCCGCCTCCACCGACGCCAGCTGGTCCTTGTCGCCCAGCAGGATCAGGGTCGCGCCCACAGGCAGCGCATCGAGCAGGGAGGCCATCATCTCCAGGTGCACCATCGACGCTTCGTCGACAATGAGCACGTCGATGTCGAGCGGATTGCCCTTGTGATGGGCAAAGGTGCGGGTGTCGGGACGCGCTCCCAGCAAACTATGCAAGGTGCGCGCCGCCCCCATGCGCGCCGTCAGGTCGCGCAGCGGCAGCGTGGTGCCGACCTTGTCGGCCAGTTCGGTCAGCGCCTTGTCGATCGATTGCTTCAGGCGCGCCGCCGCCTTGCCGGTCGGCGCGGCCAGCGCGATGCGCTGCCGTCCCGCGTCCGGCGCCACCGCGAACAGCAGCGCAAGCAGGCGCGCCACCGTGTAGGTCTTTCCGGTCCCCGGGCCACCGGTGATGATCGCAATCGAGCCGCGCAGCGCGATCGCGCAGGCCAGTTTTTGCCAGTCCGGCCCCTTGGTGCGGCGCTCCGACGCGAACAGGATGTCGAGCCAGATGCGCACCGACGGCGCATCGACCTCGCGCACCTGCCCGGCGCGCGCGCGGATCGTCTGCGCGACCAGGGTTTCGTCGCGCCAGTAGCGGCGCAGGTACAGGCGCTCGCCGTCAAGCACCAGCGGCTGGTCGAAATCGAGGTCGCCCACGTGCCACACCTGGTCCGAGGCCGTCAGCTGGTCGATCCAGCCC
The DNA here is from genome assembly GCF_030846495.1 of Massilia scottii. Classification (NCBI taxonomy): domain Bacteria; kingdom Pseudomonadati; phylum Pseudomonadota; class Betaproteobacteria; order Burkholderiales; family Oxalobacteraceae; genus Massilia; species Massilia scottii. The sequence continues at coordinate 25,468 of NZ_JAVCWM010000002.1, read as the reverse complement.
TTGCGGTTCCTGGGCAGCGCGCCGGCCGAGCGGGCCAGCGCATCCCACTGGTCCTTGTCCCAGGCCATCAGCGTGGCCGGATCGAGCGCCAGCTGGTCGAGCATCAGGCAGCTGTGGCCGCGCCCTTCCAGTTCCGACAGCAGCACGCAGGCCAGCATCAGCGCCGGGGTGGCGGTGCCGAGCGAGCCGACAAAGCGCGCAAAGGTGCCGGACAGGCGCCGCAGCTGGCCATCTTCGGTCAGCATGGCGACCTGCGCCCACAGGACGTCGAGCGAAGGGGCGCTCTTCATGCATCCTCCCGCGACGGAGAAACGCCGAGCAGCGCGTCGAGGCCATCGAGCAGCACCAGGTCCGGTTCGAGCAGGTAGCAGCCGCGCGTGGCGGCATTGGCGATCCCGCGCAGGAACAGGAAAATCGCACCTCCCAGCTGGCGCGCCGGATCGTAGGCCTCGCCCAGGCGGCTCTTGAGCAGGCGATGCAGGGCCAGCATGTAGATCGCACCCTGGATATCGTAGCGGTGCACCGCCATCCCGGCCGCCATCGCGGCCTTGCCGTAGGCGGCGTCGCCGGTGCCGAGCGCGTTCGACTTGTAATCGATCACCCAGTAGCGGCCTTCATGCTCGAACACCAGGTCGGCGAAGCCCTTGAGCATGCCGTGCAGGTGGCGCTCGGGCAGCGAGGGACGCGGCGTTTTCCCCAGCAGATGCCTGGTGCACAGGCGGTCGAGCGCTGCGCTGTTCAACTGCTCGCTGGGGAACCAGAACTCCATTTCGGGAATGACGTGCCCGATGGCGGCCAGCGGCGCGCCCAGTTGCGGCAGCGGCGTGGTCGCCACCGCGCGCAGCCACGTCACCGCATCATCCTGGCGATGGCCCCAGCCGGCGCGCTCGCAGCGCTGGCCCAGGCGCGCGGCGAACTGCTCGTCGCCGGCGATGGCAAAGCCCTCCTGCCCCATCCACTCAAGCTGTTCGTGCAAAAAATTTCCCGGCACAGAGCCGCGCGGGAAGCGGTGCCATGGTGCGTCCTCGGTACGCGGGGCTTGCTGTTGCTGTTCTTCGTCGAACAAGGTCTCTTCCTGCGCGCGCATCGGCGCCGCGCTGGTCTGGCGCGTGAGCGAGGTAAACGAACCGACCGCCCAGTTGCGCTCGAAACTGCCGCCGAAGGGCGCAGCATCGACCAGCGCCGGCCTGGCCTCGTCGCGCGCCAGCATGGTGATGCCCTGCGGCGTATCGAGCGAACGCAGGTCGATCGCTTGCGAGCCGCCGCGCAGCTTTTCCCAGTACGGCTGGATGTCGTCCGCGCCGATCGGCTGCCCGCCCGTGAGCAGGTAGCCGAGCGCCGACTCGTGCAGCTTGTTGTCGCCCGCCTTGCGCGCCGTCACCGCGGCCACGCCCAGCCACAAAAAATGGCGCGCGCGCGTCAGCGCCACGTACAGCAATCGCAGGTCTTCCTCGATGCGCGCACGGTCCACGGCGGTCAAGGCTTCGTCCGACAGCGCCAGGTCGATGCGGCGCACGCCATCGCGTCCGACGAATTCGAAGAAGCTGCGGTTGCGCCGGTCGGTGGTGCGCGCCGTCACGGCAAACGGCAGGTACACCAGCGGATACTCCAGCCCCTTGGATTTGTGCACCGTGACGACCTTGACCAGCTCCGCGTCGCTCTCGAGCCGCAGCACCCGCTCGTCGCCGCCCTCGCCCACCCCGGCCAGCTGTTCGGCGAACCAGCGGATCAGGGCTTGCTCGCCTTCGAGCTGGCTGCTGGCGCTTTGCAGCAGTTCGGCCAGATGCAGCAGATTGGTCAGGCGCCGCTCGCCGCCGGCCTGGCGCAGCAGCGCGGACGGCAGGCGCATGTCGTGGATGAAGCGGCGCAGCATGGCCAGCACGCCCTGGCGCTGCCACACGATGTGCAAACCCTTCAACTGTTCGACCCGCACTTCCCACGCCAGTTCGTCCGACGACAGGCGCGCCAGTTCGCCCAAGGAAAGGCCGGACGTGCGGGTGGCAAAGGCCGCGCGCGCGAGCGCCCCGTCGAGCGGATTGGCCACCGCCTGCAGCCAGCGCAGCACGTCGGCCGCCTCCTCGCTTTCGATCACCGAATCCTTGTCGGACAGGTACACGCTGGGCACCTTGCGCTGCGCCAGCGCGCGCCGGATCGCGGTCGCCTCGCGCCGGTCGCGCACCAGGATCGCGATATCGGCCGGCACCAGCCGCGTGAACGTGCCGTTTTCGCTGAAACCCGCATGCGGGTCGTTCAGCAGGCTGACGATATGCTCGGCGCTGTGATGGGCGAAAAACTCCCGGTAATCGTCGGCCTTGAGGTCGTCGCGGCCGGTGCTGCAGATGGCCAGCGCCTGGTACGGCCCGTCCACGCCGACCAGTTGCTGCGCACGGCCCTTGGCGGCAACCGCGTCGAACGGCAGCGGATTGACACCCCCCTTGCGGAAGCGGAACGCCCCGGCCGCAAAGCCGGGATGGCCGTCGCGCCCTTCGGCGTGCAGGAACAGCTGGTTGACCGCTTCCACCAGCGCCGCCGTCGAGCGGTAGTTGGTGCCGAGCTGGTAGTGGCGGCCTTCGGTGGCGCGGCGCGCATCCAGATAGCTGTGAATGTCGGCGCCGCGAAAGCCGTAGATCGACTGTTTCGGGTCGCCGATCAAGAACAGGCCGCGTGACGGGTCGTTGTCGGCCACCCGGTACAGCAGGTTGAAGATCGCATACTGGTCGGGCGAGGTGTCCTGGAATTCGTCGACCATCGCCACCGGGAACTGGTCGACGATGCGCTGGCGCAGGGCTTCGCCGTTGGCGCCTTCGAGCGCGCTTTTCAGGCGCTCGAGCATGTCGGCAAAGCCGAACTGGCGCTTGCGCCGTTTCAGTTCCATCATGCGCCGCGCGATATGAAAGGCGGCGTGGCGGTACAGCGCGTGCGCCAGCGGGTCGATCGCCTTGAGCGCTTCCCACAGGTCGGTGGTGGCGTCGAAGCACGGTGGAATGTCAACGCTGAAGCCCTTGCTGAACGCATCCGTGATGCCGTCCGGGGTGAGGCGGTGCCAGGCGGTGTCGGTCAGCGCGGGCATCAGCATGGCCGGTGCGCGCGCCCAGATACGCAGCGCCTCGAACCACTTGAGCAGCGAATCGGCGCGCAGCTTGTTCCCGTTGAAGCACTTGGGGGCCATCTCGCGCTGGGCGGCGATCCACTGTTCCATGGCGTCGGCGCGCTCGGCCCAACCGGCTTTCAGCTTCGCCAGTTCGGCCGCCTGCGTGCGTTCGACCCGGTCGATGGCTTCTTCCAGCGATTCGTCGGGCGGATCGCCCAGCACCGCAACCCGGCGCACCAGTTCGCGCACTGTATTTTTGAGCGCGCGCACGTCCGGCCAGCAAGCCAGCAGCGCGCCGAGCGCACCGCTGTCGAGCGGGTACACATTCTGGCGCCAGTAATCGTGCGCCGCGTCCTCGAACAGCGCGTGTTCGTCGCTGACCAGTTCTTCGTCGAACAGGCTGCCGCTGTCGAAAGCGTGCTCGCGCAGCATGCGCTGGCACCAGGCGTCGATGGTGAAGATGGCCGCTTCATCCATGGTGTCGGCGGCCAGCATCAGGCGGTGCGCGGCGACCATGCGTTCGCCCTCGCTGCCGCAGGCGTCGGCCAGCTGGTGCAGATAGGGGTCGTCCAGTTCCAGCTCACCCCGGAAAAAGCCGGCCGCTTCAACCAGGCGCTCGCGCACCCGGTTCGACAGCTCGCGCGTGGCGGCGCGGGTAAAGGTCATTACCAGGATTTCGGACGGCAGCAGCGCGCGCGCAAAGCCGTTCTCGCCGCCGTGGCCGAGCACCAGGCGCAGGTACAGGGCGGCGATGGTCCAGGTTTTTCCGGTGCCGGCGCTGGCCTCGATCAGGCGCGTGCCGGACAGCGGAAAATGCAGGGCGTCGAGCAGTTGGCTCATGCCGCGTCCCTGTCCATGGCGGCGATCTCGATGTGCTGGCCGAGCCAGCGCGCCAGCGGTCCGTACAGCGCTTCGGCAACAGCCGGAAACTCGCCGCTGGCATTGAGGGCCGTAAAATCGGGCCACAGGCGCGCCAGGCACTGGTCCAGCACTTCGCCCGACAGCTCGAAGCCGCCGTCGTAGGTGCTGCGCGGTTCGCCCTGCTGAAGCAAGGCCAGCGCCGTCTTGCAGGCCACCGGCAGTGGCTGATCCATGTTGCGGCGCCACAGCGCCACCAACTCGGCCAGCTGCGCGTAGGACTGATCGCGTTCGAGCGGCGCCAGCATGACGATGGCGTCGCGCGCGACCAGGTAGCCGGTGACCGGCTGGCCGACCGCCGCCGCGGCCAGCTGGCGCAGCCACGGCGCGATCAATTTGTCGCCGCGCGGCGCGCCTTTTTTATCGAGTACTTTCGACGAGATTTGCAGCAGCCACGCCGTTTCGCTGGCGTTGCTGCGCAATTTGTCGACCCAGTCTTCCAGGTGCACGCCGCCGAAATCGAGGCTCACGGCCAGCTTGGGCGCCACTTCGTCGAAGCGCGCGCCCAGCGTCAGCCAGGCGGTGCGCACCGGCACCAGGCCTTCGACCAGCTGCTCCTGCCACTGCTTGCCGACCAGGCCGATCGGCAGCACGCCTTCGCGCTTGAGGCGTTCGGCGCGCGCACTCAAGCTGTCGCGCACTTCGTGCAGCTCCTCGGGCGTGCTGGCGTCGTCGAGCAGGCTGTCCTCTAAAAAGTAGCGCTCCAGCGCGTCGAGCGAAAACGGTTCCTCGTCTTCCCCGACAGCCTGGGCGTCGCCGAACGCCACGCCCAGGCGGCGCCGGAAAAAATAGCGCGCCGGCTGGCGCAAAAAGTTCGCCAGCTCGCCCAGTTTGAGGCGGTATTCGGGCTCCAGCTCGAATGGCGGCAACACCGCGTCATCTTGGGCGTCGCCGGCGCCGTGCGCGGCGCGCCATTCGGCCGCGTAGGTCAGCATGCCGCCCTGCTCGAAATAGCGCCGGCTGAACGGCTGCAGCGCGTGTTCGGTCGTCATCGCGGCCAGGTCCAGGTCCCAGCCCTCGGCCAGGTAGTCGCGCAGTTGCGATACCAGCACCGAGGCCGGCTGCTCGCTGTTGTCGCGCACATTGCGCCCGACCCAGCTCACATATAGCTTCTCGCGCGCCGCCAGCACGGCTTCGAGCATCAGATAACGGTCGTCGTCGCGGCGCGAACGGTCGCCCGGGCGCGCCATGCCGGGCAGCGCCAGCAGGTCGAAGTCGGCCTGCCGCGTGCGGCGCGGAAAATCGCCATCGTTCATGCCGAGCAGGCACACCACGCGAAACGGCACCGCGCGCATCGGCATCAGGGTGCAGAAGGTCACCCCGCCGGACACGAACTGGTGGTTCAGGGTCGGCTCGTCGAGGGCGCCCAGCCACGCTTCGCGCAGCACCGCCAGCGGCACCTCCTCGTCGAAGCCGGCGCTGTCGCAGGTCTCGAGCCAGCCTTGCAGGGCGTCGTGCAGCTGCGCGAGGGTCAGGCGGTCGCCTTCCTCGGAGGCGGCGAAAAACGCCGCCAGCAGCGCGCGCGCCTGCTCGCCCCACTGCGCCGGCGTGCGCGACTCGGCCAGCGCGGCGCGCCAGGCCAGCAGGGTTTCGATCAGTTGCGCCAGCGAGCCGGCCAGCGCGGCATCGAGCCCGCCCACTTCGGCGTACGGCTCGATCTGGCGGAAGCTGCCGCCGGCGCCGCTGGCGTAACCGAGCAGCATGCGGCGCACGCCGAAAATCCAGGCATTCTGCTCGCCGGCCGAGCCGAGTCCGAGGCCGTCGCGGTGCTGCTGGTCCAGGCCCCAGCGCACGCTGGCGCCTTCGATCCAGTTGCCGAGGATGGGCAATTCGTCTTCCGACAGGCCGAAGCGCGCGGCCAGCGCAGGCACGTCGAGCAGGTCGCGCACTTCGCTTTGGCGGCAGCGCTGCTGCGGCAGGCGAAGCAGCCATTCGAGCGACACCAGCAGCGGATTGACGCTGCGGTCCTTCACATCGCCGATCTCGAACGGGATGAAGCGCGGGTCGCTGCGCTTGTGCTGGTCGAACACGGCGTGGATCGCGGCCGAAAAGGTGTCGATGTCGGGCACCATGACCACCACGTCGCGCGGGCGCGGCCTGGCGCCGGGCGCGCCGAACCACGACAGCAGCTGGTCGTGCAGTACCTCGACTTCGCGCTGCACGCTGTGGGCGACGTGAAATTCGATCGAGCGGTCACGTGGCGCAGGGTTGGCAACCGCGCCGGGTTCCGCCAGGCCCCTGGCGCACGGATGCTCGCGCAGCGGCAGCATGTCGCGCACGGCCGCCTGCACCTGCGCCAAGAGGGTCTCGCCCTCGCCGTCGCTGAACAGGTCGATGCGCAGCTTGTCGGCGCGCTCGCCCGACTCGGTGTCGAATTCGTCGAGCATGCGGATGAAATCGCGCCCTTGCCTGCCCCAGCTGGCCAGCAGCGGATGGCTGTGCGCGTGCAGTTCTTCGAGCGGCACGCCTGACAGGTCGATGCCGCCGCGCTGGCGCTGGCGTTTGTGGGCGGCCTTGAGCAGTTCCCGCCCTTCGATGATGTCGCCCCAATAAAACTGGCACGGGTTCGGCACCGCCAGCAGCACCTGGGTGTGGTGCGAGAGCGAGGCGATGGCCTGCAAGGTCTGGTAAGGCAGCGCCGACATCCCGAACAGCACCACGCGCCGCGGCAGGCGCCCGGCCGGCTCCGCGCCGCTCTCGCTGGCGCGCACGAACTGCTGGTGGATGGTGGCGCGGCCCGAGTCGCGCAGCTGGGGCGGCAGGCTGTCGTTCACGGCGCGCCACAGGCACGCCTGCCAGCGCTGGTCCGGCGTGAGCGGGGTCACCTCGCCGCGCGCCGTGCGCAGGCGGTCGCGCCCCGCGCTCCAGTCGTCGAGCCAGTCGGCGCGGTACACCTGGTACTGGTCGTACAGGTCGGCCAGGCGTTCGGCCAGTTGCAGGCGCCGTTCCGGGTCGCCGTCGCCCAGGAAATGGCGCAGCGGGGCGAAGGCGCCGTCGGCCAGCAGGTGCGGCAGGAGGCGCATCAGGCGCCAGGTGAGCGGGCCCTTGTCGTACGGGGAGCGGGTCGGGACCCGTTCACGTCCCAGCATGCCGCGGTAGGCTTCCCACAAAAAGCGCGCGGGCAGCGCCACGCGCGTAGCCGCGCACACGCCCATTTCTTCGGCCAGCGCGATCTTGAGCCACTCGGCCACGCCGTTCGACTGCACCAGGATGATTTCGGTTTCGAGCGGGTCGAGCGGGTGGCTGCGCAGCCAGGCAAAGAGCGCGGCACGCAGTTGCTCCATCTGGTTGCCATGAAGGATAAGGAGGCCGGGCGTGACGGGAGAAGACATGGCGCACAGCATACTAGCTTTGGGCTGGGCGCGGTAGGGTGATACGTGCCGTCAACGGGTCATAGCGGGCTCATCTTTAGCGATCGGGGATACGGAACGGACGGAGGTACCAATACTGCAAGCATGCATGATCGACAAGCGCTCTCAGCTTGCGGATTCGGTCAATTCCTGCGCGATGTGCTCATTCAACTGGTCGAGCAGCGCGTACATGCTGGCCACCAGCGTGCGCGCCTGGTCCACCGTGGCACCCTCGCGCAGGCGTTCCAGGTCCTGGCACAGGTCGGCGAAACGCATCGCGCCCACGGCCTTGGCCGATGCCTTGATGCGGTGCCCCAGGTCGGCCATGCGTTCCAGGTCGGCGCGGTCGAGCGCTTCGCTCACGTCGGCCAGGCCGTCGCGCGCCGAGTCGAGGAACATGAATGCGTACTTGCGCATCTTGACCGGATTGGCGCCGAAGGTCAGCGACAGCGCCGACATATCGAGCATGCCGGCGTCGCTCGAGGCCACCGGCGCGGCCGACATGCGGGTCGGCGCCTGGTCGGCCACCGCCGCCACGCGCCGCCGTCCGTTGCGCGCCGGGCGCGTGGCCAGCCACCTGGCGATCACCTCGAACAGCAGCTTGGGCGAAATCGGCTTGGTGACGAATTCGTTCATGCCCGCTTCCAGGCAGCGCGTCTGGTCGTCCTTGCCGGCGTTGGCGGTCATGGCGATCACCAGCGCGTCGCGCAGGCGCGGGTCGGAGCGGATCATGCGGGTCGCTTCGAAACCGTCCATCACCGGCATCTGCACGTCCATCAGCACGCAGTCGAAGCGCTCCTTGAGCATCAGGTCGATCGCTTCCTTGCCGTTGTTGGCCACCACCACCGTGGCCTGGGCTTCTTCGAGCAGTTCCTGCCCCACCTGCTGGCTGAAGATATTGTCTTCCACCAGAAGGATGTAGGCGCCGCGCAGCTGCTCGAGCACCGCAGGATCGACGGCGCTGCGGTCGCCCGGCAGGAAGTTGAGCGCCTTGCCCAGGCGCGCCGTGAACCAGAAGGTGCTGCCCTGGCCCGGGGTGCTGTCGACGCCGACGGTGCCGCCCATCAGCTCCGCAAGCTGCTTGCTGATCACCAGCCCCAGGCCGGTGCCGCCGTATTTACGCGTGGTCGACGGGTCGGCCTGGTGGAAGGACTTGAACAGGTCGGCGATTTCGGCCTCGCTCATGCCGATGCCGGCGTCGATGACCTCGAAGCGCACGACGAAGTCGTTCTCGCCTTCCTCGGCCGCCAGCGCGCGCACCCGGATGCTGCCGTTTTCCGAGAACTTGATGGCGTTCGAGGTGAAGTTGAGCAGCACCTGCTCGAGCCGCAGCGGGTCGCCGCGCAACTGCAGCGCCAGGTGCGGGTCGATCTCGAAGTCGAGATGGAGGTGCTTGTTGGCGGCCGCATCGCCAAGCTGGTTGGAGATGTTCTGCATCAGCGCGCGCAGGCCGAAATCGAGCACTTCGAGTTCGAGCTTGCCCGCTTCGATCTTGGAAAAGTCGAGGATGTCGTTGATGATGCCGAGCAGGTGCTGGCTCGAATGGTAGATTTTTTCGAGGTAGTCGCGCTGCTTCGGATTGGCCACCGTCTTGAGCGCCAGGTGCGACATGCCGATGATGCTGTTCATCGGCGTGCGGATCTCGTGGCTCATATTCGACAGGAAGTTGCTCTTGGCCTGATTCGCGGCGTCGGCCTGCGCCTTGAGCTGGTGCAGTTCGGTCACGTCGGTCGACAGGCCGATCACGGCGCTCACTTCGCCGTCGAGCAGCACCGGCACCTTGACGGTCCACAGCTGGCGCACGGTGCCATCGGGCTCGGTGAATTCCACCTGGCTGGCGTGGCGCGCGCCGTCGGTGAAGATCTTGCTGTCCTGGTTCCAGTAAAAATCAGCCATCTCGGGCGTCATCACTTCGCGATCGAGCTTGCCGATGATCGCTTCGGCCGGCTGGCCCATCGCTTCGGCGGTGCGCGCGTTGATGTAGATGTAGCGGCGCTCGCTGTCCTTCATGTACACGTGCGCGTCGATGCTGTTGAGGACCGAATCGAGCAGCACGCGCTGTTCGATGGCGGCGCGGCGCGAGCGGTACAGGGTGAAGAAGTAGGCGTAGGCCAGCAGCGTGACCAAAAAGCCGGCGCCGAACGTGACCGGCGGCAGCAGCACGTCGAAAGCGCTGTACAGGTCCGCGCGGGCGACCCGGAAATGGGCCTTCCACAGGTTGCCGTTGTAGTCGACCGGCAGCACGGTGTCGAAATGGCTGGCGCGGTCCCGGCCGCCGGCGGCCACCGGGTCGTGATCGTTGTACAGCAGCCGGTCGAGCCGGCCCAGGGCCAGGGTGCGCTGCTCGGGATCGGGGGCGCCGTCGGAATACAAGGCCAGCCTGAGACGGCGCTGCGGCATTTCCTCGAGCGCGCTGCCGACCAGCGCCGGCACCGAAAAGCCGATCCCCACGCTGCCGATGTAGGCGGCGCGGCGCGCCTGCGCGGTGTAGAGCAGCGCGCCGCTGCGGTACACCGGCATGCGCATGCCCAGCGCCACGTGCGGACGCGGTTCGTTGACGATGATCGGCATGCCGGAGGCGCTGATCCTGCCGCTGTCGCGCGCCTGGTCCAGGTGCGCCAGGGCGGCCGCATTGGCGCCGATGTCGAGGCCCATGCGGCTGCCGGCGCGCGCCGCTTGCGGTTCGATATAAGTGAGCACCGTGTAGCCGGCGCGCTCGCCCTCGGGACGGATGCTGAAGTCGGGATAGCCGCCCGCGTCCAGGCTGCGGTCGGCCCGCACCGAGGCGATGAAGTCCTCGCGTTCGGCCGCCGTCACGTAGCGCGCGAAGCTAACCCCTTCGATGGCCGGGTAATGCGTGCCCATGCCGAGCGCCTGCACGTAGCGGTGAAACTGCAGGCGGCTGGGCGCCTCGGCGCTCTGGAACAGGGCCGACATGCCGCGCGCGAGGTCGGAATAGGACTTGATGCGGGTCGACAGGCTCGATTGCGCGCCGCGCGCAAAGGCGTCGAAGCGCTGGCGCGCATCGCTGTCGACCGTCCTGGTCGCGCCCATGTGCAGCAGGGACGCCACCAGCGCCGATAACGACAGCCCCGCGGCCCACCATGCCAGGCGCGCACCCGGGCGGCTGCCGACGGTGCCCGCCATGGTGCGCTTGATCGCTTGCATCATCGTCCAACCCCGTTATTTTCGCTCGGCCGTACTCGGAAACCACCCTGCAGGCAGCATACTATTAGTGAAATGGATGGCGCGCGCGGACCTGCCGACCGACGCACTCCCTCAAGGGTACTTTGCAGCAAGAGAACATGCAATTGATAAATTTTACTGTCGCGCCGGCGCCATAGTGCGGCCGAGAAAGCAGTACAGGACACAGGAGCGACAATGCGACATTTGATTGGCGAAAGCATATCGGAAATGGTGAAACCGGCGCACGCGGCAGACGGCGCGGACGATCCGCATCTGTGGCTGGAAGACGTTACCTCGGCCGCCGCGCTGGACTGGGTACGCGCGCGCAACGCCGTGTGCGAGCGCGAGCTCGAAGGCAAGCCGGATTTTGCCACCCTGCGCGAGCGGCTAGCGACCATCCTCAACGACAAGGCGCGCATTCCCTGGGTCAGCGAACATGCTGGCCATGTTTACAACTTCTGGCGCGACGCCACCCATGTGCGCGGCCTGTGGCGGCGCACCACCCTGGCCGATTACCGCGCCGAAGCGCCCGACTGGCATACGGTGCTCGACCTCGACCTGCTGGCCCACGCCGAGCAGGAGAACTGGGTCTGGGCCGGCGCCTCCTTCCTGCGCCCGGCCGGCGCACGCTGCCTGGTCTTCCTCTCGCGCGGCGGCGGCGACGCCCATGTGGTGCGCGAATTCGACCTTGGCACTCTGACCTTCGTGGCCGATGGCTTTGCCCTGCCCGAATCGAAAGGCAGCGTGCGCTGGCTCGATGCCGGCCGGCTGGCCGTGGCTACCGACTTCGGCCCCGGCAGCATGACGGCGTCGGGCTATCCGCGCATCGTCAAGGAGTGGCGGCGCGGCACGCCCCTGGCCGAGGCCAGCATGCTGTTCGAGGCGCGCGCGGATGACCTGAGCGTGTCGGCCTACAAGGTGTTCACGCCCGGCTTCGAGCACGAGTTCGTGGAGCGCCAGATCGGTTTTTACAGCAGCGAGCTGTTTCTGCGCAGCGGTGCGGCGCTCACCCGCATCGACAAGCCGGACGACGCCAATGCCTACACGGTGCGCGACCAGCTTGTCATCGAACTGCGCTCCGACTGGCAGGTGGGCGGGCGCAGGTATCCGCAAGGGGCGCTGGTGGCGGCCGATTTTGCCCGATTCATGCAGGGGGAGCGCGATTTCGCCGTATTGTTTACCCCGAGCGCCACCAGTTCGCTCGACGGCGTGGCCATGACGGCCAACGCCCTGCTGCTCACGGAACTGGACAAGGTGAAAAACCGCATCGCCGAACTGCGCCATGTGCGCGGCCAGTGGCAGCGGCGCGAGGTGACGGCCCCGGCATTCGGCGCGCTGGAGGTGAGCGCGCTCGATCCGGCGGGGTCGGATCAGTATTTCCTGACCGTAAGCGATTTCTTGACGCCGACCAGTCTTTACCTGTGCCAGGTGGGCAGCGACCGGCGCCAGGCGCTCAAGGCGATGCCGGTCTTTTTCTCGGCCAAGCCGTATATCGTCAGGCAATTCGAGGCGGTCTCGAAAGATGGCACGCGGGTACCGTATTTCGTGGTCATGGACCGCAAGACGCGCATGGATGGCAGGAATCCGACCGTTCTGTACGGATATGGCGGCTTCGAAATTTCGATGAAGCCGTTTTACAGCGGCGTGACCGGGGAAGCGTGGCTGGCGCGCGGCGGCGTGTATGTGCTGGCCAATATCCGCGGCGGCGGCGAATTCGGGCCGCGCTGGCACCAGGCGGCGCTCAAGGACCAGCGCCAGCGCGCCTTCGATGATTTCATCGCCGTTGCGCAAGATTTAATCGAGCGCAAGGTCAGCAGTCCGCCGCACCTGGGCATCATGGGCGGCAGCAATGGGGGCTTGCTGGTGGGGGCGGCGATGACGCAGCGCCCGGATCTGTTCAACGCGGTGGTGTGCCAGGTGCCGCTGCTGGACATGCGGCGCTACCACAAGCTGCTGGCGGGGGCCTCGTGGATGGGCGAATATGGCGATCCGGAGCTGGCGCACGAGTGGGAATATATCCAGCGCTACTCGCCGTATCACAATGTATTTAGCGACAAGCGCTATCCGCGCGTGCTGCTGACCACCTCGACCCGGGATGACCGGGTGCACCCTGGACACGCGCGCAAGATGGTGGCCCTGATGGAAGCGCAGGGGCATGACGTGCTGTATTGGGAAAACCTGGAGGGCGGACACGCCGGCGCGGCCAATAACGACCAGCAGGCGCAGATGTGGGCGCTGACGTATACATTTTTGCTTGAGCAGTTGCGTTAAGGAAAGCGCCCGCCGTCCCCGCCGGTTCCGCCGGTGGCAATACCGGCGGGGAAGATGTCGTATCCCCGCCAAAAAAATCCACCTGGAATATCGAATAGCGCAAACGTTCCCGTAAAAGTTCCTTTCCCTTCGCCATTCCCGGCGCCGCGCCACGCCCTTCCCGCCCCCATTTCCACCCTCCCCGACCTGCTATTTCTGCCAGCTACCCCGGCCCCGTTGTCCGGTTTGTAATAGTTCATCAAGCGAACTCATCTACCTGCCGATCAACCCGAACCATGACTGGAAACATCACCATGGAACACCTCGCCTCACTATCCCCCCAGGTTTCCCCCGCCCAGCCGGCGGTGTTGCGAGAGAGCGCCCCGCGCATCATCGGCGGCGGCAGGTTCTGGAGTCCCGGCATCGGACTCGGCGCGGGCATCATCCTTGAACTGTCCGCCGACATCGACAGCCTCTCGCAGCGCATCGCCCAGTTGCCCGAGCGCGCCGGCGCCGTGCGGCCGATGGTCACCCATTACCTGTTCATGGTCAAAACCCTGGCCGCCGCCTGGGCCACGCGCAGCCGGCCCGGCCTGCACGCCGCGCTCGACGGCCTGCGCTACCTGGGCGAAAGCTTGCTGGCGCAGGACGCCGCGCCGCTGGCCGCGGCGCTGCTGAACATGTTCCACGGCCGACCCTCGGACGGCGGCGCGGGCGCGGTACGCCTGATCGACGGCCTGGCGCGGCGCCTGGCCGCTCCCAGCCAGGCGCTGGACACGATCGACCAGGATGTCGGCAGTTACCTGGCGCAAATGGCACGCGCTTCGGCCGACCTGGAAACGGATACGGTACTGGTCACCCAGCGCCTGCAGGCCGACCACGTGCACGCCTTCATCCTGGCGCAACAGGTCAATACATTGCAGGGAAAACTGGCCGAGGCGCGCGCGCGCCGCCACAGCCACTGGCTGCTCGGGCCGGAGGCGGAGGAAGCGCGCAACGATATCAGCCTGCATAGCGGCGCGCTCGACAGCGTGATGCGCCAGCTCGACCATATCCGGAACGGGCAAAGCGCCATGATGGCCGAGGCCGCCTATCTGCAGGGCTTGCTGCCGACCCTGTCCGCCTATCTGAGCGGCATGGACCGGATCGGCGCCGGCATCCGCACCGTGGCGGCCGGCACCCGCGCCCTGCGCGCCGAGCTCGATGAACTGAAAAACGTGCTGCTGGCCGGCCCCGGCGTGAGCGGCCAGGCCCATGCCCAGCTGCAAGCCGCCCTGCCCGCCTGGCGCACCCTGGCGGCGCGCATCGCCACCTTCCCCCCGGCCCCGGCCGACTGAGCTGGCGGGGGCCGCTCAGGACGCCAGGCGCGACTCGAACATCGCTTCGTAGGTGCCGGCGATGTCGATATACAGGGCCACGGCGCGCTCGACCCCGATCTGCACCGGGTCGCCGAAGCGCGTGGTGAGCACCCCGGCACGGCGCAGCAGGCGCTCGATGGCGGTGGTGGTGACGGTTACGTACTGGTCCAGCCCGGCGTGATGGCCGTGGCTGATGATTTCGCCGATCGATTCCATCGTAATGTCGGAAAAACCGAAATTCTGGTTGCCATCGGTTTCGATGGCAAAGCGCGACAATTCCCAAATGCGTTCATTCTGAGGGGCATCCTGGCCGTGCAGGAGCTGCGCAAATGAATCCTTGAGCATGTACGGGCCTTCGGTCGGCAAAAGGCGCCAGCAGCCGCGCAAGGCCCCTCCGCCCGGTTCACGGATCATCATGTAGAGCGGTTCGAGGGCATCGTAGCCATCGATCTCCATGCCGCTCATGATCGGCACTTCCCAGCCGAGCCGGTCTTTAAAGACCTTGGCGCGCAGTGTATGCATCTCCCACAGGTCACGCGATTTAAATTCGCGCCGTGCAGCGATTCGAATATGCAGAGCCATCTTAGGTACCTCGCTTTATAAAAGTTATGCAACTTGCATGAAGAATCATGCAAAAAAGTCATTGACATAACTAGTAGAGTTGCTAGGTGGCCCGTAAGCACAGTGAATGGAATACTGCCCTTTTGTTTGCGAGGAAACGGTATGGCTCAGGATTTCAATTACCAGACGACGGCCGTGGCAGAACAGCGCGGCGAGGTCGATCACGATAGCGGCGCCGCACAGGCAGGCAGCATGGCCAGCACGCCCCACAGCGAATTAAAACGCTTCAGGATCAGCAAGCGCGAGAGCCAGGAAAAGTTCTGGGGACGCTTCGGCGTCACCCAATCCAGCGGCAGCCGCTTTGAAACCGGCCTGGGCATCCCGGCGCCGGTGGCAATTTTAGTCAAGCTGTATGTCAAGGGCAAGCTCAGCGATGGGGATCTTCCGGGCTGATGATGCCCAGGCTGATGGCCTTGACCAGTGCCTGCTGCCGGGTGTTGACATTGAATTTCACGCGGATGTTGCCGATGTGAAAATTCACGGTCGCCTCGGAGCAGAGCACGATCTTGGAGATTTCCCACGACGATTTGCCAACCATGACCCAGTTGAGCACTTCGAGTTCGCGCTTGGTGAGGCGGGGAATCGGCTCGGCGCCAGGCTTGGGCGCGACGAATTTGAGCGAGGACTCGAAGGCATAGTCGCGGATCAGCGATAACGACGGCATCAGTTGGCTGATGGTGCTGTCGAACTCGCCGTTGGGCGGCGCATCGGACGCAAAACTGACCACGCCGAATTCGCCGCTCGGCCCGTGGATGGGGAAAGTGATGCCGGAACGGATGCCGTAGCCGCAGGCTTCCTCGTACATCTCGCGCTGGCCGGGGGCGTGGAAGGTATCCGGTTCCCACACGATGGGAAGCGAGCTGGTCATGCAATGGGCGACCGTCGGGTCCACGTAGTGGAGCTTGTCGGCGTCGTAGCGGCTGCGCCATGCGGCCGCGTAATTGCTATGCAGGAAAGCCGTCTCCAGTTTCACATGCTTGGAGCCAACGGCGCCATACAGCACCTGGTCGAATCCCTGGTCGTGGGCCAGCGAAAACAGGGCGGAACTCCAGCCATTCTCCTGGTCGCTTTTTAACAGCGTCATCAGTTGTCCCATTTTCACCATTGCCGTCACTCCCTTTTGTTGCCTATTTTACACAAATATCCCGTACTGACACTAGAAGGTATGCTCGCGCAAATTAAAAGTCCTGCAAATGTAACTATTTGTCAGTATTTTAGGCTTTTCCGCACCCTTGTGTTGGACAAGTTGTACGGACAATTCCCTTTGGAAATGAAACTAATAGTTACGTCGGGTTGACTTGCGCGGCAAGGCCAAACCCGTCGCGCAATCACAACATGGACCCTGAGCACAATGAATTGTGCGTCATGGAAATTTATTCTCGGGTAGTCTCTGGCCACTTTCTGTTATGGGGCCATGCGAAACGGGTAAGTTGCACGTTTTTCTCGCCCCTGGCCACGCGCGGCGCCGGTGCTTGCCTGGTTGGCGCACTGGTATACAGTTGCTGTTCCGTAGTAAACAATGTGATCGGCAGCCATTTCCAACCAGACCCACCGCACCGTGCAGATCATTCCGAAAGTCTTACTCGTCAACGATGATGCAGCCAGCCTGCTCGCGCTCGAAAGCCTGCTGACCGGGGCGGCGCTTGCGCAGCATTACAAACTGCTCACCGCCACGTCCGGCCATGATGCGCTGCGCATGGTGCTGACCCACGATTTTGCGGTGATCCTGCTCGACGCCAACATGCCCGGCATGGATGGGTTCGAGACTGCCGAGGCCATCCATTCGCACCCCCGCACCAGCGCGGTGCCGATCATTTTCATCACCGCCCATTACGGCGACGAGCGCCATCGGCTGCAAGCCTACAGCAAGGGCGCGGCCGACTATCTGTTTACACCGGTAATCCCGCAGGTACTGCAAACCAAGGTGGCGGTCTTCGTCGACCTGACCCGCAAGAACCTCGAACTGCAGGCCAAGACGCGCGAACTGTCGCTGCTCAACCAGGATCTGCGCGTGCAGCGCGTGCAGGACCTCGAACGCATCAACCGCGCCCTCGAACAGGAAGTGGCCGAGCGCAAGGTGGCCGAAGAACGCGCGCAGGCACTGTCGATCCGCGACCCGCTGACCAACCTGGTCAACCGCCGCTCGCTGATCGCCCAACTCGAACACGCCGTGGCCACGGCCGACCGCCACCAGGGCGAATTCGCCCTGCTGTTCCTCGACCTGGACCGCTTCAAGCAGATCAACGATTCGCTCGGCCACGAGGTGGGCGACGAATTGCTGCGCCAGGTGGCGGCGCGCCTGCTGGCGGCGGTGCGCGTGTCGGACGTGGTGGCGCGCCTGGGCGGCGACGAATTCGTGGTGCTGCTCGAAGGCCGCGGCGCCCCCGCCAACGCGGCCCGGGTGGCACGCAAGATCGAGCAGGCGCACAGCCGCCCGTTCGAGATCAACGGCCAGCGCATCGCCACCTCGACCAGCATCGGCATCGGCCTGTATCCGCAGGATGCGAACAGCGCCTCGCAGCTGATGAAAAACGCCGACACGGCCATGTACCACGCCAAGCAGCACCGGCGCGGCAGCATCGAATTTTTCCGCGAAGAGCTCAACACGCGCGAGCGCGAGCGCGCCCAGTGGGTGGCCGAGCTGCACGCGGCGCTCGAACGCAAGGAGTTCGAGCTGCTGTTCCAGCCGCGCGCCGCCCTGCCCGACGGCGCCGTGTGCGCACTCGAAGCGCTGCTGTACTGGCGCCATCCGCGCCACGGGCTGATTGCCGCGTCCAGCTTCCTGCCCGACGTGGCCGACCGCCTGCTGCTCGAACAGGTGTGCGAATGGATGCTGGGCGCCGCCTGCAGCCAGGCCGCCGCCTGGCGCGCGCAGCCGGCGCCGCCGCCGGAGGTGGTCATGGCGGTCGACCTGGCACTGCTGCAAATCCGTCCCGAGCTGGCCGCGCGCGTGCTGGCGCATCTGCGCACCTGCAAGCTGCCGCCCGGCTGGCTGGAGCTGGAAATTCCCGAGCACCTGCTGCTCAACACGCGCGACAATGTCGCCGTGCTGCGCCAGTTGAAAGCGGCCGGCGTGCGCCTGACGGTCGACGACTTCGGCAGCGCCGGCGCGGCCCTGGCCATGCTGCGCGAACTGCCGCTCGATGCCATGAAAATCGACCGTGCCTTTGTACGCGCCATTGGCGTGGACGGCGGCACCGACATGGCCGCCGCCATCGTCCA
Organism: Massilia scottii; assembly: GCF_030846495.1. Classification (NCBI taxonomy): domain Bacteria; kingdom Pseudomonadati; phylum Pseudomonadota; class Betaproteobacteria; order Burkholderiales; family Oxalobacteraceae; genus Massilia; species Massilia scottii. The sequence goes on along the minus strand of NZ_JAVCWM010000002.1, from coordinate 7,472 downwards.
CCTGGGGCGCGCGCTCGGCCTGCGCGTGCTGGCCCAAGGCGTGCATACGGAAGAACAGCTGTCCGTCCTGCAGTCGCTCGGCTGCGACGAATTCCAGGGCGAACTGCTGAGCCCTCCCCTGCACGCGCCGGCCATGCTGGCGCTGCTGCGGGACCAATGCAAGACCGACCAGACAACGAGCCCGAATCCGAATCGGGCCGCTCCTTCAACTCCCAAAAAACGAGGACTAAGCCGATGAACAACATGACCGACCTGGCCGAGGAACTGGACATCAAGCTCCTGCTATCGACCCTGATGGCGCTCAAGAAAGGCGACTTCACGGCGCGCATGCCATCCGACTGGAGCGGCATGTCGGGCAAGATCGCCGACACGCTCAACGAGATCATCGAGACCAAGGAAAAAATGGTGCAGGCGGTGACCGACGTCTCGCGCGTGGTGGGCCGCGAAGGCCGCCTGACCCAGCGCGCCTCGGTCCCCAACGTGGTGGGCGGCTGGGCCACCATCATCAGCTCCGTCAACACCCTGATCGACGACCTGGTGCGCCCGACCACCGAAATGGCGCGCGTCATCGGCGCGGTGGCCAAGGGCGACCTGTCGCAGACCATGGCGCTGGAAGTGGACGGCCATCCGCTCAAGGGCCAGTACCTGCGCGCGGCCACCACCGCCAACACCATGGTCGAGCAGCTGTCCTCGTTTTCGTCGGAAGTCACGCGCGTGGCGCGCGAAGTGGGTACCGAGGGTAAGCTCGGCGGCCAGGCGCAGGTAAAAGGCGTGGCCGGCACCTGGAAGGACTTGACCGACTCGGTCAACTCGATGGCGGGTAACCTGACCTCGCAGGTGCGCAACATCGCCGAGGTGACCACCGCGGTGGCCAACGGCGACTTGTCCAAGAAAATCACGGTGGACGTGCGCGGCGAGATCCTGCAGCTGAAGGACACCATCAACGTCATGGTGGACCAGCTGCGCTCCTTCGCCTCGGAAGTGACACGCGTGGCGCGCGAAGTGGGGACCGAAGGAAAACTGGGCGGCCAGGCGTACGTGCCGGGGGTGGGCGGCACCTGGAAGGACTTGACCGATAACGTGAACTTCATGGCGTCCAACCTGACCGGCCAGGTGAGGAACATCGCGGCGGTGACGACCGCGGTGGCGAATGGCGACCTGTCCAAGAAGATCACTGTGGACGTGAAGGGGGAAATTCTCGAACTTAAAAACACGATTAACGTGATGGTGGACCAGTTGTCCTCCTTCGCCTCGGAAGTCACGCGGGTGGCGCGCGAAGTGGGTACCGAAGGCAAGCTGGGCGGCCAGGCGCAGGTGAAAGGCGTGGCCGGTACCTGGAAGGACTTGACCGACTCGGTCAACTCGATGGCGGGTAACCTCACCGGCCAGGTGCGCAACATCGCCGACGTGACGACCGCGGTGGCGAACGGCGACTTGTCCAAGAAGATCACGGTGGACGTCAAGGGCGAGATCCTGGAGCTGAAAAACACCATCAACGTGATGGTCGACCAGCTGAACTCCTTTGCCTCGGAAGTGACGCGCGTGGCGCGCGAGGTGGGTACCGAAGGTAAGCTGGGCGGCCAGGCCAACGTGCCCGGCGTGGCGGGCACGTGGAAAGACTTGACCGACGGCGTGAACTCGATGGCGGGTAACCTCACCGGCCAGGTGCGCAACATCGCCGACGTGACGACCGCGGTGGCGAACGGCGACCTGTCCAAGAAGATCACGGTGGACGTCAAGGGCGAAATTCTCGAACTGAAAAACACGATTAACGTGATGGTGGACCAATTGTCTTCCTTCGCATCGGAAGTCACGCGCGTGGCGCGCGAGGTGGGTACCGAAGGTAAGCTGGGCGGCCAGGCGTACGTGCCGGGCGTGGGCGGCACCTGGAAGGACTTGACCGATAACGTGAACTTCATGGCGTCCAATCTGACCGGCCAGGTGAGGAACATCGCGGCGGTGACCACCGCCGTGGCGCGCGGCGACCTGTCCAAGAAGATCACGGTGGACGTGAAGGGCGAGATCCTGGAACTGAAAGACACCATCAACGTGATGGTGGATCAATTGTCCTCGTTCGCGTCGGAAGTGACGCGGGTGGCGCGCGAAGTGGGTACGGAGGGCAAGCTGGGCGGCCAGGCCAATGTGTCCGGCGTGGCCGGCACGTGGAAGGATTTGACCGAGAACGTCAACCAGCTGGCGGCAAACCTCACCAACCAGGTGCGCGCGATTGCCGAGGTGGCGACCGCCGTGACGCGCGGCGACTTGTCGCGTTCGATTCAGGTGGAAGCGCGCGGCGAGGTGTCCTACCTGAAGGACAACATCAACGAGATGATCCGCAACCTGAAAGAAACCACGCAGAAAAACGCGCAGCAGGATTGGCTCAAGACCAACCTGGCGCGCTTTACGCGCCTGCTGCAAGGCCAGCGCGATTTGCAGGCGGTCACAAAACTGATCCTGTCCGAACTGGCGCCGCTCGTATCGGCCCACCACGGCGTGTTCTACATGATGGATTCGCAGGAGCTCGACGCGCGCCTGCGCATGATCGCCAGCTACGGCTACCGTTCCAGCCGCAAGCTGGCCACCTCCTTCCTGCCGGGCGAAGGCCTGGTCGGCCAGTGCGCGGTGGAGAAAAGCCGCATCTGGCTGACCGACGTACCGCGCGACTATATCGTGGTCTCGTCGGGCCTGGGCGCGGCGCCGCCGACCAATATCGTGGTGCTGCCGATCCTGTTCGAGCAGCAGGTCAAGGCCGTGATCGAAATCGCTTCGCTCGACCGCTTCACCGAAACCCACCTCTCCTTCCTCGACCAGCTGATGGAATCGATCGGCGTGGTGCTCAACACGATCGAAGCGAACAGCCGGACCGAATCGCTGCTGACCCAGTCCCAGTCGCTGGCGCAGGAACTGCAGCAGACCAACCAGGAACTGGCCGAAAAGGCGCGCCTGCTGTCCGAACAGAACATCGAGGTGGAACGCAAGAACCGCGAGGTGGAACAGGCCAAGCTGGCGCTGGAAGAAAAAGCGACCCAGCTGGCACTGTCGTCCAAGTACAAATCCGAGTTCCTCGCGAATATGTCGCACGAGCTGCGCACCCCGCTCAACTCCCTGCTCATTCTGGCGCAGCAGCTGTCGGATAACCCTGAGGGCAACCTCTCGGGAAAGCAAGTAGAGTTCGCAAAGACGATCCACGGTTCCGGATCGGACTTGCTGACTCTGATTAATGACATTCTCGACCTGTCCAAGATCGAATCCGGAACCGTGACACTCGATGTGTCGGAATACCGCTTCTCGAACCTGCGCAACTACGTCGACCGCACCTTCCGCCACATGGCCGAAGCGAAGCACCTGGGCTTCACGGTGCTGCTGGCGGACGCCCTGCCAACCGCCGTGATGACCGACACCACGCGACTGCAGCAGGTGCTCAAAAACCTGCTGTCGAACGCCTTCAAGTTCACCAGCCACGGCGAAGTCGCCCTCGAAATCTCGCTGGTGACGAGCGGCTGGACCAGCGACCATCCGAACCTGGTGCATGCCGACGCGGTGCTGGCGTTCTCGGTGCGCGACACCGGCGTGGGTATCGCGGCCGACAAGCTGCAGCTCATTTTCGAAGCGTTCCAGCAGGCCGACGGCTCGACCGCCCGCAAGTATGGCGGCACCGGCCTTGGCCTGTCGATTTCGCGCGAACTGGCGCGCCTGCTGGGCGGCGAGATCCGGGTCGAATCGGTGGTCAACGCCGGTTCCACCTTTACCCTGTTCCTGCCTTACAACCGGGCCGGCTTCATCAACTACGACCAGGCGCGCCAGCCGCAGCCTGCGCGCCTGGCGCCGCCGCCATCGACCGTGGTGTATGCCAGCACGGTCACGCCATACGACAGCAGCACCATCCACGCCGATCCGGCCGCGTCGCAAGCGCAGCTGGTCGAATACGCGTCGGTGCTGGACGACCGCGGCCTGATCGCCCCGGGCGACCCGTCGGTACTGATCATCGAGGACGACGAAAGCTTCGCCAAGGACGTCATGGAGTTCGCGCGCGAGAAGAACTTCAAGGCGATCGTCACGCACCAGGGCGATTCGGCGCTGTCGCTGGCGCGCGATTACCTGCCGTCGGCGATCATGCTCGACCTCGACCTGCCCGACATCGATGGCTTCACGGTGCTCGACCGCCTGAAACGCGATCCGAGCACGCGCCATATTCCGGTGCACGTGATGTCCAGCCTGCGCGAGCGCGAACGGGCGCTGCGCCAGGGCGCCATTTCGTACATCAGCAAGCCGGTCGAACGTGAGGCGCTGCAGGAAGAATTCACGCGCATCCAGAAGTTCCTGCTGGGCGGCAAACGCAGCCTGCTGGTGGTCGACGACGAGAAGATGCAGCGCGACTCGATCGTCTCGCTGATCGGCGACGCCGACCTGCGCATCGTGGCCGTCGAAACCGGCGAGGCCGCGCTGGAAGCGCTGCGCGGCTCGCACTTCGATTGCATGGTGCTGGACCTGACCCTGCCCGACATCAGCGGTTTCGACCTGCTCGACGTGATCGGCAAGGACCCTGCCCTGCGCGACCTGCCGATCGTGATCTACACCGCCAAGGAATTGAGCCGCAAGGAAGTGACCAAGCTGAAACGCTATGCCAAGACCATCGTCATCAAGGATGCGCGTTCGCCCGAACGCCTGCTCGACGAAACGGCCCTGTTCCTGCACCGCTCGCACGCCTCGCTGCCGGAACTGCAGCGGCGCATGCTGGAAGAGATCCACGCGGCCGATGGCGGCCTGGCCGGACGCAAGGTACTGATCGTCGACGATGATTTGCGCAACATCTTTGCCCTGTCGTCGCTGCTGGAGCGCCAGCAGATGCAGGTGTCGTTCGCCGAAAACGGCCGCGACGGCATCGAGGTGCTGGAAAAAGACCCGACCATCGAGATCGTCCTGATGGACATCATGATGCCGGAAATGGACGGCTACGACACCATGCGCGCCATCCGCCGCATACCGAAGTTCAAGTCGCTGCCGATCATCACGCTCACGGCCAAGGCGATGAAGGGCGACCGCGACAAGTGCATCGCCGCCGGTGCGTCGGACTACATCACCAAGCCGGTCGACGTGGCCCAGCTGCTGTCGCTGATGCGGGTGTGGCTGCATTGAACGGCCCAATCAGGCAGGCCGGCATGCAGTCAACCGAGGAGCTGGAAATCGACCTGCTGCTGGAGGGCGTTTTCCAGCACTACGGCTTCGACTTCCGCGCCTACGACCGTCCGGGCCTGAAGCGCCGGCTGCTGGCGTTGATGAAAGAGCGCGATCTGGCCACGGTGTCGCTGCTGCAGGACCGCGTGCTGCACGATGCCGCTGCCGCGGCGGCGCTGCTGCGCGCGCTGAGCGTGCGGCCGGCCTGCCTGTTCGACGATCCGGAACAGGTGCGCCAGACGCGCGAGGTGCTGGGCGCCTGCCTGCGCGCGTCGGCCGTGCCGAAGGTGTGGCTGGCCGAGTGCGCGCACGCGGAGGAAGCGTGGTCGCTGGCGATTTTATTGGCCGAGCAGCAGATGGATCATCGGACCGAGATCTTCGCCACCGTCGCCAACGAGGAATTGCTGGCCGAAGCGCGCGAGGCCAGCATCCCGATGGAGCGCATGGAGCAGTATCAGGAGAACTACCTGAAAAGCGGCGGGACGTCCAACCTGGCCGATTACTTCGAGGTGCGCGGCAAGCGCGCGGTGCTGCTGCCGGCGCTGCGCAGCCGCATCACGTGGGCGCAATACAACCTGGTGACGGATGCGTCGTTCAACGAGTTCCAGCTGATCTTATGCCGGCGCGCGCTGGCCGATTTTGGCCCCCTGCTGCGCCAGCGCGCCCTGCGCCTGTTCCACGACAGCCTGGCGCTGTTCGGGGTGCTGGGGATCGACCGGGAACTGTCGCCGGGCGACACGCTGGCGTCGAGCTACCGGCCGGTGCTTGCACACCAGCCGTGGTACAAGCGCGTCGCCTAGTCGATGTTGAGGCGCGCTTCGTCGTCGCGGTCGATCAGGCGGTCAATCACCACATCCATTTGTTCCGACATGAGCGCATCGAGGCTCCCGGTGCCTGTCAGTTTCCCCTTGAGCATGGCCTTCACTTGCGGGGCCATCCTGTTCCAGTTGTTCTGGTCGTACGTGACACTACCGAAGCGTCCTTCGCGGTCGAAGAACAGGTGCGTGTAACTGTTTTCGCTATTCTTTACATGGCCGAAGATGAAAACATTCGCATCGAGAAAAGCAATCTCGGCGTCCGTGAAATACTCGCCGAACTCCCAGCGGCCGCCCCACAGGTTGACAATCATGTCAACGAAGCCGCCGAACAGGATCAGGTTGCGGTGGTTCGCAGGGTAGAGCCGCAGCGAGCCTGATTGTTCCGGGTCCTGTACCTCGACGCTACCCTGTTCAAGATACAGCCCACGCAAGGCGGCAGGGCAGCATCGGCAAAGGCAAGGCTGACGGCGTAGTCTTTCTTGCGCAACTGGACGCCCGCTTTGCGCAACAATCCGGTCAAGGCGGTGAGGTTTTTTTTCATCGTCGGGTATGCGTGTTATCAGGGATGACGGGAAACTGCGCAAATACGGATGCCAGGCGTATGACCGGGCGCAATCAAATAAAAGATTTTTGCACTTAGCTGCTATTTGCGAAGAGAATAGCAGCTAACGGCTGCGCCATTCTATACGTAAAAGGAGATTCAGCATGCCAACCGAAACGATTGATCACGCCACGCTGACCAAGCTGGCAGAAGCTGGCGCAGTGTACAGCGCTCACGTCATGGCCCAACCTGGCGGCTGGGCCATTCTGGTCAAATATGGCACGACCGAACGTGCTCTTGCGACGCAGCGCAGTCAACAGATCCGCGTGTTTCGCAAGTTTGAAACGCTCGTGGGCTACCTGAAGGGCTTAGGGATCGTACGCTTTGAAGTGGACGCGATGAACTGGCAAGTTGACAGTCTCCCTGTCCGAAGGCGGCCGGATACGTCCGCAGCAATGAAGCAGGTGCACGAAGCGGCCGCTTACGATAAGTGGCTCAAGGCGGAAGTGCAGGAAGCGATTGACGACACCAGTCCAACAATCCCGCATGACGAGGTGGCGCGCAACGTGCGTGCGGCAATCAAGGGCGTAAGGACTAAGCGTGTTCCAGCTTGAATGGAAAAAGCAAGCGAATAACGACCTGATCAATATCGTGATGCATATTGCGGAAGATAGCCAGCTTGCCGCTAATCACCTGGCTGACCTGATCCTGGAAAAGGTCGCTCAGTTACGTGAGCGTCCGGAACTCTACCGGGCCGGGCGTAAGCGTGGCACACGGGAAATGGTCGTACACCCGCATTATATTGTGATCTACCGGGTGCGAAAAGCGACCGTCGAAATCTTGCGGGTGAAACACACTGCCCAACGCTGGCCGACTAAGGGATAACCATGTTGCCGGTCGCCGCAAAAGAACCGGCGGCCCAGCTCCCAGGCGGCGCC